>REDB01000198.1 GCA_007693685.1 Oceanospirillales bacterium
GATGGAGAAACAGAAGGATCATCCTTCAGCTGCTGCCTGGCATTCTCGATGATGGTGTCGACATCGATATCACTGATCTTCATGAGATAGACCTGATTCCTAATAATTGATGGCTTATTATCGCACATCTTTTTCAGGTCGAATTTTTCGCTCTGTGCTGCGTTTTGAGCGCTTTTACGAATTAGGGTTCGCGGGAACTAAGGCAGTCGAGTATCTTACGGACAGTAAGCTCTCAGAGCGATTAAGATAAACATACAGCCAAGGCTAAGCGCCTGATTGAAATTTGGTTTTTTCAGCCCAAAACCCTGTCAAGTACTTTTTGAATTATTTTGGGTCTGAATGGTTACCTAGTAATTTAATACAGCAGGAATATTAGGGGGCATAACCTGCTTACCATTTGCTTACGGTTAGATGTTAGTATGTTAATATGTTAATATGTTAATATGTTAATATGTTAATCATAATAATATTTACGATTTATTTATGGGTGAATGGAATGAAAAAAATGAACGTAAGAATCAATATATTGGCTGCATTTTTTGCTGGTAGCTGCCTGATAGGATCTAATGCTCACTCACAAATGACATCTGTCACTATATCGGATGTTGCTCGCCAAGCGATTGAAACAAATCCAGAAGTTCAAGCTAGTTGGTATGCATTCTTAGCGTCTGATCATGACATAGGCTTTGCCCGTGGTGGATACAAACCCATCGTCGACTTTACAGCTAGTTATGGTCATAACTATCGTGATTGGGAAAATAGCGATACTAAACGAAACTTCTCTGGTTCCGCCGCCGAAATTTCGTTAACACAAATGCTATATGATGGGTTTAGAACTCGCAGTGAAGTAACCCGTTTTGAAAGTGCTCAATTAGTACGCTATTTTGAACTACTTGACGATGTTGAAAATATCGCACTTCAAGCCATGAATGCTTACGAAGACGTGATGCGTTTTCGTGAATTAGTTCGATTGGCAGAAGAAAACCTTGAGGAGCATATCGCTGTTTTCAATCAAATTGAAGAAAGTGCTATTGCTGGCGTGGCACGTCGTGCAGATCTAGAGCAGATTTCAGGCCGCTTATCATTAGCAGAGTCCAATTTACTGACCGAAATGTCTAACCTGCATGATGTCAGTGCACGCTACTTGAGACTTGTTGGTGATTTACCGCCCGCAAATATGGAACCGGTGACCCTCGATGATAGCAATATCCCTTCTGATGTTCGCGCGGCGTTGCGCTTAGCCTATCAAGGCAACCCTGCTTTCCATGCAGCTATCCGTAACATTCATGCACAAGAAGCGTTAGTTGAGACAAATCGTGCTGAGTTTCGTCCACGCTTAAACCTAACTGCTCGCTATGGCACACAAAGCTTTGATGATCGGGGCCTTAGCAATCGTCGTGATGATGGTCGTATTGCTTTAGAGTTCCGTTACAACATCTTCAATGGTGGTCGTGATGAAGCTTCGTTACAACGCGCTTATGAAGAAGTAAATATTGCTAAAAGCTTGCGTGATAAAGCCTGTGTCGATTTACGTCAAACGCTTCAGATTGCAATTAACGATGTACGTAAGTTGGATGAGCAATTACCTGCGCTAAATCAACACCGCATCTCTTCTGATCGTGTTCGTACTGCTTATAAAGACCAGTTTGACATCGGACAACGCACGCTGTTGGACGTCTTAGATTCTGAAAATGAATACTTCCAAGCAAGTCGTGCGTTCACCAACGCATTATATGATCGTAGTATCGCCTCTGCGCGTGCATTGACCTTAATGGGTGAACTGTTACCTGCACTTGATATCGTAAGAGAAGGCTTACCAACACTTGCCGATTTAGGTGCTGAAACTTTTACCGTTGATTCTGACAGTGCTTGCCCTGACTTAGATGTCAGTCAGCATATCTTGAGCAATCGATAAGCGTTTATAAAGCAAGGTATTACCAAGTGGACCCTAGCGCAACTAGGGTTCTTGTTGCTTTACATAGAGTAGATGGAATTCAATATGTCAGAATTTCACCACCCTTCTGGGGGTGCGCTTATAGGTTGTCTGTTAATTCTTTCTCGATTTCATGAGACGCCTATTTCTGCAGAAACTGCGGTCGCAGGATTGCCATTGGTTGATGGCAAGTTAACGCCATCCATTTTTGGTCGAGCAGCGAAACGCGCAGGTTTAGCAAGCAGAATTTCATCCACAAAGTTAAACCAATTAAATGAGAACCTTTTTCCGGCAACTCTTTTGCTTAAACAGGATAAAGCGTGTGTCTTAAACAGTATTAATCTGAATGATAAGACCGCGAACGTTATTTATCCTGAGTTAAGCGATACCGTAGTTTCCGTTTCCTTAGAAGAGCTGAATAATCAATACACTGGAAGTGTGATTTATGCACGTCCGCAATTTCGCTTCGATAACCGTGCTTCTGAAATTAACAAGATAAAAGATAGACACTGGTTTTGGGGCGTTATCGGCGAAAACCGTCGTCTTTACCGTGACATTATTATCGCAGCCGTCATGATTAACCTGTTTGCGGTTGCTATGCCGCTGTTTGTCATGAACGTATATGATCGGGTTGTACCTAACCATGCTACTGATACTTTGTGGGTTCTATCTGCCGGAATTTTTACGGTATTAACAGCAGATCTTGTACTGCGAATGATGCGCAGCTGGTTTGTGGATTTAGGTGCGAGTCGTGCTGATGTAAAGCTATCGGCTTCTATCATGGAGCGTATCCTAGGTATGAAGATGGTCAATCGCCCCGCTTCTGCTGGATCATTTGCTGCGAATGTTCAGTCATTTGAATCTATTCGTAGTTTTATGAGTTCGTTGACTATCGTTGCTTTAGTTGATCTACCCTTTGTTCTACTTTTCATGGGCATTATAGCAATTATCGGCTGGCCATTAGTGATACCTATTGTGATAGGTGCAATCCTGGTATTGATCTATGCGTTAAGTGCTCAGTCGAAGATGCATCAACTTTCGGAAACATCCATGCGCGCAGGTGCAATGCGCAATTCAACACTGATTGAGAGCTTATCGAATCTTGAAACGGTTAAAAGCTTTGGTGCAGAAAGCCGTATTCAGAATATCTGGGAAAAAACCACCATCTTTTTAACCCGCACGAGTGCTCAAATGCGTTTATTGTCTGCATCCATTAGTAATGGTGCGCAATGGACACAACATACCGTAGCGGTATCTATTATCATTATCGGCGTGTATATGATCGTTGAGGGCAACTTAACTCAGGGCGGATTAATTGCTGCTTATCTTTTGTCTTCTCGTGCTATGGCACCGATTAGCCAAGCGGCCGGCTTGTTAGCGCAGTATCATCACGCTTCTACTGCTATGCAATCGTTGAATGAACTGATGGATCGCCCTGTTGAACGCCCTGAAGGAAAAAGCTGGACGAGTCGTCCGGCGTTGAAAGGTGATATCGAATTTAAACATGTTAATTTCCGTTATCCTGATGATGAGCGATTAGCGATTAACGATATGTCTTTCAAGATTAAATCTGGAGAGCATGTTGCTATTTTAGGTAGAAACGGTTCTGGTAAAACCACCTTAGAGAAACTCATTCTTGGTCTTTATGCACCTGAAAGTGGTTCTGTATTAGTTGATGGGGTTGATCTGCGCCAAATTGATCCTGCCGAGCTACGACATCAAATTGGTTATGTACCTCAAGATATCTCAATGTTCTTTGGAACTTTAAAGGAAAATATCGTCGTTGGTTGTCCTCAAGCTGAAGATCATCAAATATTGAAAGCGGCCAATCTAAGTGGTCTAGCACCTTTTATTAATGCTCATCCTGCTGGGTTTGATATGCAAGTAGGAGAACGCGGTCAATTACTTTCAGGTGGACAGCGTCAATCTATTGCTATAGCACGTGCATTAATTAACGACCCTCCTATCCTTTTGATGGATGAGCCAACAGGATCACTAGATCACTCCAGTGAAGAACAGTTCAAGCAGAATTTAACTCGATTCAGTCAAGATAAAACCCTTTTAGTCATTACTCACCGTAGTTCGCTTCTTTCGTTAGTAGATAGGATTATCGTCATTGACGGCGGTAGAATCGTGGCCGATGGTCCTAAGGCAAATGTTATGGAAGCACTGAGACAAGGTCGAATAGGGAGTGCTAGCTAATGTCAGACACTAAAGTCAGTCTTGAGCAGAAAGGTTTTGAGCAGGTTGGTAAAATTAGTGATTCTGTTGGCCATCGTGGTGCGCCGCTTATTGATAAAATATTTGGTCGTTGGCTAGGTACGCCGGCGGATAAAGATTGGGTCGTTGATGCTGAGTGGGGGCGTATACAACAAGAGCCCGTTCATGCTCGACGCCTACTCTACATTATGGCGTTAGCCTTGATTGCCTTATTGGTGTGGGCTGCTAATGCACCCTTAGATGAGGTTGCTCGTGGTGATGGTCGTGTGATTCCATCTCGACAATTACAGGTAGTTCAGTCCTTAGATGGCGGTATCGTTGAAGAGATATTAGTCCGTGAAGGTCAAATTGTAGAGCAAGGTGATTTACTACTGCGCATTGACCCTACTCGCGCTGTATCTAGCTTGAGAGAGAGTCGCGCGCAATTTTTGTCCTTAACCGCAGAAGTTACACGGTTAAGAGCGCTTGTAGATAATCTTGATGAACCTGACTTTCCCGTCGAGATCGCTATAGAAGCGCCTGAAATAGTAAATCATGAGCGCAATACTTTTTTTAATAATCGAGAAGAGCTTAACGAACAAATTTCTATATTTCAGCGACAATTAGAGCAACGTGAGCAGGATTTACGTGAGGCACGTGCTGCAAGATCGCAATATGCCAGTAGTGTTTCATCCGTCTCCAGGGAACTTCAAGTCACCCGTCCATTACTTCAATCTGGTGCGGTTTCGGATATCGATATTATTCGTTTGGAACGTGATCTGTCTAACGCACGCGGTGAGTTAAATCGCGCAGAGGCTGCTATTAGTCGAAGTGAAGCTGCCATTGAAGAGGCTCGTAATAAAATACGCGAAGTAGAACTAAACGTTCGAAATAGATGGAACGCGCAATTATCTGAATCTCGCAGTCGATTAAATGTTCTTACGCAAGCTGAAGCAGGTCTTGAGGATGTCGTTCGCCAAACCGAAATCAAAGCACCCGTTAGAGGAACAGTGCAGCGTTTATTCACTAATACGGTTGGTGGCGTGGTCACTCCCGGCAGAGAAGTTTTAGAGATTGTTCCCTTAGATGATCAATTAATCATTGAAGCTAGAATTGCACCGAAAGACATCGCATTCATTCGTCCTGGTCAGCGTGCTGTGATTAAGTTCACTGCTTTTGATTTCGCTATTTTCGGAGGACTAGAGGCTGAGGTTGAACATATCAGTGCAGATACAATCACCGATGAGCGTGATAATACTTTCTTCTTGGTTCGCTTACGTACCTTTGAATCTGGATTTGACGAGAACCTAACCATTATCCCAGGTATGACTACTCAAGTTGATATCCTCACTGGCAAAAAGACTGTTTTAGAGTACATACTTAAACCGGTACTAAGAGCCACTTCACAGGCAATGAGCGAACGATGAATACACAACATCTTTTCATAACGGACGAACGCTTTAGTAGCCAACGCTGGAAAAAGGCTTTCCCAGATGCTGAGGTTTTTATTGCTAAGTCTTTACCTCCTTCTACTTCTCCTGGATCGATAGTTTGGGTGTTAACGGGTTCTGATAACTGGCTCGATATGATTGCCTACTACACGCAAAATAATTGCAAAGTAGTGGCGATGACACGTCAACAAAACATTAATGAGCTAAGGGAGGCTCTTGAAGCTGGTTCTAGGGGCTATATAGATGCTCTTTCTAATGTAGACACCTTAAAACAGGTCGCGGATAGTATTTCTTCCAATGCAATGTGGTTACCTGCTCCACTGGTAGCTAAAATGGTGAGTACACTTTCTACTGTTATCAAACAGCAGGAGAGTAGCAAGGTTGATTTAAGTGTATTGACAGATCGTGAGCGGCAAGTGACCCAATCAATACTGAAAGGTGCTACAAACAAAGAAATTGCAAGACAGTTAGATATTACCGAGCGTACTGTTAAAGCCCACTTAAGCTCTATATTTAATAAATTGGGCGCTAGAGATCGTATGCATCTGATGTTATTGATTAAAGGTTTCTAGGTGGGTTTATGAATAATGAAGATGATGAACTCAAACAAACCATAGATCGGTTAAATAACTCCGACATTGAACTCATTCGAGTTCTTGACGACTTAATTGAGCTTCTGATTAACAAGAAGGTTATCAAATTTACCGACCTTCCTAATGAGGCACAGCAAAAACTGATGATGCGCCAAACGTTGCGTAAGAAAACAAATCACCTCAACCTTCTTGATGATGAAGATGATAGCTTTAAATTTCTTTAAAGCTATCAACTGTCACGCCCGGTCCGGTACAACCATCTATACCTAACTGCTTGAATACAGTTACTAAGTTAGGGTCACGCACACCTTCTGCGATTACCATTAAGCCTATAGAGTGACCAAGTGTTGCTAAGCCTCTTAAGAAGCTTTGTTGAGTGTTTTCGTGATCGATATCCTTCATTAAGGCTTGGTCAACTTTGATATAATCCAAACCATACTCTTGTAAGTTGTTAATTTTAGCAAAATCAGCGCCAGCACGTTCTAATCCTATTGAGCAACCTAGCGGTTTCAACAAACGACAGAACTCACGAAACACCTCAGGATTTTGAGCAACGCAACGTTCATTGACCTCAAACGCCATATAGGGTGCAACACCAGGGCGTTCTTTTAATAACGTATGGAGTTTATTTAAGGTGACGACATCGGCAATCGTTTCAGCCGACAGGTTAATTGCTGTGGGTTTTAAAGTTTCTTTAGACGATAGATATTTTAGCTGATGCGCCACCATAGCTAGATCTAGTTGTGGCAACATACCTAAACGCCTTGCCCAAGGAATAAAGTAACCTGCTGTATGCACCTCGCCTTGCAACTGCAAGCGCATCATCGATTCTTGATGAATAAGTTTTCCATCAAGACTAAGCACTGGATAGTGTTCTGCATGGACACGCTCTCTGATCAACGCTTCTGACAATACAATTCGCCATTCATCCGCATTACTGAAACGTAGCGTTGATTGAGAAACAAGACAAAGCTCACTGCAGGTAGATTCACGCTGCTCGGCTTGTGCTAACAAGGTATCTAGCTGCATCAATAAATTGCTACGACTCACCTCGGGTGAAAAATAGGTAGCCGCGATGGGAAGCTGCAGTGGTTGTGCATAGCTATCAGATAGCTCTTGTAAGCTTTCTAGTAATTTTTCAGACAGTGCAGACAAATCATTAGCATCCGTCAATAACAAAGCAAAATCACTGCCGTTTAAGCGCCCTGCATCGGCTTGTGTATAGGTTGACGAATGCCCATCGACACAGATTGTTAGTCGACTCACTAGATTCACTAAAAGCTCATCAACCGCTTTATGTCCTAACTGTTGATTTAAAGTCGCCAAATGAAAGACTCTGATCAATAAAATCGCATGTTGGGCGTCTTTATCTTCCTGTTGGAGACGACTGTCCAGCAAACTAAAGAAATACTCTCGATTGGCTAGTCCCGTCAATTGATCATGCTGATTCTTATAACGCATTTCCTCTAAACGCTCGCGTTCAGAATTCAACATAGATCGCACACGCTCAGAGAGAATGTTCATTGCTCGCACTACACGACCAAACTCTAGTGTTTTGGGCTCATCTGAGGTGATAAAACGCCGCCCCCCTATCGCTTCCGCTTGATTGACAACATCATCCAAGGGACGAGTAATATATTTTAGAATCAATGTACCGAGTATACCCGCGCCCAGTGACACCACTAAAAACCAAACAAATAGATCTCGAGTGGTCGCCCATAAAGCCTGATAAGCAAAGCGAGTATGACTTTCAACATAGAGTGTACCTAGCTGAAACCAGCCATCTTGCACTTGAGCGACTCCAGGTTCGATATTCAACGGTGCAAAATCTGTAAACCAGTTTGGAATACCTAGCGAAGTATCGCCTTCAAAAACTCTTCGCTGAATGGTTTTTCCTACTGGATCTATCAGTTCAATTCGCTGGTAGTGCCCGGTATCAAATTGAGCTGCAATCATCAGCTCTATCATCACTGGATCTTTTTCAATTTGTGACAAGGTCAAGGCCAGTGAGTTGGCATTGTCGATATTTTTTAGCAATAGCTGCTCTTCAAAGTAGTCCTTTGCTTTATAAGTACTGATGCTAAAGCTACTGATGAAAGCGATCGACATCATTAGTGCTACGGCTATCCAGAGCTGTCTAATCAGTGACATAGTTTGTTCTCCTTGATGAAGTCGATTTTGCTAAACTGCTATTCATTGAAAGGTTACTCCTTCCTGTTGAATTCTGTCTAACACATTTCGCCAGCGAGATAAGCGAGCGGTAGAGCTAGCAGCAGGTGATGTCGCCCCACCTGCCCATAAACCTTCACTGTTAAAGCTGAACACAGGTGACAAATCAGGTCTTTGCGACGCAGGACTAATAGTGGACACTAAACTATCAAGAATCAGTGGCTCTGACGTTGGCGTTGCATAATAACCCAGCACCATGTGTGCTTGAGTAATGGTGCTTCTTGGCCCGCCCATTCTAGCATTAACGTAAATGAGTCGCAGTCGATCATCACTGACTCCCGCCAAGCGTAGACTGACATATTGTAAAATCGCGTAATCTTCACAATCACCTAAGCCATGCCCCAAGGTTTCGAGTGGTGATGCCCAATAGTCTTCAACGCCATAGAGTCGCTGATCAGTTCGGTAACGAACATGTTGATGAACAAATTGATTAACGATATCAAGTTTTTGTCTTTCAGTGGATGCTTGTGATGCCTGTCTGATCATCGACTCCCAGTTGCGTGATACTTGACCTCGACTAGCACCAAAACGACTTTCTATTTGACGATGAAAGTGATCGAACTGAATGCTGGCACGACTGTGCAACCCATGACTCAACAGTACGCCTGCTATCGCGATCAGAAACAGCAATATATGTATGAGTCGCGGCTGAAACAGTCGCTTTAGCATAAACAATGTCCATGTGTACGAATAAGAAATTGATAAGCTCGCGCAAATCGGAATATGCTGATTTCAGATCAGTATAATACAAAGTTTTATATTCAGACCAAGTTTATATAAAATAGATCAGTAAGCACAAAAAAAAATATTATTAGGGTGAATCAATTGAATGCTGCTACGAGTTCTGAAATAA
>REDB01000202.1 GCA_007693685.1 Oceanospirillales bacterium
CCTCCAGTAAAGGCAGGTCGTTACAGGAATCACTGTAGAAATAACTGTCTTTTAGGCTGTGGCCGGTCTCTGCTAACCATTGATGTAAACGAGTGACCTTGCCTTCTCTAAAGCAAGGAACGCCATGCGGCTTGCCAGTAAACTCTCCATCTTTCTCTTCTGGATCTGTAGCCAGCATCGCATCAACGCCTAATCTTTTGGCGATGGGGGCGGTAATAAAAGAGTTAGTAGCGGTAATGATTAGCAACAAATCACCGGCTTCACGATGCTTCTGCAATAATTCATGAGCGGCTGGAAGCATCATGGGTTCAATGATGGTTTGCATAAATTTTTGATGAAGTTCGTCAAGCTGTTCTCTTGGGAAGGTTTTTAATGGTTGTAATACAAAGGCTAAAAATTCATTAATATCTAACGTTCCTTGTTTATATTGCTCATAAAAGTGATCATTGGCATCGCGATATTGCTGACGATCAACCAGACCTTCATTACATAAAAATTCTCCCCAAGCATGGTCGCTATCGCCGTTAAGCAGGGTGTTATCTAAGTCAAAAATCGCCAGTCTCACGCGGCAGCTCCTATTCAGGGTTTGTCATGTTTCTGAAAGGTCAATAGCTTAGTCTTTGCAATCTAGTCGTGCAATGTATGAAATGGCTATTTGAACTAAGGCGTATCTGTGGAACAATAAAAAACATTAGAAAGATAACTTAGGTAGTCGAGTGTGATAGATTCAGAAGGTTTTAGGCCCAATGTCGGCATCATTCTGGTGAATTCGCTCGGCCAAGTGCTATGGGCACGCAGAGTGGGGCAGGATGCATGGCAGTTTCCTCAAGGGGGTATTCATGAAGATGAAAGCCCAGAAGAGGCAAT
Source organism: Oceanospirillales bacterium (assembly GCA_007693685.1). Taxonomy (GTDB): domain Bacteria; phylum Pseudomonadota; class Gammaproteobacteria; order Pseudomonadales; family Balneatricaceae; genus Nitrincola. Next base: position 868 of record REDB01000202.1, read on the forward strand.
GTATCGAGAATTAAAAGAAGAGATAGGTTTACTCCCAGAAGATGTCGAACTGTTGGCAGTTACTCGTGGTTGGTTGCGTTACCGCTTACCGAAACGCATGATTCGTCGTCATTCATTGCCAATGTGCGTGGGTCAAAAACAAAAATGGTTTTTGCTACGTATGTTAAGCCATGATAGCGCAGTGCGAATCGACCAAAGTGCCAAACCTGAATTTGATGGATGGCAATGGGTGAGTTACTGGTATCCTCTTGGGCAGGTAGTCTCTTTTAAACGAGAAGTGTATCGTAAAGCGATGAAAGAGCTTTCCCCTAAGTTAGCGAAAGTGTTGCCTTAATGTTGGTCGACAGGAATTCAACCGAGTGAGATGGCTATGAGCATTCTAAAAGTACTGCGACAGATCGTTCAGGATGTAAGTACAGCTCCTGATCTGAATGCTGTCTTAGCCATCACAGTTGGTCGTGTACAAAAAGCGATGCAAACAGAAGTCTGTTCGGTGTTTTTACACAATCAGGACACGGCTAGATATGTGTTGCGTGCGACTCATGGTTTGAATCCAGAAGCTGTGGGTAAGGTAAGTTTGTCTCCTGATGAGGGAATCGTCGGCTTAGTTGCCAAACGCGCTGAGCCCATCAACCTAGAAGATGCCTTTATGCATCCTTCATTCCACTACATCGATGCTATTGGTGAAGATCTATTTCATGCCTTCTTGGGTGTGCCGATCATGCACCAGCGAAAAGTGTTGGGTGTGCTGGTGGTGCAACAAAGAGATAAACGTCGTTTTGACGAGAGTGAAGAAGCCTTCTTAGTAACCTTGTCGGCTCAACTTGCCGGTATTATCGCTCATGCTCATGCAACTGGCTCTATGCAAACGGAGTCTTTAGATGGTCTACCTAGTGAAATTCGCAAGGATATTCGCTATGACGGTGTTGCTGCCGCTGCTGGGGTTGTGATCGGTGAAATAGTTGTTGCTTCTATACCCGCCGATTTAGACAGTGTTGTCGATAGAGATGCGGAAGATATCGAACAAGAAAAAGCTAATCTAAATAGAGCACTCGTCGCAGTTAGAAAAGATATTAGCGAGGTTTCAAAAAACCTAGCGGGTCGCATCAGTAAGGATGAAAATGCACTGTTCGATGTGTATCTTCGCATGCTGGATGATAATGCCTTACCCAGCGAAATCTATGCAAAAATAGATCAGGGCAGTTGGGCGCAAGGAGCATTGCGAGAAGTCATTTTAGAGCACGTACGCACCTTCGCGGCGATGGATGATCCATACTTGAGTGAGCGTTCAACCGATATTAAAGATCTTGGTAAGCGAATCCTACAGCATTTACAAGAAGATATGGGTGATCGACAAACTGTCTATCCTGAAAATGCGGTTTTATTGGCAGATGAGCTAACGCCTGCCATGTTAGGTTTGGTGCCGGATGGAAAACTGTCGGGTTTGATTTCGGTGACAGGCTCAGGTAATTCTCATGCTGCGATTTTAGCCAGATCCATGGGTATTCCCACGGTTATGGGCGTTGTAGATCTCCCTTTTCGTCGTTTAGAAGGCGAACGAGTGATTGTAGACGGCTACAGTGGACGGATTTACGTCAATCCCTCTACTGAGTTAGTACAGGCTTTCAGTCGAATAGTCATCGATGAACAGATTGTTGCCGATGAATTAAAAGAACTGCGAGACTTGCCTGCCATCACTAAGGATGGTTATCGATTACCTTTGTGGGTGAACACGGGTTTGGCAGCCGATGTAGCAAGATCACTGCAGCAAGGCGCTGAAGGGATAGGTCTGTATCGAACTGAAATTCCGTTTATGATTCGAGATTCCTTCCCAAGTGAGCAGGAGCAGATTGAAAGTTACCGTACCCAGTTAGAAGCCTTTGCACCTCGTCCGGTCACCATGAGAACCTTGGATATAGGTGGAGATAAAGCCCTTCCTTATTTTCCTATTGAAGAGGAAAACCCTTCGTTAGGCTGGCGCGGTATTCGTGTTACTTTGGATCATCCTGAAATATTCATGGTACAAGTCAGAGCGATGTTAAGAGCCTCTGAAGGCTTGGATAATCTTCGTATTATGTTGCCCATGGTGACCAGTGTTAGTGAAGTCGAAGAAGCGCTTCGGCAAATAGACAGAGCGCTGGTTGAGTTAAAAGAAGAAGGCTATAAGATTAAAAAACCGCCCGTTGGCGTGATGATTGAAGTACCTGCCGCAGTATATCAAACGCGACGTTTTGCGCGTTTGGTGGATTTTATTTCAGTAGGCTCGAATGATTTAACCCAGTATCTACTTGCTGTTGATCGCAATAATCCAAGAGTGGCAAGCTTGTACGCTAGCTATCACCCTGCTGTATTGAAAGCACTAGACTTTATTGTCCATGAAGCACACAAAGAGCGTAAGCACGTTTCCATTTGCGGTGAGATAGCGGCTGATCCCGGTGGTGCTTTGCTGTTAATGGCGATGGGGTATGACGTGTTATCAGTGAACGCTAATAATTTACCCAAAATTAAATATGCGATACGTAACGTCAGCTTTTCCCGTGCGAGACAGCTTCTACTCTCCGTTCGATCCTTACATGATGCTGAAGAGATACATCAAGAGCTAAGGCAGTCACTTAAAGCCTTTGGCTTATCTCGACTCACCCGTCCTATGATTCCTGAACATAAAAAACACTGATGTGAGATTTCCTCGATGTTGATGACGTTGTTACTTTATCTAGTACTAGGTGCGTTTGCGGGCGTAGCTGCGGGTCTTTTTGGCATAGGTGGTGGTTTGTTAATTGTGCCTGTGTTGATCTTTACCTTCACTGTTCAAGGGGTTCCGGTTGAAGTCTTGACACATATGGCAGTCGCCACTTCGCTAGCAACCATTTTAATCACATCGATTAGCTCTGTAAGAGCGCATCAAAAGCGTGGTGCAGTCAGTTGGGATCTGTTTAAACCCTTGGCCGTTGGTATCCTGATAGGCGCGGTGCTTGGAGTGAATACTGCGGTTCTGCTGCCGGGACATGTACTGCAAATAATTTTCGGGGTGTTTGCACTCTCTGTAGCAGTCCAGATGGGCTTCAACCTACAGCCGCCGCAAAGTCCTTCCGCTCCCGGTAAAAAAGAATTAGGTGCTGCCGGCGGTATTATTGGCTGGGCATCGACCATCTTTGGTATTGGTGGTGGTACTTTAACGGTGCCTTATCTCAGTTGGCGTCGACAAGAGATGCGCATCGCGGTGGCGACCTCAGCTGCTTGTGGTTTACCCATCGCTTTTATGGGAACCCTAACAAACCTCTGGGTAGGTTGGCAAAAAGCAGATCTGCCAGAATGGACACTTGGCTATATCTATTTACCGGCCTTCATTGGGATTATTATCACCAGCACGCCCTGTGCCAAACTAGGTGCTCGCTGGGCGCATAGTCTTCCTCAGCCCTTGTTGAAAAAATTCTTTGCGGTCTTCCTGTTGTTGGTGGGTCTGCGTTTTTTACTCAGTAATCTTTGATGTCGATTTATCTTAGATCTAACAGCTAATCTAATGGTGTCACTATGTGGGAACACGCGATTAATCCAGTCGCTCTTAACCTAGGATTTATTCAAATTCATTGGTACGGTTTAATGTATGTGGTCGGTTTCGGAGCCGCTTGGTGGCTTGGGAATCGGCGTGCATCTCAACCCAACTCCGGTTGGACGGAACAGCAAGTAGCCGATCTGATATTCTGGGGTGCGATAGGCGTTATTTTGGGTGGTCGTGCCGGTTATGTTCTTTTCTACAATTTTTCCTATTTCCTGCAAGACCCGCTTTGGCTTTTTGCAATATGGGAAGGAGGAATGTCATTTCATGGTGGCTTGCTCGGTGTGGTTATCACGCTATTTATTTTCTCTCGCCGCTATCAAAAAAATCTATTCGATATGGGAGATTTTGTCGCGCCACTTATCCCGATAGGGTTAGGTGCAGGTCGTCTAGGTAACTTTATTGGCGGAGAGTTGTGGGGCAGACCTACCGATCAAAGTTGGGGAGTGATTTTCCCTTATGCTAACGATGGACTGGCGAGACATCCTTCTCAGTTGTATCAAATGGTATTGGAAGGAATCGTTTTATTTTCGGTTCTTTGGTGGTTCTCATCTAAACCTAGACCGCGAATGGCAGTATCTGGACTATTTTTATTGCTCTATGGCAGTTTTCGTTCGCTGGTGGAGTTCTTTCGCGAGCCAGATACGCAATTGGGCTTTATCGCCTTTGATTGGCTCACCATGGGGCAATTACTTTCTTTGCCGATGATGCTCGTGGGTGCTTTTATGTTGCTATGGGCCTACCGAAAGCAGCAAAATACACATCAATAGGTTTTGTTAAAGCTGAATTCTGAAAATACAGCACCGAAGGTTTCAGGAGTCTTAGATCAATGCGTCAATATTTAGATTTAATGCGTGATATCCGTGATAACGGAGTCGATAAAGGAGATCGCACGGGTACTGGGACACGTTCAGTCTTTGGTCGTCAGCTCCGTTTCGATCTACAGGAAGGCTTTCCTCTGCTGACCACTAAAAAAGTTCATCTTAAATCGATCATCTACGAACTTTTGTGGTTCCTCTCTGGAAGCACCAATAACCAATGGCTGACCGAGAGAGGTGTAACCATTTGGAATGAATGGGCGCTGGAAGATGGTGATTTAGGGCCTGTTTACGGTAAACAGTGGCGTTCTTGGGCTTGTCCTGATGGTAGTACAGTGGATCAAATTTCACAGTTAGTTGAGATGATTCGTACTAAACCTAACTCTCGCCGTTTAATCGTTTCCGGCTGGAATCCAGCAGATCTTCCTGACGAAACCCTAAGCTCGCAAGAGAATGTTCGTCGTGGAAAGGCAGCGCTGCCGCCATGTCATACACTGTTTCAATTTTATGTGGCTGAAGGCCGCCTAAGCTGTCAGCTATACCAACGCAGTGCCGATTACTTTTTAGGTGTTCCGTTCAATATAGCCTCCTACTCTTTGCTAACCATGATGCTGGCGCAACAGTGTGATTTAGAGCCGGGTGACTTTGTGCATACCTTTGGCGATGTGCATCTTTATAGTAATCATCTAAACGATCCGACCATCGTTGAAGAACAGTTATCACGCACGCCTGGCACTCTGCCACAAATGAAAATCTTGCGAAAACCAGAGACTATTTTTGACTATCGCTATGAAGATTTTGAGTTGGTTGGCTATGATCCGCAACCCGTTATTCGTGCGCCCATCGCGATTTAGAGGAATTCATGCTGTTATCCATTATCGTTGCTCAATCTGAAAATAGAATCATCGGACGAGGAAACAAGTTACCTTGGTATCTTCCTGAGGACTTGAAGTACTTTAAGCGAATAACGCAAGGTAAACCTATCGTCATGGGTCGAAAGACCTACGAATCTATTGGTCGTCCGTTGCCTGGTCGAACTAACATTGTTATTAGTCGCAATCCCGATTATCAATCACCCGGTATTCATGTGGTTGCCAGTCTAGATCAAGCTCTAGAACTAGCAGAACAACAAGCTCTTATTGATGGTTCTGAAGAGATGTTGGTGATTGGTGGTGCTGAGATCTATAAGCAAGCGATCCAGCAAGCCGATCGTCTTTATGTCACTCAGGTGCATGCCACGATAGAGGGTGATGCTTCCTTTCCAGAGATAGATGAATGCGTTTGGCAACCAGCGATGCGAGAAGATTTTTTTGCCGACGGTCCCAACCCATACGATTACAGCTTTGTGGTTTATCAGCGCAAACATTCTGAAGAGGAAGGTGTGTGACGCAACGAAAACTACTTGAGCTGCTGTCTGATGGTCAATTCCATTCAGGTCAAGCTCTAGGTGATTATATTGGCATCAGTCGCACTGGTGTATGGAAGCAGATCAAGGCATTAGAAGAGCTTGGATTAGAGGTCTATTCCATCAGGGGGCGCGGATATCGAATCCCTGGTGGCGTTGATCTGATTGATCTTCAGCAATTCATTGATCAGTTGCCCGCAGATATCGCTAATCTTTTTGACGAACAAGAGTTGCATCTACAAACAGGCTCAACTAACGAACTTGCGCTTGATGCATTAAGAAAAGGCGTTAATCGCGGTATCTATATTGCCGAGCAGCAAACAGAAGGGCGTGGCAGGCGGGGTAGACGCTGGGTGAGTCCTTTTGCCTCTGGAGTCTATTTTTCCTTGGCTTGGCGATTTCGCTGTGGTGTAAACGAGTTAGAGGGCTTGAGTTTAGTCGTTGGTTTAGCCGTTAAGCGAGTCCTTGACCAGGCAGGTGTTCATAATGTTAACGTTAAATGGCCTAATGACTTGCTGATTAATGGCTCTAAACTGGCAGGCGTTTTGATCGAGGTTCAAGGAGATACATCGATTGAATCGCAATTAGTTATAGGCGTTGGTATTAATGCCTTTATGTCTCAGAGTATGGCTGAAGCGATTGATCAGCCTTGGGCAGATATAAAACAGCAAGGCGTGGAATTATCGCGAACCGATTTATTGGCAAAAGTTGTCTGCGAATTAGTAGATATACTGAAAAAATTTGAAGCGCAGGGTTTTGCGGTTTTTCGTGATGAGTGGATGGCTGGAGATATTTTCTATCAGCAGCCTGTAAAGGTGCAAACAGGTGCGGACGCCTTCATAGCCGGTATAGCGAAAGGTGTTAGTGAAACAGGGGCGCTGTTGCTAGAAACCGAAGAAGGGTTGCGCAGCATTCATGGTGGAGAGGTAAGCCTAAGAGGGCTTAGTTCTTAAAAACTGTAATGGAAATCTATGACAGAGCTTGAGTTAGACGCTGGTAATACCTTTGTAAAATGGCGTATCTGTCGCGATGGTGTCGCTGAACCGCAGCAGCGTTGGTTTACAGATGAAATTCGCTGTCGCAGTGTGCAAGTCCCTAACGAATGGATAGGGGTTGATTCCGCACGTTATGTCAGTGTGGCTGGCGAAGAAGTTAATAACTGGTTAAATCAAACCTTTAAACGATTGGCGATTCCATTCCATCAAGCGAAAGTCCATTCTGAATATCATGATCTTAAAAATGCCTACAAAACACCTGAGCAGATGGGTGCGGATCGTTGGGTAGCGATGATTGCAGCTTGGCAAAAAATGCGATCATCCTTTTGTGTGGTTGATGCGGGAAGTGCAATTACGATCGACTGGGTGAATCATCAAGGCCAGCATCTAGGGGGTTATATACTTCCAGGTGTGGCTATGTTGAAAAAAAGCTTACTAGGGCAGACCGCGCAAGTTAGGTGGGATGAAAAGCATCATACTTCCCTGATAGAACCAGGAAAATCGACGGCAGAATGTGTAGAACATGGTTGTCGTTATCAAATAGCCGCATTGATGAAACAATTGGAGCGTGATTGTAAGGATCGACAAATAGATAAGATATTGATCACTGGCGGTGATGCGGTCGACTTGATGGCATGGCTCAAGGAGGCAGAATATCATCCTTTGTTAGTTCTAGATGGTCTTAAATACCTAGACACTTCTCATTTGGGTGAAAAAGTGCAAGCCAATAAACAAACGGAGAGTTGATGTGTGGAAATGGCTGTTTATTCTATTACTCTTGGCTAACTCGCTGATGTTTTTTTGGTATGCGCAACATCGTGCTAATGAAATGGTATTTGTAGCTCCTCCTTTACCAGATGTTCCAACCATCGAACTAGTTGACGAAAATTAAATCTTGCGTCAAAGTAGTAATCAATGGGTTAGATGGCAGAAAGCAGAGTCGATTAGAATGGCTCGAGTGAATTAAAAACTAACCCGGTTCGACAAAAAAGCTTAAAAAAATATAAAAAAATCAAAAACAGGGCTTGCATCAGTAAATCGCTATCAGTAAGATACGCACCACTTCGACGGTTATGCCGGTATAGCTCAGTAGGTAGAGCAACTGACTTGTAATCAGTAGGTCCGGGGTTCGACTCCTCGTGCCGGCACCAGTTGATACCGTGAAGTTGTGGTGGGGTTCCCGAGTGGCCAAAGGGATCAGACTGTAAATCTGACGCGCGAGCTTCGGTGGTTCGAATCCACCTCCCACCACCATCCTCAATCAGCTGAACTCGGCGGGTATGGTATAGTGGCTATTACCTCAGCCTTCCAAGCTGAAGAGGCGGGTTCGATTCCCGCTACCCGCTCCAGATTTCGCTCATGTAGCTCAGGGGTAGAGCACACCCTTGGTAAGGGTGAGGTCGGCGGTTCAATTCCGCCCATGAGCTCCATGTATTAATGAAAGGGTAGATATAGTAATATGTCTGCCCTTTGTTGTATTTAACGACCTGTGGTCAACCGGAAAATTTGGGAACTTATCATGGCTAAGAAAGCTTTTGAACGTAACAAGCCGCACGTCAACGTAGGAACCATTGGCCACGTTGACCACGGTAAAACAACCCTAACTG
>REDB01000195.1 GCA_007693685.1 Oceanospirillales bacterium
GACACTGATATCACTCACCCAAACTCCAGCATGTTCTGCACGCACCTGCAGATTGTCTAAACGAGCTGATAAATCCTCAAGTCGTTGTAATAAAAACGCCTCGCGTTCTTGTAAAGAAGCTAAATCTAAAGGCTGCCCTTCAGTCGCTTGACGAATCATCCAGCGAGTTTCGATTAACTGATGACCGATGAGCTCATACTCCAGCGCTAAATCAGGATGACTAAAATGCATCAGGTTTTGCCCTACTTCGACTTCGTCACCACTTCTGACATACAGCTCCATCAAGGTTCCACCCGATTCAGCAAATAGAGTGGATCGTTGATCCGACTGAATAACACCCGGTGCTTTAATCGAAAAAGGCATAGGGAGTTGTGTTAGCAAAATAATAACAAGTGAAATACTACCGACAGCCAACCAGGATGAACGGGAACGATGCTTGCGCAGTTCGGCGCTACTGTAAAGATACTTAATCAACTTAACCGAAGGACCAATAATCCACATATAGGACATAGCAATCAGCATTAAAGCACCCAAAAATAACGATATATCTGCCATATAAAGCATAATCACCGTCATCACAAAAAGGCGGTAAAAAAGACTTAAAACACCATAGCCATAATACCAATGACGCTCATAGGCGTTAGTAGCGGGTTCTTCGGCATCTTTAACCCCAAGCAAGATCACTTTACCCAAGTAAAACCATTGCTGCATGGCTTTCTGGTATAAATTTGGCAATCCCGTTACATCGGACAAAATATAGTAAGAATCAAATTTCAGCAGTGGGTTACCATTAAAGGCAATACTTGATATTGATCCAATAATCATCAAGTTAAACGCCATACTATTGACAAAACCAGGAGCTGTTTGGCTCCAGACAATCGCAGCAATGGCTGCAAAGAATAGCTCAACATACATTCCCGCTGCGCCAACGAAGGCACGATGCCATTTACTTCGCATTGACCAGCTGGAACTGGCGTCTATGTATGGCAAGGGAGTCATTGCAATAAACATGACGCCCATGTTGTGTACATTTCCGCCATATTTTCTACAAACAATAGCATGTCCCATTTCATGGAACATTTTCAGCACAAACATGCTGATATATAGCCAAATTAAGTTGTCAAACGAGAGAATACCCTGAACTTGTTGAGTTAAGGCAGGAAGATTATCGATGGCAGCTTTAGCGCCGAGGAAAAACAGAATCAACCAAACGATAAAGGAAAAGGTAGAGAAGAAAAAGGTCATCCAATGAATGTTCTTTTTCAAAAAGCTATTGGGGTTCCAAACGGGAATACGGAAATAGAGAAATGCCAGCAAATGTGTCATTTTCTCGCGTCGGCGCTGTTTCTTGTGACGCTCAAATATAAATTCATTACGTGCATTGGAGCGATAAAACAGCAAATTCATTTCGTGGAGTTGTGACAGTAGCGCAATGATCTCATCTTGACTAGGTGCTTGATCAGGATAGTTTTCTAGAAAAGCAAGCCATACCTCTTCGACCGTTTTATCCGGATGTAAGCGTGCAATAAATTGATAGGCTATTTCATGCACACGATAGTATTTTTCTGAACAACTATCTAATAGCACATACCACTCAAGATCACGATAGAGTTGCTTATGTACACGAATTGTTGGCAACAAACCTACTTTTAGTTGGGAGACCTGATACCAAGAGTCACTGAAACGAGAAGCCATGTTACCACCAGAGCGCTAAGCGAATTCGATTAATCGCCTTATGAGTAAAGACCCATAAATAGGAACGCGGTTCGACATCCAGTTTAGCAACCCCCGTCATACCAGGTCGCCACCACGTCATAGATTCCTCTTGTAAACGCGCAATCACTCGAAACTCCGCTCCCGATGGTGATACATCCGCCATCGGAACCAGATGAGTTACATGGATAGGGATGCGTCGATCTGGTTCACTCACCAATACAAAAAAACCTTCAGAGCCACGTGCAATATAATGAATATCCTCATGTGAGATTTTGATCGATACGTATAGATCACTCAGTTCAGCGACACGCATCAAAGGTTGACCTGATTGAACAGGAGCAGAAAGTAACTCCCTTCGCTCACCTTCGACCACAATGCCATCAAAAGGGGCATAGAGCCTTGCTTGTTCAAGTTGAAAGTTGATGCGCTGAATACGTGCCCGCATCTGTTCTACACGTGCATTGGCAATTTCAAGGTCGATACTGGCAAATTCAGCACGCGCTTTGTTCGCCTCTGCAATCACCCGTTGCAACTCTGCTTGTAACTCAGCTAACTGCAACATCAGTTCTTGGGTGTCTAGAGATAAAATTAAGTCACCCTCGTTCACCTCATCACCGCTTGAAAAGAACACCTCGGTCACGATGCCGTCAAAAGGAGCTGAGAGTATTCTAGTGTTATCCGTTACAAAGCGTCCTTGTCCTTCGACACGATGCATGGTGGTGAACACTAAAGAGGCAATTAGCAATAAACTAACCGCCAAAGACAAACTTTTAATCAGCAGATTATCTGGACCGACTAACTTACCGATAGATCTTGTCAGAAACTCTCTAGTCCTGACCCAGATACTTGAATCCGAGATATACAGTGCCTGTAACTTAGGCAATGCCGTTTGGCAGATAAAATGTATAGCTTCACATTCTTGCTTTATCGGCGCTTCAACATAACTAATTAAGGAGATCACCAGAAGGGTTTCACCTTCATCATCCTTAAGCGGTATGGTGATGATTGACTTGCTTGAAAGATGAACCTGTAATTGCTTATGCGCCAGAGTAATCAGGTCTGAAGCATCTGTATGACTGTCATGATTGAATACAATATCGGTGTATTGATCAGCTGACTCTTCCAGTGCGGCTTCAAACAAACGCACCGTATCGGTTTTTTTTTCAAAACGTTCATAATGGCTGATCGTTTTAACGCGAACATAACTCCCCTCTCGCCAACCTAACACCACTTGATCAATGTGCTGGCTATGACTGACGATACCATTCACAATGGCATAACAGGCTGTTAAAAAATGTTCTGACTGATAAACATCATTCAACAGATCAAGAAGATGTAGTACAGAAGACGTATTCGGAGGTGAGGTAAGTGGTGTCTCTGCGACCACATTAGAGCCTGATGCCTTATTAGAGATCAACTGACCTTGCACGCTACCAAAATCCAACAGCAACTGGGCGCGTAACAAAATATCTTGTAAACGAGAATGTGCGTCATCTGGAATGATTAACAACAGATAAAACGGTTCATGCCCAATCCCTGGTATCAATGCCATACCTAAAGGAATCGTTGCTAAGGGATTGGCTGGTCGCGTCGCATAGCCTTTTTCATCAGCACGAGCTCGAAACACCGCAAACTCAGCTGAGCAGATAAACGTGCTGATCAGCGAAGGGTCTAAAGAAGCCGCTTTAACAAAGGGGTTCTGTTGGGCATCGAGTTTAACAACACAACAACCCTCAATCTTGCAGATTTGAGAAACTAACGCGGCGTAATGAGACCAGTCTTGATCACTGACCTTAGACTGCTGAATGACTTTTTCACGAAGAGTGTGCAAGTCAACCAGTGACTCACGAAATGCATTTGCATTAGCCATCCATTAAACCTTAGAGCTTAACGTCGGCTTTAAGACCCGGACGTAAACGATTATCTGGATTATCAAAGGATACTTTAACCTCCACTAAGCCACTGGCAGGATCAGCAATGGGAGAGATAAAAGATATTTGACCTTTACCATGATGACCTTCTATGACGAAATCTACTGTTTTACCTAAAGAGAGATCTGATGCCTTTGCGTCGTTCACATGAATTCGGATGTAGTTTGAAGAAGTATCTACTAACTCTAGCACAGGTTCACCTATTTGTGCCCATTCACCCGTTTTAGGTCGTATTTGGGTGATAAAACCATCACTTGGCGATAATAAAGTACGTTGTTTGATCAACGCTTCTGCTATTTTAAGATCAAATTCAGCTCGAATACGTTCTACTTCTAATGAAGCCAACTCCCCTTCAAGCGCACTTTGTGCCATACGTAAATTGTTCAACTCATCTAAACTGACTGATCGATTTGCTTCATATAACTGTCTAACAGATTGAACTTGCTGACGCTGTATATTAAGTCGATTTCTAGTAGAGTCTAATTGTCGTCTGTCAGAGATCAATGCATTTAAACGGTCTAACTCAATTCGCTCTATCGACTGGTCCAATTCAATCAGCACATCACCTTGATTTACAAAATCACCCTCTTTTACATGAACCTTATCCACTAAACCATTTGTAGCTAAAGACAATAAAAAACGTTGATGCGGGTACACCACACCTATGAAGGTGCTAGTGTTTTGAGAGATATTTTGTTGAACTAACGATTCTGAAACGGGCTCTGGTGACATAGCAGAAAAGTCAGTACGAGTTTGACCAAAGGCAGAAAATGCCAATAGCAAACTATTGAGTATTAGAAATAAATAAAAAAGGTTTCGACTAGGCATTAGAGAAGATCAACGTCAAAATTGATATTTAAATCATTAAGCAAGCTACCATCAGATAATTGCAGGGTCGCCTTAGCCAACTCAAAACGTATTTGAGAATCCAATAACCTTACAACTGCCATGTTGTAATTATCCTCGCGATCTATGACGTCCATCAATCTGGACATACCTCGATCATATCGATCACGCTCAATAGTCAGAAGCTCACTCAACATCTGAACGTTTTCAGCATGACGTTTCATCTCTTCATGTGATTGCGTTACTTGCTGCAAACGGGTGCTCAACTGATTTGCCAACTCCACCCTAACCGCATCTGCTTGTAATTGGTTTTGCGCTATTCGAGTAAGTGCAATTTCTTGACGTGCACGCGCACTTTCATTACCCCCAATCGGCATAGATAACTCTAGTGCCATATTCCAATTAGGATAGTCGTCTTTGAAGGAATCGTTAAACGGCCCACCAAAGCTTTTTGTCTGATAACGACGTCCTGTTTGACCATATCCCATCACTAGATCTAAACGAGGTTTTAACTCGTCCTGAGCCATCAATAAACCTTGTTGTTCAATGGCGATACGCTGTTGAGCAATCTCATAATTCGGCCAGGTTTTTAGAACCTGTTCGTAATAATCATCAAATGACTCAGGGAGTATCCAAGCGGAAGTATCTGGCTCACTTTGTGTTTCAAAACGAATTATTTGCTCGCTACTAGGTATATTCAACAAACTCATGATGGCATTGGTCACTTGGGTGTAACCTTGCTGAATAGAGAAACTTTCCGCTTCACGAAGCACAACCATAGATTTGGCTTCAGTTAGTGCGGTTTGAGGTAAGCGACCTGCGTTCACCATACGCTCGGTATCTGCCAAGATTTTCCGAGCATTAGATAATGAATTAGTGTTGAGTGTCAGGATTTGTTCTTCTCGATACAGACGCCAATAAAGACTTAGAGCATCAAAAGTTTTGCTTAATAGTTGTTGACGAATCTCTTTTTCGCTAACTGCTATTTGAATTTCAGCTTGCGCAATTCGCCCTTCAACTTGTGCTGCACCTATGCCACGCATTAGGGGTTGGCGGATAGAAAAGTTTAACGCACCTTTGCTGTCTTGTAAGCCAAGATCTAGACTTGTAGGAGTATTATCACTGGTTCTTATTCCTTGATAATCAACAGTAATCTCTGCACCTGAGCGTACAAGCTTACGAACACCAAAATCAAAACCTGACTGTCTGTTAATTAATAGTGGAACATCAGTTCTAATGGATCCTCTATTGTCTGTTTGCTTATCACTAGCTCTCAAGTTAGCGAAAAACTCAGTTTCATAAGCGCCTTGATCAAAGCGCAATTGTTGTTGCGCTATATCTCGTTGAGCTTGAGTTATTAAAACATCTGGATTACGTAACAGTACCAGTTGTGCAAAGCTTTTCTTGTCAAGGGAGACTACATCATTTCTAAATTGATCCGGCAAATTGGCAGGTACAAACGTTTTTTGATAACCTATCGTATCATTGGCCATAACACTAGAGGCGAGGGTTAAGCAGGTCAAGGCTAACCCACAGCTCACTATTGCCATCTGCCGTGAAAGAGGTTTTAACTGCCAAGCACTCATTGTTAACTCCAACCGGATCAATTCAATTAATACTGTTTATTTAATGAAGACTTTCTTCTTTATCTGCTTCAACTTCAGCAGACTCACTCGGTGTTAGACTTGATTGACCATCCTTTAGCATCGCTAGACGCTCAAGTTGGCTTAATGATGTTAAATGAGCGAAAATGGGTGCTAAGTAACGTTTCTCACGAATCTCTAGAAACTTCTTATCAGACAAATTATTTAAACGCTCTTCATTAACTACATAGCAACCAGTAACGTTCCTGATTTGGCCATCGTAGCGAACACGCATACTTAGGGGTGTAAACAGGTTATTTTCTGAAAGAAAGTGACTAAATGCCTTAGTGAAAATTTCCATTTGATGCATTTCGCCAAGATACTTTTTCACATTATCGACAACGTTAGTAGGCTCACCTTTTTCGTCAAACAAGGCTTGACCTTCAGCCTTGCTAACCACGTCGGCATCTTCATCAATACAAACGGTAAACTGCTCAGGTTGATCGCTATTACGCGCTAATGCAAAGGGATAACGACGAATAATCGCGGGTACATAAGATGCTTTCCAGCTTCCATCTTCTGATATAAATAGGTTTTCACCCGCTTCCAACCCTAACATTGCCACTGGCTTAAACTCATCCTGTTCTTTATCTTCTAAGAAAACGATTGGGTAGACAGAAGCAGCTCGTGCAAACTCGTGAACCATCATGGATGCAATGTGAAAAGGTTTTGCAAAACTGAAACTATCTATAGGCAAAACTTTAGTACCAGCATGAACATCTTTATTAAGCGGGACCAGCTTCTTAAACATAATCTTTCCTCAAAGTTAACCATTTCAGTAAGTAACAATATTTTATTAAACAATTTTATAAATATAGTTAGCAAATTTTAAGCATAGTAGCGCAACCATCATGAACTGTGTATAGACAAGAAATGAACGGTAAATGAACAGGATATAAGTAGGCTTTTAACAGCGAACTCTTATACCCTGTCATTACCTGCAGACTTAAAATTCAAACTCTTCTTCTTGATAGAAATCATAGATGAAGAAATCTTTAACCTCTTCTCCCGTACTCCAGAACTGGAAATCTCCATAGTAATTTATAACCTTGCTACCCATGAACGGCATGCTTAGGTTATAGCTTGGCTGAATTGCTATGTTTAACTTCTGCATAAATTGCTGATCTATGCCAATACCAAACATTTGATTTGATCCCAACGATGGAGTCGTTGCTAACCCACCTAAGAAACTACTCCGTTGAGCAGAACTCAAACTGTTAGATACTTGAGTCTCCGACGACAGAGTCTTAGTAGTTGCTCTAAATTGATCTATTGAGCCACTCATCTGTTTTTGAATGGTTTCAGATACCACTTTAGCGAGAGGTTCAGGTAAAACCATACCAAATCTAAAGAACTCAAAAATACTCAGATTCATATCCATTAGTGCAAAGCTGGATACATCTGCACGATTATTCATCGACATCAGATAAACATTTTGATCTAAGCCTTGAATTCCATAAAGATATGTATGACCAGTAGTGTCATCTATGACGTTATAGATCAAACCTTTATCTGTAACACCCAAAATACGATTAGCATCCACTTTTAACAGATCAGGACGATACTGACCTAGCTGAGGAGCTATCCTCTGTAGTGGCTGATTAATCTCGTAAGCTGCTGGTGCAGCCACAAAATTTAAAGTATTTGCAAATATATTCGTACGGTCGGAAGAATATGCACTGGCAAGTTGATGAACACCTCCATCGATCCAGACATTTCCTTTAGTACTAATCTCTGCAAGCACCATCGTATCTGCTGTTGATGTCAGTCGAATGTTACCTACATTTGAACGAATAGCACCTGTGGGCTCCATACCAATTAAAGGTGCATTTAGAACGATCGAACTGCCAAAATGATTAATGATACCGTTTATTAGAATCGATCCTTTAACGTCAGCATTTTGGCTAGATAGATCATTGGCAATTTGAACATCCAAATTACCCGATAAATCAAGCGAACCAAGCGTAATTTCTTTTCCATACAGCTGTAACAAGTCAAGTTCAATTAGCGAACCACTGCCCGCGAAGTAAAGCTTACCTGCTACATTTGGATCAACTTGAAGGTTACCTTGCTCAGTAAAAATGGCATGACCTAACTGCCAATGACCAAAGCCACTGATTCGCGCTAACTCATCTTGTGTAAC
Source organism: Oceanospirillales bacterium (assembly GCA_007693685.1). Classification (GTDB taxonomy): domain Bacteria; phylum Pseudomonadota; class Gammaproteobacteria; order Pseudomonadales; family Balneatricaceae; genus Nitrincola. Next base: position 8,280 of record REDB01000195.1, read on the forward strand.
GCTAAGTGCACCAGAGTCTTTAGTCAGCACACCAAAGGAAACATCTCGACTACTATCAAGTGCAACAATAATTAGCGATGCGTTGTTATTGCCTTTAATTGACGCGCCTTCACCTATTTCAAGATTATCAGTCTGTACGATTAAATCACCACGCATTAAGGTAAGCGAGCCGTCTATCGACACTGAACTCGCATCCATAATCGTCATAGAGTTGGCGACCGTATCGGCATCGATGACGAAGGCACCACCTTCAAGTCTGAATACCATGTTCAGCAGCGAAGTATCGACATCGCGCGCGACCACATCGAGGCTGCCACCATTGGTCAGGGTCACTTCCTCGCGGAAAATAACCCTCTCTTCGGCGCGGATGACGAGGTCGCCAGCTAGGCGAACCTCGCCATCGAAATACACGCTATCTACATCTCTGATAGTCATGCCCCTATCTATCTCGATCGGCGTATGGAAGCTGATGACGCGACCACCTGTGATGGTCAAGGCAGTGAGCAGATCGGTGCCGCCCCCCACCGGCCCGCGACCGACCTCTGCGTGGATCGTGACGTCGCACTCATCGCTGGTGAGCACCAGATGCAGGATGCCCGGCACGCTGGTGCTGTCCGCGGCGATGAACTGCGCAGCGCTGGTGCCCAGCACGATATCGCCACCCACCGTCACGGTGTGCTCGCCGGCCACGCGCAAAGAGGTGCCATGGTTGAGATCACCCTTGGTCAGGGTCAAGTCAGCTGCGAGCACGGTTGTTTCAGCAACC
>REDB01000117.1 GCA_007693685.1 Oceanospirillales bacterium
GCTTGATTGATCTGCTCTAGGGTCATGCCATAGTTCAACTGGACAGCACCAATGTTGGCAATCAGAACCGTTGTGGGAGCTAGTTTTCGTAACGCGAAGCTCTCTTTTGCTTCTGGTGAACTAAACATAACACGCTGAGAACCCACGCCCATGGCAACTTGGCAATGCTCTGCGGCAACCGCTAAATTATGGTTAATAGTTCTAACCAGTTGATGATCGCCACCTGTCATGGACGAGATGAGTAACGGAAACCTCAGTTTTTTATTAAGAAACTCACAACTTGGGTCTATCTCATCTAACCCAACCTCAGGCAAAGCTCGATGAGTTAACCGTATTTCATCAAACCAGTTTCCCTGACGATCAGTCAGAGCATCTTTTTCGATAGCTTGAATATGTTCAATCTTACGATTATTGGTTTGATCGCTCATGACCGTTCCAGTCGAATATGTGCTTCCATGAGTTCACCTGGATTGGTTTGAGCGCTCAGCAATGAAAGCTCTCCACATAATACGGTAGCCGCACAAATTGCCGCCAAGCGGCGAGCATTGGCACCCGGCTCGCGATCTTCACGGCATCCTAAACGGCGCAGGTTTTCTTCAACAAAGTCGATGCCTTTGCCATTACCTACACTACCTACAATAAGGTTAGGCAAGGTGCAGGAAAAATATAGGTCATCACCACGCACTTCAGCGTGCACAACACCTTGTGAGCCTTCAATAATATTTGCCGCGTCCTGCCCTGTTGCCAAATAAAAACCTAGCAACATATTGGCATAATGAGCATTCGCACTGCGAATACCGCCAGCAATCAGTGTTCCAATCAAATTTTTTCGCACATTCAACTCAACTACTTTTTCAGGGGTGGTGTTGAGTTTACGTTCACATAGGTCTCGTGAGATCAGTATTTCACTAACAACATATTTACCACGACCCAAAATGCCGTTCACGGCGGTCGCTTTTTTATCTGAACAATAGTTAGCGGAAATAGAGCTATAGCGCAGCTGCGGATATTGCTGCAGTATCCAAGGGATAATTTTATCCGCTGCGTTGGTGACCATATTATGCCCCGATGCATCACCAGTAGTGAATTCCAGGCGCAAATAGATCAAGTTTCCAACAATTTGGCTGTGCATATCAATCAAGCGCGCGAAACGACTTGAAGTAGCAACAACTTGATTGAGTTCAACGTCACGTAGCTTTAACGACTGTAATGCCAGATGGGCTTCCATGGCATTATCAGCTTCAAGCAGAATGGAGCGCGTCATACGCTCATCAATCACGCTGGTCAGAATGCCATCAGTTAACACAGAGACACGTGCACCACGGCCTACTGAATGCCATAACGGCGTTTCATAGGTAGCCAAAGGCACACTGACTTTTTCATTCAGAGTCTGGCCGGTGATTTTAAGCGGTCCTACCCAACGCATGGGAATCGGAGCTTGTAAAATTTTATGAGATTTCATAGATACCCGAACCAAAGAAACGCGGAATTTTAGCTATCTGAGCCAGCTTATGCAATCTCTGCCTCTTTGATCAGCTCACCAAAACGCTCACTTAATAACTGATAACGCTGCTGCTGCTTGCCACTTAACGCACCATAATGCAATTCACTGACAATTTCAGCACAACGCTTTACCACCTGCGGCTGGGCTACAGCTCGCCTTAAAGATTCGATGCCGGTTTGTAATAGGTTCAACCCTACACCCGGATTTCCTGGATCGGCTTGCCAAGCTCGTTCAAACTCTAGAAAGGCATCCTCTATCGCTTTTTGTCTGAAAGAAAGCATCCCTTTTAGATTACATTTACCCCATTCCACTGACGCCATCAATCGAGATACCTGCTGCTTTAACTCAAGAGCTTCTGCTGAAAAGCGTGTTGACTCTAAACCATCTGCCAACAGATCAACCACACTCAGTTGAGCATGAAGCGGAATTTTCCGAAATTGCGCTAAGGCATCACCAGCGGCAAAATCAGCATTTTGATGCTCGCCATTTTGACGATATATTTCGGCAGCAATTAAGCGTGCACGAAATCGTATTTGTGGATCATCCATGCAATCATGTACGACAGATTCTAAAACACGAATCGCTTCTGCAATAAAGTCAGCATTACGATCTGGCTTATCGGCGATCATCTGCTGAATGACTCTGACTAAACCAAAATAATACTCGGGGTTTTGCAGTGATGTATGACGCGAATGCAGAACCGCTTGGCGAAAACCATCCACAGCAACACTTAACTCTTCAGAAAATGCCGCGCGATTACCTAACTCTCCCTGAAGTACGGGCATAGTCGGTTGCAACATCACTGATTTTCTTAGTAGTGTGACACACTGGCTTCGCTCACCACTCAACCAATGGATTCTCGCCATAATTAAATAGGCTTCTTGGCAGACTTGCTGCTCTTCAATCACTTGAGACATCTCTTGACGAGCACGTTGGTAATCGGTCATCACAAAAGCTGTCATACCTAACGCAACATGTACCCAAGGCTTATCATGAGCTTGCCGGATACGCTCAAACACAGCTAAGGCTTTTTGGTATTGTTGCTGCTCTAAATAAATAAGACCTTTGATTCTAAAAATCAAAACACCCAATGCTGGGAACTGTTTTTGAATTCGTTCACATTCAGAGAGTGCTTCATCCCAAGCCTTTTCATCGCGAAATCGTTCAATTTGAGCGATACATCGTTTAATGCGCAACTGCTTTTCTAACTGCGCACGTATTTTAAGTTGATCATAAGGCTTAGCAAGATAACCATCTGCGGATAATTCCGGTGATCCCATCAGCAAGTTTAGCTTCTCAGGATCAACTACCAGCAAAAAACAGGTCGAAAAGATCGGCTTACCCGCCGCTTTGAGTTGTTGTAGAACTTGTAGACCATTTTGTTCATAACGGCCCATGTCATACACCAAGAAACACAGGTCAATTTTGACTTCTGATAACAGGCTAGCAGCCATATTAACTGACGAGGCCACTTCAATTTTCTGAAAGCCAATAGTTGTCAGAATCTGCCTGAGCTGCTCTAGCTCTTCCAGATTCTTTTCTACGATAAGGACTGTCTGATCAGAGAAAAGTGCTGTCATGGCCCATAATTCTTATTAACCATCTGAAAAATAGCATGAATTTGAGCCATATTACTACTCTCAAGCCCTTTCAATCAGATGAACAGGTCATCAAGCCTTTGATAGCCTTGTTAGTGGACGAGCAAAATGGGTAGAAGCTTTGGGAAATTACAAAACTGGGCGGTAGTTAACCGCCCAAGCAATGTAAATGTATCTGCATGAAAAATCAGAACTTACGGCCCTTACTGGCAGCAATACGCATACGTAATGCATTCAACTTGATAAAGCCTTCTGCATCTTTCTGATTATAGGAGCCTGCATCATCTTCAAATGTCGCAATGCTTTCGTCGAACAAACTATCAACTGAACGACGACCCACAACACTAACCGCACCCTTATAAAGCTTCACGCGAACATCGCCGTTTACGTGACGCTGAGAGTAGTCGATCATCTGCTGAAGCATTTTACGCTCTTCAGACCACCAGAAACCGTTGTAAATCAACTTAGCATAACGTGGCATCAACTCATCTTTTAAATGAGCGGCTTCACGATCTAGCGTCAGTGATTCAATACCGCGATGCGCCTTAAGCATGATGGTACCGCCTGGTGTTTCATAACAACCGCGGGACTTCATACCGACAAAACGGTTTTCAACCACATCTAAACGACCGATACCATTAGCACCACCGATTTTATTCAGTGTTTCCAGTACGGTTGCTGGACTCATTCGCTCGCCATTAATAGCGACGATATCACCCTGCTCATAGGTTAATTCTAAATAAGTCGGCTGATCAGGTGCAGCTTCAGGGCTGACACTCCAACGCCACATCTCTTCTTCAGCTTCGGTCCAAGGATTTTCCAACATATCGCCTTCATAAGAGATATGCAGAAGGTTTGCATCCATGGAATAAGGTGATTTCTTTTTCTTGCTGCTGAAATCAACAGGAATATTTCGCTCTTCGCAATACTTCATCAGCGTTTCACGAGAGGTTAAATCCCACTCACGCCAAGGAGCGATCACTTTAACACCAGGTTTTAATGCATAAGCACCTAGCTCAAAACGAACTTGGTCATTACCTTTACCGGTGGCTCCGTGAGAAATAGCATCGGCACCTGTTTCATTGGCGATCTCGATCAAGCGCTTAGCGATCAGAGGACGCGCAATAGATGTACCTAGCAGGTATTCACCTTCATAAATAGCATTAGCACGAAACATCGGGAAGACATAGTCACGTACGAATTCTTCACGCAGATCTTCAATATAGATCTCTTTAACACCCAGTGCTTGTGCTTTCACACGCGCTGGCTCTACTTCTTCACCTTGGCCAAGATCAGCAGTAAAAGTTACCACTTCACACTGATAAGTATCCTGCAACCAACGCACAATCACAGAGGTATCCAAGCCACCTGAGTAAGCTAGAACAACCTTGTTGATGTCGGACATATTGACGCTCCCGAGTAAACGAACTGCGGTTATCTAAACCGAAGTACACCTAAGATTAAAAACGAAGATTAAAAACAAAGGCACATAATAGCAGATTGGCAAATTTTCTGCCTAGCCAGCCAAACTACCAAATCACAGATTAGCGCTTAATCACGCTCTAAACGTATGGTCACACGACGATTTCGTTGTCTGTTTTGTGGTGTATCATTTTCTACAACGGGATAACGATCACCATGAAAGCGCGTGACAATCATGGATTCTTCAACCCCTTTTGACACGAGATAGCGAGTAACCTCTTCAGCGCGGCGTTGAGAGAGATCGCGCAACAGCAGTCGACGACCATCATTATCCGTATGTCCATCAACAAATATCTGCTGCACTGTTTCATCGGTCAATACATACTGAGCTATCAGATCCAATCTAGCACGAGTCGCATCTGAAAGCTGATGCTCGGCCGTTGGAAAGAGCACAGCGGTTCGTGCAATTTGACGATAATTTACTGGAAGCAACTCTACTAAACATTCCAGAAAGTCGGCATAAGCTGCTTGGAAATTAACGGCCAGTACATTAACGGTAACGGATTGATTACTGCCATACCAGTTATCACCACTAAAGGTTGGCATGAGTCCTTGATGCAGTGCCGCCAGAACACTGGCAGCATGTTCGCCTTGCACTCGAACTCTTCCTTGTTGAGCTTGAACATCGGTAATTCGTCTTGGTGCTATACCGGGCGCCCAAGGCGCTGCTTCTGCAATTAGACGCACACGACCATTCAGTTGCTGCGTTTGAGCAGGAAGAAGCATAAACTCGACATTCTCACCCGCTTCTTGCTCAAACAGCGCCTCACCAAAGGATGGAATTGGATGAATGAGCTGACAAACGAAGGGCGAGCCTTCCACGCTCCATTCAACACCATCAATTGGTGCGCGAAAGGTAACGGAATGGGCCAGTTGCATAGGCAAAAGTAATGATAAAATAAACAGTGCACGGCCAAACATAGGACGCATAACCTTGGGATTACAAAGAAATAGACTCATTAAGATGTCGGCCACTCAACACAAAGCTTGATCAAGATTTCACTCAGCAACATACGACTGATAGAATAGTCTAACATTAACAGGAAAGCACCTAAGGATATTCTTTGAACCATCCTAATGAAAAGAGTTTGATGGCAGACCGCTTCCGCGGATATCTCCCCGTTGTCATCGATGTAGAAACAGCAGGCTTTAATTCGCAAACAGACGCCTTACTGGAAATCGCTGCTGTCATCCTGACGATGGATGAGAATGGGTATTTGATGCCTGAGCGAAGATTCAGTGCAAACGTCACCCCTTTTGAAGGTGCTAACCTAGAGGCGTCCGCACTGGCATTTACCGGTATCGACCCTTGGTCACCCGAACGCAAATCTATTTCGGAAGCGGATGCACTGGAACTGATCTTCAAGCCGATCCGCAAAGCGATGAAATCACAGGGGTGCAAGCGTGCTATTTTGGTAGGACATAACGCAACATTTGATCATCGATTTGTCAGTGCTGCCGCTGAACGAAATGGCATCAAACGCAATCCCTTCCACCCTTTCTCTACCTTTGATACCGCTACACTTGCTGGGCTTGCTTGCGGACACACTGTCCTTGCTAAGGCCTGCGAAGTCGCCGGTATTAAGTTTGAAAATCGTAAAGCGCATTCAGCCATTTACGATACAGAAAAAACGGCTGAGCTCTTTTGCATGATCGTCAACCGTTGGAAAGATATGGGCGGATGGGACTTGGTGTTACAGACGCGTTAGTTAGCGTCTGTACCTTCTGCAGGTGTCGCAGGCGCTACTTTAGCAGCCGCTTCTTTGACCAGGGTCTCAAGTTCACCAGTGGCTGCCATTTCGCAAATAATGTCACATCCACCGACTAACTCACCGTTGATCCACAATTGTGGAAACGTTGGCCAATTAGCGTATTTAGGCAGTTCACTACGGATATCTGGGTTTTCCAGAATATTCACGAATGCAAAACGCTCGCCGCAACCCATCAATGCTTCAGTTGCTCGCGCAGAAAAACCACACTGAGGGAAACGCGGCGTACCTTTCATGTAAAGCAGAATAGCGTTAGATTCGATCTGCTCTTTGATAACATCTTCTACACTCATTGAAGCACCTTTTGATAGTTTGACTAAAACCAATGAAGTTTACTGGTAAACATTATACCCTACTAAAATAGTCAGGTAAAACGATTAATATTTCTTAGAATATAGGGGATGCTGCTGTAATTTCAATGCGTCACAGACAATTTACACGGAAACTTAAACCAGTGATCAAAAAAGTCAATTGCCAAACCGATCACTTAAGCCTAGAATGACTCCTTTTTTGGCAGCTCTGGCTGCCTTTTTGCGTTGTAGGGAGATAAGCTGAATGGCCATACAACCTCTGATGAATACTTACAATCGTCTGTCTGTAGCCTTTGATTATGGTCAAGGGGCGTGGATCTATGACACGGACGGTAACAAATATTTAGATGCACTGAGTGGTATCGCAGTGACTGGACTGGGCCATGCACACCCAGCCGTAACTGAAGCGATCTGTCATCAGGCTGGAAAACTTATTCATTGCTCAAACCTCTATACTATTCCGCTGCAACAACAACTTGCTGAAAAATTGACGCAAGTATCTGGAATGGACAACGTATTTTTTGGTAACTCCGGTGCAGAAGCCAACGAAGCAGCCATAAAAATCGCACGTCGTTATGGTCATAGCCGTGATATTGATAAGCCTGCCATCATCGTGATGGAAAGTGCCTTCCACGGTCGTACATTGGCAACACTGAGTGCAACAGGCAACCGCTCATCTCAAGCAGGCTTTGAACCTCTGGTGAGTGGTTTTATTCGCGCTCCGTTTAATGATCTTGATGCGGTCAAAAATATTTTGCGTCACAACAACAATGTTGTCGCAATTTTTGTAGAACCGATTCAAGGTGAAGGCGGTATCAATGTGCCTAGCAACAATTACCTTGAAGGCCTTCGCGAAATCTGTGACCAACACGAATTATTGTTAATGCTTGATGAAGTTCAGTCAGGTAATGGTCGTACTGGACGTTATTTTGCGTATCAACACACAGCGATCATGCCCGATGTTGTCACTACAGCTAAAGGTTTAGGTAATGGATTTCCAATTGGCGCATGTCTAGCACGTGGCAAAGCGGCTGCAGTATTTGGTCCAGGCACGCACGGAACCACCTATGGGGGAAATCCTTTGGCCTGTGCAGCTGCATTAGCCGTGGTGAACACCATTGAGAAAGACAATTTATGCCAACACGCTGAATCATTGGGCCAATATATTTTGGATAGCTTTCACATTCAGCTAGCTGACAAGCCCTATATTAAAGAGATTCGCGGTAAAGGCTTAATGATTGGTATTGAGCTAACTGATGCTGGTACAGAGCTTGCTGTCTTAGCCAAGGTTAAAGGCGTGTTACTGAACATTACCGGTGGTGGTCGCGTAGTACGTATGCTTCCACCTTTAATTATGAATCAAAATGAAGCGGATCTTCTGGTGAATACGGTCTCCAGTTTGATTCGTGTTTATGCCGGTGAAGACACGGCTAGCTAAACATTAATCCATATAATAAAACCGACTCAGGAATTGGCAGTGAAGCTGCCTTAAATCACATGATGAGTACACGACATTTTCTGACACTGCTTGATCTATCACCCGATGAGCTGAAACAGCTCATCCATCGTGCGATTGAGCTCAAACAGATGCGTAATCAAGGGGTGATTTACGAGCCTTTTAAAAACCGCGTCATGGCGATGATCTTTGAAAAAGCATCTACCCGTACGCGTGTTTCCTTTGAAGCTGGCATGGCGCAATTCGGTGGTCATGCTATGTTTTTATCTCCACGAGATACTCAGCTAGGTCGTGGAGAGCCGGTTGAAGATAGCGCTCGAGTTATCTCATCGATGGTAGACATCGTGATGATCCGTACCTTCAGCCATGAATTGGTTGAAAAATTTGCGGCCTACTCTAGCGTACCTGTTATTAATGCACTGACAGATGATTTCCACCCCTGTCAACTGCTAGCAGACATGCAAACCTTCCAAGAGTTTCGCGGTGATATTCGTGGAAGCACGGTCGCTTGGATAGGCGATGGCAACAATATGTGCCATTCCTACATCAATGCTTCGCGTCAGTTTGATTTCAAACTAAATATTGCCTGCCCTGAAGGATTTGAGCCTAATTCTGATTTAGTTGCACGGAATGCTGATCGCGTTTCCGTTATGGAAGCACCTGAAGATGCCGTTGCAGGTGTGGATCTAGTGGTTACTGATGTTTGGGCATCTATGGGTCAAGAAAATGAACAGCGCCAGCGTATGCGTGAGTTTCGTGGCTACCAAGTCAACCCTGAGCTGATGGATCTTGCTAACAAGGATGCACTGTTTATGCATTGCTTACCGGCTCACCGAGGTGAAGAAGTAAGCGACACTATGATGAATGACCCACGCTGCGTTGCCTTCCCTGAAGCAGAAAATCGATTACATGCTCAAAAGGCTCTAATTGAGTTTTTACTTAATCATTTAATCGTTAATTAAAACAGAATTGACCATCATCAGCAAAAGCGGCTAGAGCTATTCTTGTCTAGCCGCTATACTCTGCTTTGAAGTTAATCGGTTTATCATTATTGAACCGATGGCATTTCCTAGAATGGAGCTGGGTATGGTTGAAATTCGTCACCTTAAAACACTCACCGCACTGCGCGATGCAGGTAGCCTTGTCGAAGCTGCAGATCGCATTCACCTTACTCAATCAGCCCTATCACACCAGCTAAAAGATTTAGAAGAACGTTTAAATTGCTCACTTTTTATTCGTAAAACCAAACCTATCTCTTTCACAGCAGCTGGAAAGCGTTTATTAACTCTTGCAGATGAACTGATGCCTATGATCCGCAATGCGGAGCGAGATATTCTTCGTTTGGCTGGCGGTGAAACTGGGCGGCTCAATATCTGTATTGAATGTCATAGCTGCTTCGACTGGCTGATGCCAACCATTGACCACTTCCGCCAAAACTGGCCAGAAGTAGAAATTGACCTAAGTACCGGTTTTAGTTTTCTTCCCATACCAGCACTTGTCCGAGGGGATCTTGATTTAGTTGTCACTTCCGATCCGGAGCCACGACAAGGCATTACCTACCTACCTCTATTTAGTTATGAATCTGTATTGGCGATGTCAAAGCAACACCCTCTAACAAAAAACAAACAGATTCAACCGCAAGATTTGGCTCGGGAAACGCTGATAACCTATCCAGTCGATCATGGTCGACTAGATGTCTTTAGTCGCTTTCTTGATCCAGCAGGTATAGAACCTGCCAGCACTCGCACCAGTGAACTGACCGTAATGATTTTACAATTAGTCGCCAGCGGAAGAGGTGTTTCTGCTTTACCAAACTGGGCTATTCACGAACATTTAGAGCGAGGTTTTATAACTTCTCGTCCACTGGGTGAAAAAGGCTTATGGTGCACGCTTTATGCTGCTGTTCGAACAGAGCAAGCAGAGGCAGAGTTCATAGTCGACTTCCTTCATACTGCTCAAGAGATCACCTTCCGCAATCTTAGCGGAATTAAAAATGCGTAATGCTTGTTTCTCTGCGCTAAAACCTTAAACTCTTCTGTTTATTTAACAGAATCACGCGCCTAAGCGCGTCTAATGAACAGAAGAGTATTTATGGAAAACTGGAGCCCCGAGAGCTGGAGAAGCAAACCCATTGTTCAGCAACCCGTCTACCCTGATGCCGATGCCCTAGCAGCTGTAGAAAAACAACTGAGCTCTTTCCCTCCCTTAGTTTTTGCTGGTGAAATCCGATCTCTGACGCGCTCACTTGCAAAAGTATCTGCTGGTGAAGCCTTTTTATTACAAGGCGGTGATTGTGCAGAGAGTTTTGCAGAGTTCAGCGCCAATAAAATTCGCAACACTTTTCAAGTACTGCTGCAAATGGCTGTCGTCATGACCTTTGCCGGCAGTTGCCCTGTGGTAAAAATTGGCCGAATTGCTGGTCAATTTGCGAAGCCTCGTTCCGCTGGAACAGAGATTATTGATGGCGTTGAATTGCCTAGCTATCGTGGTGATAATATCAATGATATTGCTTTTACCGCAGAAGCACGCACACCCGACCCACAACGTCTGATTGCCGCCTACCATCAGTCAGTCGCAACGCTCAACTTATTGCGCGCTTTTGCTAGCGGTGGATTTGCAGATCTACATAAAGTACATCGTTGGAATCGTGGCTTTATCGATAAAAGTCCTCAAGGTGAAAAATACCAGCACTTAGCCGATCAAATCACTCAAACACTGGCGTTTATGGATGCCTGTGGTATCAATTCTCAAAATACGCCTCAGCTTCATGAAACCTCACTCTATACTTCTCATGAAGCCTTACTGCTGAACTACGAACAAGCTTTAACACGCCAAGATAGCTTAACTGGCGACTGGTATGACTGTTCAGCTCATATGCTTTGGATCGGTGATCGTACTCGTCAGCCAGATCATGCACATGTTGAGTTTTTACGCGGTGTTCACAACCCAATCGGCATTAAAATAGGTCCTAGCACCAAGCTACCTGATCTTCTGCGCTTGTTGGACTTACTCAACCCTGCAAGAACACCCGGACGTATAACCTTGATCGCTCGCATGGGTGCTGACCAAATCACAGAACTCTTACCTCCGATTGTTCGTGAAGTGAAGGCTTCTGGTCATCCTGTGGTATGGAGCTCTGATCCTATGCATGGCAACATCATGAAAGCTTCCAGTGGTTACAAGACTCGAAGCGTCGAAGCCATTCTGAAAGAGATGAAAGGTTTCTTTGAAGTTCATCGTGCTGAAGGAACACATGCAGGTGGTGTGCACTTCGAAATGACCGGTGATGATGTGACCGAGTGTATTGGTGGCGCATTCCAGATCTCTGAAGAAGACCTAAGAGATCGCTATCATACGCATTGCGATCCACGCTTGAATGCTGACCAATCACTGGAGCTCGCCTTCCTGATCGCAGATACCTTGAAAGCCGCTAGGAATTAATATGGAAAAGCTCCTCGTTGACCTTCTTCAGCATCAAGATAATCGCCTACGTATCTTTGATATGGGGCGACGTATTGAAAAGCTATCCATTGACCAGTTTACTCAGATTGAGAAAGCGGAAATTCCCTACCCTAGCCCTTTCCTGCATCATGCGTGGATAGGCTTGTTAATTTGGAGTCCGGCTGCAAAAGAGCAAAACCTGATCTGGTTTTTGAAGCTACCATTAGATGAGCAAGGCTACTTAGTACAGGCAGCTAGAGACGATATCGTTAACCGTCTGCTACAAAACGTTATTAATCCTGAGTCGACAGAGGATGCGTTAAAGGATAATCCTTTTTCTTTTACTCCTGACCCTGAAAAAATGGCCTGTTTTCATGCCAAAGCTAGCCGTATTCTGCATACACCAGCATCTCGTTACTACGAGGAAGTGCAGCAGTATATGGCAGGTCAGCATCCGCTTGAGCATTGGAGTCATTTAGGGCTACAAGGCATTGCAGATTATGTGATGCGCTTAGATCAAGGGCAGAATAATCAGCAGCTTTGTGACATCTTAAACCGTTTGCCAGACCCTTTATTAATGACACTCTGTCGAATGCTGGAGCATGTTCAGATAGATCATCGTCTGCAAACGGCCTTGAGTAAACTGCTATCAAGTCAGTTAGCGACTAAAGATACTGCATCTGAAACGCTAATAGAAAATCTACCAGAAACACTGGCTGCTTGTATCCGTGGTCTTTCTAATAGTATTGATATTGCAGGTCGGGATAGGGTACTAGATCAAGTACTGCAAACACCCTATGCCTTTGAAGCAGAGGTCATTGCAGCCTTGGCAACGCGTTGTCACGATAGCTTGATGACGCCTGCTAGGCTACTGCACTTTTTGGAATGTCTAGCTAAAGGAAAAGCAGGGCAACAAGGGTTTAATCGTATTCTAAGTGACTTAATGTTTTTGCCCGATATGCGCCTGCAAATTCTCGCAGCATTCAGAAATCCAGCACGCAGCGCATTATTAAGCCAAGCGATCGAGGAGATGCTTGGCTCTAGACTTGCAAGTTCAGGACAAACTCACTGAGGTATCTTCTGGCAATTGCAGCTTGAAGCCCTGTGCATCAAGCTGCAATTGAGCCTGAGCCCTTAGTCTTTCACGTATCTGTGTTCCTTTCGGTTTAGTCAGATAGTAAAGCAGATCTTCCGTGATACCCTTCTGCTTAGCAAACTCTAATATAAATTGAGCCGTGGTATTGTCCTGCTGATCTTGAATTCCCTTGACGACGGGCTTGTGTAACGACTCACCTCTTCTTACGCGCTGGCATAACTGCTCATAAGCATAACAAAAAACAGGCTGAACCTGATTTGCTTCCTCACTACGCAATCTAAACCATCCCACTTCACGACCTGCAAGATAGACAGCGATGTGACTCCATTGATGGGAGGCTGGATCGCCTGCCTTGTGACAAGCTTCATGGTAAGCTGCCGTATCACTAGGCAAACCAAAATCACCCTGTAGGTCACGCAAAATGGCTAGAAACTCAGACACGGTTGGCATCCACGCCAGCGTTTCTTTACAACGATTAACTGCTGCGACTAAGGCAGATTCACTATAACCTTCAAGACTCAGCGCCCATTCACGCTTGGCAAGACGGATTTCATTTTCAGTTTCAAAGCAACTCTTAAATTTATGACCGTAAATAGCCATAAATCGAGCAAATATCATGTTGACGTGGGCTTTGGTCGCAACCGAGATTTCGCGGTGAGGCTGTGAATCCTCACCAGTTGGTATCCTCGATGTCCATGATGGACGCGGTAACCCGTTTTCGGTTTTCGCGAGTATCTCTTCGGGTGTTTTCATTGCTTTGACCTAGCGGTTGTTTTTCATTTGTGCGACTTGAGGCTTCTCGCGACTGTTTATGGACCCATTCACGCTTAACCCAAGCTAAAAATTTTTGATCCCAATTAGTTTCTTTACGATCTTTATCTAAATAATAAAGAATAAACTCATCCAAACACTGTTCTGCAAACGCAGGTGTAATAGATTGGCGTGACAGCATATCAAAGAAGGCTGCACTGGGTTTCCAGCCTAACTCCATAGGGACTAGACGCTGATTGCGCTCTTCATGACGGTCAAATATTTGTTGCAACTCATCTTTACCACGTCGCCATCCAGCATTACCGCCAAAGGTTGGTGCTGCAGATCGCTTCGGGCGCATTTCTCTAGAGGGTGGTGGCGAGTCATAAACTGGCAGAGAGTTAGCAGGTGGCTCAGGTCTAAAGTCAGCTCTATGCTGTGCTATAGGTTCTGATAAATGCTCGCCGATAGAAGCGTTTGCAGACTGATGAGATTGAGCCGCTTTATGTGATTTAAATCGATATAACTTTAAAGTTCCATTCTGACCTTTAATCGCCTGCAACAAACCTTGTTGCTCCAAACTTTGGAGCGTTTCTGAAACCACTTCTGAGGTCCAAAAAGGTGTTAATCTAGACAACTGACCCGGAGCAAGCAGAAGCATCTCACCCTTATCATCCGCAGCAGCATGCTGACGAAACAGGTCATCAAGAATACTTAACAACAGTGCTTCATCAGCACCATAACGCAGCGCTAAAGAAGGATAAAATAGTATCGGTCTTTCTGGAAACAACTCACTCATTATCATTCCAAGGTTTACTTAACAAATAACAGGGATGTGAACGCTTGGAATTAACCATCATTAGCAAAGTCTTCAACCGCACGAAGTACATCAGCGCGTGAAATCATGCCCACTAGTTTGCCTGACTTAACGACGGGTAAACAGCGACGACCTTTATCAATAAAGATTTGAGATACGGCAATAATATCGGCATCATGATTGACGGTATCCACTTTTTTAGCCATGTAATCTTCAACTTTACCACCACTGCCCATCTCTTCTTCGTGATAGGTTTGACTTAGTATTGCTCTTAATCCATCAACTTCAGATAGTAAACCTACCAAATCACCTTCATCATTGACGACAGGTGCAGCTGACAATTTATATTCGCGCAACATCATCAGTGCTCTGAACAGATCCTTATCCGGAGTAAAAGTAACCAACTTACTGGCCATGTAATCTTGTGCTTTTACTGATCTTAGCATCTTTTTATCCTCTGATTGTCACTAGCGTTAGCCACTAAGACTAGTCACTAACACTATCCCTCACTTATAAAATTATTCTACATTTTTAGTGTAGCCCAATTTTTCTGTTTGCTCTGCTTATTCGAGATTAATCAAGCAAATACAATGGTTTTATTACCATGTACTAATACACGATCTTCTAGGTGCCAACGCAAACCACGCGCCAATACTTGTTTTTCGACATCACGACCTAAACGCACCATATCTTCTGGATGGTCTCGATGACTGATACGAGTTACATCTTGGTCGATAATAGGACCTGCGTCCAGATCTTCTGTCACGTAATGGCAGGTTGCACCTATCAGCTTTACTCCTCGCTCATGCGCTTGGTGATAAGGTCTAGCGCCAGCAAACGAAGGTAAGAAGCTATGGTGTATATTGATAATTCGATGTGGAAAATGATCACACATACCCGCCGGCAAGATCTGCATATATCGTGCTAAGACTACCGCATCAGCACTATGTTCCAAGATCAACTCCTCTACTTTATCAAAGTGAGCCTGTTTATTATCGGGATCAACCGGCACATGGAAGTAAGGAATGCCATGCCATTCAACCATACTTCGTAACTTTTCATGGTTAGATATAACACAAGGAATTTCACAGAAGAGTTCTTCACTGTGATAACGATAGAGTAAGTCAGCAAGACAGTGTGATTCCTTACTGGCCATCAGAACGACTCGTTTAGGTCGGTTTGAATCATGAATTTCCCAATCCATTGAGAAAGAGTTAGCGATAGGAGCAAAGGCTTCTCTTAATGCTTCTAACGAGAAAGGGAGGGTCTTGGCTTCGATTTCCACGCGCATAAAGAAATAGCCAGAAGTCGGATCTGAATGCTGATTGGCGTCCGCAATTGAACCTCCATGACTAGAGATAAAATTACTTACCATTGAGACGATTCCTACCCGATCAGGGCATGACAGCACGAGTCGAAAGCGGCGTTCCATAATTCAGTTTCTTTCCTGTTATCTAGAGACATTATTTTTACGAGTCACTATCTTAACAGGAAGGTAGACATCAGCGAACCGCTGTCGAGACTAATTACTGTTCAT
This sequence comes from Oceanospirillales bacterium, assembly GCA_007693685.1. GTDB lineage: Bacteria > Pseudomonadota > Gammaproteobacteria > Pseudomonadales > Balneatricaceae > Nitrincola. Next base: position 15,762 of record REDB01000117.1, read on the forward strand.
TTTCGAATAGAGCAGTTCCGTCTCGATGGCACACAGAAAATCACCCTGCTGAACACCCCCTATTTTATGGGTATACCAAGTGACAGTCACACTTCCCCAGCGCGTCAACAGATCAGGATGATGTCCTATTGACTCGGCAAATTCGCCAACCTTATTGGTAAACGCCAAAGCTTTTTCAAAATTTGGAAATGCAAAAACACGGCTTAAACGTGTCGTATTATCAACTTCTTCTGCTTGCCAGTCAGGGACCACACTAAGCTCTTGTCGAATCTGCTCGGCACTCAACTTAGTGGCATCCGCTCGGCAAAAGTTACATTCTTGATTCACTTTAGGCTTATCCATTTCGATCACCTCATTGCCAACCCGCTTAGGGTCAGCTTTAATTAGAAACATAATAACGTCAGTTTGATCACGCTAGTTAGTTTTAAAACTCTAGCTGAAATACTGCAGGTTGTCTGACTATTTGACGACCATCAACCTTAAAGGTAAGTGCCTCTGTATGAATTTTATACCTGAACGCATGGCGCCATTAAGAGCAAGGCGAATGGGTATCGATACCCATCATGAGCCAACGCTCTACTTACGTGCCGAAAGTCCTGTTTGCCGTTCTGAAGGCTTTGAAAGTCTTTCTCGCATTCTTGCTACCAGTCATGGTGATAAGTCTATCGTTGCTTCACTCAATATTATTACCAGTGATTTAATCGCGGATGATGAGGTAGGTTTTTCTGAAGCTGCATGGCGTCGATTAAAAATTGAACCTGACGCACCGGTATGGCTCTCTCATCCTCGCCCAGTTCAGTCACTGTCGCATGTTCGTTCTAAAGTGTACGGGCACACCTTAGATCAAGATCAATTTAAAGAGATCATCAACGATATCGTTGCCGGACAATATGCTGAAGTTCATCTTGCCGCTTTTATTACCGCTTGTGGTGATGAAAAATTAAACGATGATGAAATCACCTCATTGACCCGCGCCATGGTTGAATCCGGTAGTCGCATCGATTGGCAACTACCTGTGGTATTGGATAAGCATTGTGTTGGCGGACTTCCGGGTAATCGAACCACGCCCATTGTCATCTCGATCTTAACGGCATGCGGTATCACCATTCCAAAAACCTCATCACGCGCTATTACCTCACCGGCGGGTACTGCTGACACCATGGAAACCCTGACAGAGGTGAGCTTGTCTTTAGAGGAGATGAGAAAAGTCGTGGGTCAAGTTGGTGGATGCCTTGCTTGGGGTGGCTCAGTAAAACTGAGTCCTGCTGATGATCTATTGATACAGGTAGAGCGAGCACTGGATATTGATAGCGAAGGACAGTTGATTGCTTCGGTGTTATCAAAAAAAATCGCCGCTGGGGCAACGCATGTCTTAATCGATATTCCCGTAGGCCCAACCGCTAAGGTTCGTAGCCAAGAAGCAGCGGAAAAATTAGCTGCTAGTTTTCGTTCAGTTGCCGAGCAGCTAAATCTGAATATTCGCATCCTGTTTACCGACGGTTCTCAACCCGTAGGTCGTGGAATCGGCCCTGCGTTAGAAGCTAGAGATATTCTAGCCGTGTTGCAAAACCAACCTGACGCTCCCAATGACCTTCGCGATCGTGCTGCCTTAATTGCGGGCGAGATGCTAGAAATGGTGCAGGAGATGAAACCTGGGGAAGGCAAAGCGACTGCCCTAAAAGTGCTGGAATCAGGTGCTGCATGGAATAAATTTATGGCCATTTGTGCAGCTCAAGGTGGCATGAAGTCGCCCCCCATTGCCCCCTACCGCTATGCACTTATCTGCAAACAAGACGGTATTATCAGCAATATCGACAACCGAAAGTTATCTAAGGTTGCCAAACTAGCGGGCGCTCCTGCCGATCCAGCAGCAGGTGTTGAGATGCATGTCCATTTGCAACAACTGGTTACCAAAGGCACTCCTCTAATGACGATTCATGCAGAAAGTGTAGGTGAGCTGAACTATGCCGTGGATTACTTGAGCGAACATACCGATGTTATTTCACTTTCACCTGCTGAATGCATCGACGACAACGTTAAATATAAGGAAGCATGATGAGCACACTTTTCTACAATCTAGATTCTGATACAGCCCTCGCAGCTCATATTTGCCGTACACTTGAGGCTGAGGCAGGCACTTTAGAAGTTCGACACTTTCCTGATGGTGAAAGCTACTTACGTATTCATGATGCATGCAAAGATCGCAAGTGCGTCATTTTTTGCAACCTGTTTCAACCCGACAAGAAAACCCTCAGATTAATTTTCTTAGCCGATACACTTCGCGAGTTAGGGGCTAGTCAGGTGTTATTGGTTACACCCTACTTAGCTTATATGCGGCAAGACAAGCGCTTCCATGAGGGTGAATGTGTTAGCTCCAAACCTTTCGCACGGCTACTATCCCAAGCAGTTGATGGCTTAATTACCATTGATCCTCACCTGCATCGCTATCACTCATTATCGGAAATTTACTCAATTCCCACTCTTGTGGTTCAAGCAGCTCCCTTAATTTCTGACTGGATCGCCAAAAATATTCAATACCCTGTATTAATTGGACCGGACAGCGAAAGCGAGCAATGGGTATCTGAAGTGGCGCGTTTAGCCAATGCACCTTTCCAAATTTTAGAGAAACAACGTTTTGGAGACTATCAAGTATCGGTGTCCATACCAGAACTGGAACCTTACAAAAACCATTCTCCTGTATTGGTCGATGATATTATTTCCAGCGGTAGAACCATGCTAGAGACCATTGCACATTTAGATCATGCTGGGTTAAGCCGCACAACTGCCATAGGCGTACATGGTATTTTCGCTGGTAGCGCCTATACACAACTGAGTGAAAAGGCTAATGTGGTGACCACCGATTGCATTCCTCATATCAGTAATAAAATTGAGACAGGGTCAGCACTCGCAGATGCCGTGCGTAAACTTCAGCTAAGAGGCTGAGCAGCCTAGCTTAAAACCTGACACAGATAGGAAAATATTCAACATGACACAAGACGTTCTTGCACTCTTGAAACAGCATCGTTCTATCCGCAAGTTTACCGATCGCCCCGTATCACCCGCTTGTATTGAAAGCTTAGTCGAAGCAGGCCAAGCCGCTGCTACTTCTAGTTTTATTCAAGCCTGTACTGTCATACAAGTGACTGATCCAGCTAAACGCGCCGCATTGGCAGAATGCGCGGGTAACCAAACTTATGTTGAGACTGCTCCCGTATTTTTGGTGTTTTGCGCAGATATGCAGCGTCACAAACAGATGTGTGATTTGCATGAAAGTGAGATGCTCAGTGGTTTTACAGAGCAGTTCATCACTGCCACCGTAGACTGTGCGTTATTTGCACAAAACGCCACCATTGCCGCAGAGTCGATAGGCTTGGGAATATGCTATATCGGCGGTCTACGTAATCAGATCGCTCGAGTAACCGAAATCTTAGAACTTCCACATCTCGTCTATCCGGTATTTGGTATGTGCATAGGTTATCCAGATCAAGATCCTGAAGTGAAACCACGCCTTCCTTTATCAGTCATTCTAAAACAAGATCGCTATGATGATAGTGGAGACATTGAGGCCATCAAAGAATACGATAAAGAAGTTTCAGACTACTACCAAACCCGCACTGGCGGTAACAAAGTAATGGGTTGGAGTGATCAAATAGCTGGAATGCTAGTCAAAGAAGCTCGTCCGCACATGCTTGATTACCTGCAAAAACAAGGCTTCTTAAAGCGCTAGTGCGCAAGTTCAAAAGAAATTTCTAGTACCGCTAGGCTTTGACGACAGCAGAGCCTAGCTTATTTGAAAAATATAATATGAATGCTGTAAAAGAATAGCTTTAGCGGTTAGCTAGATCGCTTTCATCCACTCACGCATCCATTCAATTGCTGTACCTTCAGGGTCTGCGGTTTCGCAAGCATCGATATACAACACTTCGCCTATGCGTTTAGCTTGAAGCTCTTGGAGTAACTCGTCTACTTGACGACCGGCATCCGCAAAGGTTTCGTAGGAACTATCGCCTAAGGCTATGACACCATAACGACGATCAGGCATTAATGGAAAGCTTTCACGTAACTCATTCACTAGGGGATAGATATTATCGGGAATTTCACCCTGCCCTGTTGTAGAGGTACAGACGAGCAACACCGAATCAGGACGGACTTTAAGATCATTTAAGGATGCATTAGAGAGAATATCTGCTTCATGCCCTGCACTGCGCAACAACTCAGCACATTCTTCTGCAACTGAAGAGCTATTACCATATACAGAACCCACTACCAGTAACACACTCGCCATAACCCCTCCAAAATTCGCTAATACAATCATTTATGATAAACGATTCAGCCTTGGGGGAACACGGTTGATTACTATGGGCTTTTTAAAACGGGGGAGTATGAGGGGGAAAATAAAACGGCGGACACATGGTCCGCCGTCTGTAACCAGATCTAATGTATTAATTAGACTAGAGTTACGTTCTCAGCCTGAGGACCTTTCTGGCCCTGAGTCACTTCGAACATGACTTGCTGGTTTTCATGAAGTGTACGACGACCTGTGCCATTGATTGCACGGAAGTGTACGAATACATCCGGACCGTTTTCCTGTTGGATAAAACCAAATCCTTTTTCATCGTTGAACCACTTTACGGTACCGGTAACTTGCTGTGACATGTCTTGCCTCTTTCTTTTACATAATTGCCATTAAATTGGCATTTTTTTCAAAAGATTGGATTATCCAATCTCGTTTCTGTTCCTGTTACCAGATCAATCTGATAACACTGAACTCTGTGGTGAAGTGAAGGCTATACAGCCGCCTCTTCAAAATTCATTTCTTGAAAAACTGTTTGATGCTGAATATTAGGCAAAGTCGTGCTCACAGAAGCTACTGTCAAATTCATTGATTTTGAACAAAAGGTCTGATTAATCGTAAGAGGTGTATTCAAACGAGAGGTTGTACGAAGAAGCCTGATTGGCTTAGTGCCTGTATCTAATGTAGATAGCTGGGTGTTTCTGCTATCTTGTGCAAACCGCAGTTTGCTTGTGTGTAAGTGCATCAAAATATCTTTTACTCTAACGCCAGCGAAAATGCTGGAAGCCCAGTCAAAACATAGAAAGTAAAACTTTATCAGTTAAACAATCAATCTAAACACAAGGGCCTGCTGGGAAACCACTTGATACATTCACTATACACCTGTTTTACTGAATTACAATGCAAAACAGGTGAATATTTAACAATCTATGCAAATAAATCAGCCGCGCTGCCCTTTCTTAATCGAATTGGGCTTAGGTTTACTTGCATGAGGTCGTTTAATGCCCCCCTTCGATCTTGGCGGCAACCCAGTGTGCTGTGTTAATAAACGCCCTTTTTGAACGCCAGCTTTATTGGCATATCGCTTGGTACTGCGCTCATCAACTTCTTCCGCTGGAATTAACTGCATATCACCTGATCCAATTAAGGCTTCTTGCCCCATCTCTTTTAGCGCTTCACGCAACAAAGGCCAATTTTCAGGATCATGCCAACGCAAAAAAGCCTTATGTAAACGTCGCTGACGCTCACCTTTGGCTGTTTCGACTTTTTCCGCACTCTTTTTATAGGACAAGCGGCGCAGAGGGTTACGACCGGTATGATACATGGCTGTTGCAGTCGCCATGGGCGATGGATAGAAGGCTTGAACTTGATCTGCCTTAAAGCCGTTACGCTTTAGCCAAAGTGCCAAATTCAACATATCCTCATCCGTTGTTCCGGGATGAGCTGCGATAAAATAGGGAATTAAAAACTGATCCTTACCAGCTTCTTTAGAAAAGCGTTCAAACATTTTCTTAAACGCATCATAACTTCCAATACCTGGCTTCATCATTTTATCGAGCGGTCCCCGCTCTGTATGCTCAGGTGCTATTTTTAAGTAGCCACCTACATGATGAGTCACTAGCTCCCTGACATACTCTGGATCTTCAACCGCAAGGTCATAGCGCAAACCAGAAGCGATCAATATTTTCTTAACACCTTTTAACTGTCGTGCTTCACGATATAACTGTGTTAGAGCTGAGTGATCAGTATTTAGGTTCGGACAGATACCTGGATAAACACAGGAAGGTTTGCGGCAGGCTGCTTCTATCTCACTTGTTTTACAGGCGATGCGATACATATTTGCCGTTGGGCCGCCCAAGTCGGATATCACACCGGTAAAACCTGGAACCTTATCTCGAATCGTTTCGATTTCACGCAGAATAGAACCCTGCGAGCGGTTTTGAATAATGCGCCCTTCATGCTCGGTAATGGAGCAAAACGTACAACCTCCAAAGCAACCACGCATAATATTCACTGAAAAGCGGATCATCTTATAGGCAGGAATCTCTTCTTTACCATACTCAGGATGCGGCACTCTCGCATAGGGCAAATCAAAAACGGCATCCATCTCTTCGGTGGTTAAGGGTATTGGCGGTGGGTTTAACCAAACTTCTTGATCACCATGAAGCTGAACTAGGGCACGAGCGTTTCCTGGATTAGTCTCTAAATGAAGAACACGGCTAGCGTGGGCATAAAGCACAGGATCTTTACTGACTTTTTCGTAGGAAGGAATTCTAATGACCGTTTTGCTTCGATCTAGACGAACCCGTGGTTCGATATGAAGAATTTGCACTTCATCCTCTGCATCCATCTCTACAGTCTCGCCTGACGAAGCGTTTGACTGTTCAATCTCACACTGAGGAAGATCACGAGTGTTTACATAAGGATTGATAATCTTATCAACTTTTCCAGGTCGATCAATTCGAGTTGAATCTATCTCCATCCAGCCTTCTGGCGTATCTTTTCTTACAAAAGCGGTACCACGAATATCGCGAATCTTATCAACAGGTTCACCAGCATCTAACCGCTTTGCTAATTCCACTATGGCGCGCTCAGCATTGCCATAAAGCAATAGATCGGCTCGTGCATCTAACAAGATGGATCGTCTGACTTTATCTTGCCAATAATCATAATGCGCAATACGTCGTAATGAAGCTTCAATCCCACCTAATATCAGCGGAACATCTTTGTAGGCTTCTCGACAGCGCTGGCTATAGACAATGCTGGCTCGATCCGGACGTTTACCCGCTTTATTCCCAGGTGTGTAAGCATCATCCGAACGAATCTTCCGATCCGCCGTATAGCGGTTGATCATGGAATCCATGTTGCCAGCAGCAATACCAAAAAACAGTCTGGGCTTACCTAAGACTTTAAAAGGTTCAGCGCTTTGCCAATCCGGCTGAGCAATGATACCCACCTTAAAGCCTTGCGACTCAAGTAATCGCCCGATGATTGCCATACCAAAAGAAGGGTGATCGACATAGGCATCACCTGTCACTATGATGATATCGCACTGATCCCACCCCAACTGACGCATTTCTTTGCGGCTCATGGGTAAAAAAGGTGCTGCCAGATGGTTGGATTGTGTGGTGATTGGCGTAACAGACTGCGCGTGACTGGAATGAATCATGAAAAGGATAATGCCTATGGGTTAAGTCATAGGCATTATAGCGAACTTCGGTGTTAAGGGATAACCTATCCAGCAAAAATGGTTATTAAGTAACCAATAAAAACCATTATCCGTCTTGATTGATCTGCGCAACTAATTCTGCCAAAACTGCTTCAGCTCGATCATTAGTCACCTGACAAGTACCCGCTGCATGATGACCGCCACCGCCATACTTCAGCATCAATTCACCAACGTTAGTTTTCGAACTACGATCAAAAATAGATTTACCTGTCGCAAAAACAGTATTTTGCTGTTTCAGACCCCACAAAACGTGAATAGAAATATTACATTCTGGGTACATGGCATAGATCATAAAGCGGTTACCGGCATAAATGGTTTCTTCGTTGCGAAGATCCAATACCACCAGATTTTTATGCACCGTAGCACAACGCTTAATCTGATCTTTAAACAGCTCTTCATGTTCAAAATACAGATCTACACGTTCTTTAACATCGGGAAGTTCCAAAATCTTTTCGATGGTATGATTTTTACAGTAATCAATCAGCTCCATCATTAGATTATAGTTAGAAATTCTAAACTCACGGAAACGTCCCAACCCTGTTCGAGCATCCATCAAGAAATTCAGCAATGGCCACCCAGTAGGATTTAACACTTCTTCTGGTGAGAACTGCGCGGAATCACCCTTATCCACAGCATCCATCATCTCATCCCACTCAGCCGGAAATGCATCATGGCCGCCGTAGTATTTCCAAACAACACGTGCAGCAGAAGGCGCATCTGGATCAATGATGTGATTATCGCGCTTTTCATTCCGAATCGTTTCAGACAAGTGGTGATCAAAGGCTAAATGAACACCTTCAACAAAGGGTAAGTTGGTTGAAATATCATTTCCCGTAATATCGACCGTACCATCTTGCATATCTTTGGGATGCACAAATTTGATGTCATCAATCAAGTTCAGATGTTTCAGTAACACGGCACAGACTAAGCCATCAAAGTCGCTGCGCGTGACAAGGCGGAAGGTTTGCACGGACATAGGAATTGAACCTCCAAATTAATCTTTTTTGTTAGTTAAAACATACCCTCAAACGTTTTGAATAGAAACCCTTTATCTAGACAAACCTCTCTGAAATTGATTTTGAAACGCTTGGTTAACTGATAAGCTTAAGATATCGACCTAAATGGACTATTAGATAGACTAAGGAAAACTGCTATGAAGCCGTTCTCAGTCTCAAACAAAATTAACCTATCCGTTATTCTAGCTCTAATTTTAACCGGCGTAATGATTGCATGGGTTATAAGTGGATCTATCTATACCTCAGCGACCGATCAACCTGATTTTGCTCCGGACCCTGAGCAAACCTCTCTTCCTAAAGTTGAAACTCAATATATAGATGCCCAACGCTTTCAGCCCAGCATTAAGCTTCAAGGACAGTTAGAACCGATTCAACAAACTCAAGTGACAAGCCGGATTCAAAGTTATATTGAAACCCAGCATGTGAAGCTTGGAGAATATGTTGATCAAGGAACCCTGCTGATTACACTGGATGCGGAAAACCGCTTATCACAACTCACTCGGGCCGAAGCAGAACTTCGTGTTGCACAAGCTAATCAGAGAGCTACAGAAAGACTAATTCAGCAAAATCTTGGTTCTGAAACTGAGCTATTGCGACAACAAGCGGCAACCGCAGCTGCTTTAGCGGAACGTGATCGTTTGAGGCTAGAATTAAAACACACTGAAATCAGAGCACCGTTTTCAGGTTTCATTGAAGAACTACCCTATGAAACAGGTAGTAGTATTCAAGCGGGCGATCATCTTGTTCACTTGGTCAACACACAACAACTGAAAATGACGGGGCAAGTTCCTCAACAGCAGGTTAAGCTGCTTTCCACAGGCTTACCCGTTGAGGCGACTCTGTTAGATGGACGCAAACTCGGGGGGCAAGTAAGTTTTGTTGCTTCGTTGGCAGAACCCCAAACACGCAGTTTTCGAGTTGAAGCCCTTGTCGATAATGCAGAAAAACTGCGGCTAGCAGGAGCTAGTGCCACACTGAGCATTCAATTACCTGATCAATTAGCACATCGTTTCTCTCCTGCTCATCTTAGCTTAAACAATCAAGGTAGAACCGGTATTAGAATCATCGATTCCGACAGCAAAATTGTCTTTCATGAAGTAGAAATTTTGAGTTTAGACACTAATGGTGTATGGGTTTCAGGTTTGCCGGATAGGATTGAACTGGTGACACAGGGGGCTGGCTTTGTTGAATTAGGGCAGCAAGTTGAAGCGGTTAGAATAGAGGCACATAAGGTGGAACCTCCTTATGTGGAGCTAAGGTAATATGGAAACCTTGATCCGAGCAGCTATGCTTCGAAGTCGAGCAACTCTAACGCTTTTTGTATTTCTGTTAGTGGGTGGTATGGCAGCCTATCAAGCCATTCCCAAAGAAGCTAACCCTGACGTTGTCATTCCGATGATGTATATCTCCATGAGTTTAGAGGGAATTAGCCCTGAAGACGGAGAAAGGTTATTAGTTCGCCCCATGGAACAAGAGCTGAGAGCGCTTGAAGGGATAAAGAAAATGACCTCTATCAGCAGCGAAGGTCATGCCTCGGTGATGTTAGAGTTTGATGCAGGCTTCGACCCACAAAGTGCTTTGCAAAATGTTAGAGAAAAAGTAGATTCGGCAAGATCAAAACTTCCAGCAGAAGCCGATGAACCGAGAGTCAACGAGATCAATGTCGCCCTCTTTCCCGTTTTATCAGTCGCCCTTTCAGGACCCGTAACTGAATCTGAATTAGTCTATCTAGCAAGACGCTTAAAAGAAGCCATTGAAGGTATTCCTGAAGTACTTGAGGTTGATATTGGTGGAGATAGAGAAGACCTGTTAGAGATCATCGTTGATCCTCAAGTGCTAGACAGTTATCAAATTGACTATGCTCAGCTGTTTAGCCTAGTTTCCAACAATAACCGCTTAGTGGCTGCAGGCAGCCTTGATACCGGGGCGGGTCGAATGCCGATGAAAGTACCCGGAGTGATCGAAACACTGGAAGATGTCCTAAGCATCCCCGTGAAAGTCTATGGCGACACAGTGATCACATTTGGTGATATTGCGATTTTGCAACGCACTTTTAAAGAACCCACTGGATTTGCTCGAATCAATGGACAACCTGGTATCGTCCTTGAAATCAGTAAACGTGCCGGTGCTAATATTATTGATACTAACGCACAAGTCAGGCAGGTCATTGAAAGCGCTCGCAGCTTGATGCCCGAAAGCATTCAAATCAATTACATCATGGATCAATCTGATGATGTAAACATGATGTTGGATGAACTGCTAAACAACGTGCTGACCGCTGTTGTACTGGTATTGATCTTAATCATTGCGACCATGGGGCTGAAATCGGCATTGATGGTCGGCCTGACGATTCCCGGCGCTTTTTTAACGGGTATCTTGCTAGTCTGGGCAGTCGGTTACACCCTTAATATTATTGTGCTTTTTTCCTTAATTCTGGTTGCTGGAATGCTGGTCGACGGTGCGATCGTCGTGAGCGAGTTAGCTGATCGCTATTTACGAGAAGGTCTATCTCCCTCTGAAGCTTGGTTAAAGGCAGCCAGTCGAATGAGCTGGCCAATTATTGCCTCGACTGCAACGACGCTATCCGTTTTTATTCCACTACTATTCTGGCCAGGTGTTGTCGGTGAGTTTATGAAATACTTACCCGCCACGGTGATTTTGTGTTTATTAGCTTCTTTAGCCATGGCCTTAGTGTTCTTGCCCACCATGGGTAGTGTGCTGTCAACGCAACATACTCAGAAGGAGTTTTCTGCTGGGCTCTTTACTCAAGCATATCGCTCCCTTCTAGCCAAACTCTTAAAAGCACCTTGGCTAACTCTGCTAGGGATGATGCTACTGATTATGTTGATCTATAGCGCTTATGGTCGATTCAATCATGGTGTGGAGTTTTTCCCAGATATCGAGCCAGACACCCTGCAATTGCAGGTAAGAGCCAGAGGTGACCTTTCCGTTTATGAAAAAGATAGGCTTTTACAGCGTATTGAAGCACGACTGAATCACTATCCTGAAATCGAGTCTATGTATGCCAGAAGCTTTGCCATGCCATCCATGCAAATGGGTAGTGATGTTATCGGTATTTTACAATTTCGGCTGATTGATTGGCACGAGCGTCGTGATAGTAGTGCGATTATTCAAACGATGCGTGATTTAACGGCAGACATTCACGGTATCGAGCTTGAATTTAGGGCACAAGACATGGGACCTGGACAAGGCAAACCCGTTGAACTGCTGGTCAGTGCTGACCGTCCTGAATTAGCAGAACAAGCAGTAGAACTGATTCGACAACAGATGCTAGATATCGGTGGATTTAGTGATATTGAAGATGATCGAACCTTGCCTGGTATAGAGTGGCGATTAGAAGTCGATAGAGAAGCGGCTGCTCGTTTTGGTGCAGATGTCTTAAGTGTAGGGAACGCGGTTCAACTCATTACCAACGGTTTAATGCTAGCAACCTACCGCCCTGAAGATGCGACAGATGAAGTCGATATTCGCGTGCGTGTTCCACAAAATTGGCGTTCAATTGATCAACTCAGCCAAATGACCATTAATACCTCACGTGGACAAGTCCCCCTGAGTCACTTTGTGACCCTTCAACCGACTCCTCGTGTAGGTAATCTTCATCGTGTTGATGGTGTGCGCACCATTACTCTTCAAGCAGAGATTGCTGAGGGATATCGTCTTGATGAACGACTCAATGAACTCAGCTTATCTTTTGATCAACTTCCTGAAGGTGTGGTTATACGGACGGGTGGTGAAGATGCAGAGCAACGCGAAGCCGCTGCTTTTCTAACCACCGCATTCATCATTGCCATTTTCTTAATGTTGTTTGTGCTACTGATACAATTCAACAGCTTCTTTCAAACCGCATTGGTTTTATCTGCCGTGGTTTTTTCAACCGCAGGTGTACTGCTAGGTTTACTGATTAACGGTCAATCGTTTGGCATCGTCATGGTAGGCATGGGAATCATTGCACTAGCGGGGATTGTTGTTAACAACAACATTATCTTGATTGATACCTACAACCAGATGCGTCTTGAAGGACTTTCACCTTATGATGCTGCTCTTGAAACCGGAGCACTTCGTCTTAGACCTGTACTTTTGACCGCTATCACCACGATACTAGGTCTACTGCCAATGGTTTTAGGGATCAATGTTAACTTAATGGAGCCGAGTTTGGGGGTTGGTGCGCCCTCCACACAATGGTGGACTCAGTTATCCAGCGCTATCGCGGGAGGGCTGGCTTTCGCTACCTTTTTAACGCTTTTATTAACTCCTTGTATGCTGCTGATTGGCACGAAAGTGCTGAAGCGTTAACTTTGCTGTTCACTAGTGACCTTGATATGAAAAAACACACTATACAAAGCCGGAACTGCCAGTAAGGTTAGCAAGGTGGCAAATGCCAACCCACTCATGATGGTGACCGCCATATCGGCAAAGAACACATCAAAGGCTAAGGGCAGCATCCCTAAAATGGTGGTAACGGCTGCTAACACCACCGGTCTCAATCTGGAAACACTACCCTCCACTAACGCATTTAAAGGACTTTCACCCTGAAGAATACGTTGATCGATTTCATCAACCAGAACGATTGCGTTCTTAATCAACATTCCAGATAAACTTAGCATACCCAACAGCGCCATAAAGCCAAATGACATATTGGTTAAGAGTAGCCCCCAAGTAACACCGCAAATAGCCATAGGCACACATAGCCAGATGATCAGTGGTTGTTTTATTCGAGCAAACAATAATACCGAAATTACTACCATAGCTAGCAGGCTCAGTGGCAATTGAGTCGCTAAGGCTTTTTGCGCATCACCCGAACTCTCGTACTCACCGCCCCACTCTAAACGGTATCCATGTGGTAGCGGGATCGCTTCAATAACCGGTCGCATGTCCGCAAAAACCGTGGCTATATTAACGCCTTTCAAGGGATCAGCGCTGACAGTCAGGGTGCGCATCATATTGCGCCGTAAAATCAGTGCTTCTTCATGGCTAAACTCAAATTGATCTACCACTTCACTGGCGGGTACAAACTCACCCGTCGCTTGACTCCAAATCATACGATCTTTTAACTGGGTTGCACGCCCTCTTTCGTTAATAGGTGCCCTTAACAGTAAGGGTATTAAGCGATCCTCTTCACGATATAATCCGATGGTTTGACCTGTGGTAACCATAGACAAGGACTTTGCCAAGTCCTGTCTACTGACACCCAATACACTGGCTCGATCTTCAGCCAAATGAGGGATAATGACCCGCTCGGGTTGACGCCAATCGATACGCAAGTGTGTTAAGCGCTCACTCTCTCTGAACAACTGCTTAGTCGTTTCAGCTAGTTGTCGTAGAACTTCTGGATCATCTCCTTGGAAACGTGCCTGTATAGGCGCTCCTTTTCCAGGTCCTAAACGGATTCTTTCCACCCAAGCCTGAGCTTGAGGATACTGCTCCAATTCAGTGGTAATCTGAGCAGCCAGTTGGTCAATCAGCTCGGTAGATTCTGCGGTGATGATCAACTGACCAAAGGCTGAATTGGTTCTTTCCGGTTGATAAACCAACATCATCCGTGCAGCACCCATCCCTGCAACACTGGTCACTTGCTCAACACCCTCTAACTGCATAACGAACTGACTTAGCGCATGTAGATCACGATCTGTAGCGCGTATATCAGCACCCTGCTCTCGCCAGTAGTTAACATAAAACACTTCTGTTTGAGCGTTAGGGAAGAACATTTGCGGTACCTGTTTGAAGGCGACAAGACTGATACCAGTGAACAGTAATAAACCGACTAAAGTGAGTTGACGATGTTTGAGTACCGCTTGTAACACTCCACGATAATGGCGCGACAAGATAGATTCGTGCTGTGCGCTGTTGTTAGCAGAGATTTCGAAAGGATTTTCAGATGGCTTTGCAGATGAGTTTTCAGAAAGATTGTTAGCGCTGGTTTTGACAGACACGAATAGAAAACTCGCCAGTAAAGGCACAACCGTAATTGCCAAAATCCAACTCAACAATAGCGATAAACCTATCACGACAAAGAGTGAAAAGGTGTATTCCCCTGTTACATCTTGTGATAATCCGATACCTGAAAAAGCCAAAATACCGATCACTGTTGCAGCTAACAGCGGCACTTGTGTTTGCGATGCGATACCCGTCGCTGCTTCCCTAGCGGTTTTGCCCTTCTGCATACGAACTAACATGCCTTCAGCAATCACAATCGCATTATCGACCAGCATCCCCATCGCAATAATCAGCGCACCTAATGACACTCGCTGCATCTGCAGCCCCGTAACCTTCATTAAGAACAGTGAGCCTGTGACCGTCAGCAAAAGCGCAGCTCCGACCACCACACCAGCGCGCCATCCCATAAAGAGACACAAGACTATAATAACGATGGAAACTGAGATCACTAGATTCACTAAGAAATCATTTAATGCCCGCTCAACAATCTGATGTTGTTGATAGATAGGCTTTAATTGCACACCTAGCGGTAGTTCAGACATGTGCGCCTGTAACGCTTGTTCCACCGCATGACCAACATCAACAATATTACTATCGCCTGTTGCCGCAATACCTAACGTGACTGCCTCGATACCTGCGTAACGAATTAATTGCCGAGGTTGTTCATGATATTCTCTCGTAATAACGGCCACATCACCTAAGCGTAAGGTATCTCCAGAGGGGGTCGTGATATACAGATTACGAATATGATCAAGGCTATTTAAATGCCCAGTGGGTGAAACACGAATGGAAAGATCATCTAAGGATTTTCGCCCAGCATCAATCACTGCATTCTGTAGCTGTAACCTACCTGCTAGCTGCTCTGGACTTAAACCTAACTGAATCAGCACAGACTGAGGAATTTCAATCAGAATTCGCTCGTCATATTCGCCATTAATAATAACCTTTGCTACGCCAGGAACTCTAAGGGCTACTCGTCGTAACTCTCTGGCAAAATCACGCAATTCTGCCACCTCAAAACCAGGCGCAACGACAGCATAAAACAAACCAAAAACATCACCAAAACTATCATTAACTCTGGATGGCCCAGCACCTGGCGGCAGCATAGGTTGTGTATCTTGGACTTTACGACGTAACTCATCCCATACTTGAGGTAAGGTATCAGAACGATATTTATCCTTAATTTCTACCGTGATTTCGGATAAACCCGGCATAGATCTGGAAGTTACACGCTTCAGCTGTGACATCTCTTGCAAGGCTATTTCTAGCTGCTCAGTCACTTCTAACTCCACCTCTTTGGCTGATGCGCCAGAGTATGGAGTGATAATAATCGCTTCTTTGATGGTAAACTCAGGATCTTCTAGTTGGGGCAAGGTTAATAATGCCCACAAACCTCCCAGTAAACACACCAACACCAGCAGCCAGGTATTGACTGGCTTATCAATGGACGCACGAGCAATATCCATCAACGCAACTCCTGAACGCTCATGTCTGGTCTTACCTGCATACCATCACTTAAAAAACCGACACCGGCTGCAACCACCTGCTCACCAGCCTCAATACCTGATAAAATCTCGACTCCCTGACCTGTTAATCTGCCTGTCGTGACCTGACGCCTCTCCACTTTTTGTGTATCAGGATGATAGACAAATACTTGAGCATCATCTCCCTCACCCACAACAGCATGAAACGGTAATACAGGCAGCGGAAATTCGTCATTGAGTAAAGCGATCCGAACGGTGGCACTCATCCCCGGCAAGAGTCGCAAATCTTCTGGATTCTCCATATCAAAAGTAACACGGTAAGTGCGAGACCTAGGATCGGGTTCGGTGGCAAATTCTTTAAAGGTCAACTCAAAAGTCCGCTCGGCAACAGAGGGTAACGTCGCTGTTACAGTAAATGCATAAGGGTCTTGCACTTGTGGAAGTAATATTTCCGGAACAGCAATTTCTACTTCGATTCGGCTAAGATCGTGAATGCGAACAATCGGAGTCCCTGCAGATACTTGAGAAAAATTCTCAACAGTACGATCTGCAATGACCGCATCAAAAGGTGCGAATATTTCTGTGTAGATTAAATGCTGACGCGCTCTATTTAGCTCAACCTCAGCTCTATCTCGTGCTGTTTTAGCTTCATCTAACTGAGCTTGAGATACATGATTTTGACTTCGCAGTTGCTGCAAGCGTTGCAAATCCCGCTGTGTTTGCTCGAAAGCAACTCTCGCAGCAGATACATTTAATTCGTAATCTGTTTGATCTAGACGCGCTATCAATTCACCTTTAGCAATTTGATCGCCTTTAATCACAGGAAAATGAACTAGCTTTCCAGCAACTTGAAAAGATAGGTTAGCTGCTTGAGACGCTTCTAATCTTGCAGGGAAATAACGTTCTGAAACAACAGGTTGTGCGTCCACTTGAAGTAATCTAACCACAGGAGGTAGCGCAACTTCAGGCGATTCAGCTTTAGGCTGGCATCCGATTAAAACAATGATTGAGATGAATAGAAAAAATCGAGCGAAAATCTTAAGCCCTGTAACATTCATTAGAAAATCCTGTAATATACTTAGTAAGTATTATCCCTTAATTATGAAGTGTTTTAACGTGTCTTCAATGACATATCCTGTCAATCTTTGCTATTTTTAACAATGATTGAATTGATCTGTCAGCATTCACTAGGAGAATTAAATGAGCCAAACTAAAACAATGGGTGTTCAAGCTGAGTTAAACGAAGGCTTTGCCGTCACCGCTCAACTTGGTGAGCACAAAGTCATCATCGATCAACCTGTAGCTGCTCGTGGAACCGGCCTTGGTCCAACCCCCCTCGAATACTTTTTGTTTTCAGTCGCTGGATGCATTGGCACTATAGGTCGAATCGCTGCCATGCAGAAAAAAATTGATCTACGTGGTATGAAAATTTCAGTTGAAGGTGACTACAACCCTGCAGGCTTGTTGGGCAAACCAACAGAAGATCGCACTGGCTTCCAGCAAATTCGTATTCAAGCAGAAATTGATGCGGATATGACTGATGAAGAGAAGAAAGCCTTTCTTGACGAAGTCTGTCACCGTTGCCCGCTACACGACAACACTCGATTAGAAACTGAAGTTGTGCACAGCTTAGTTTAAAGAATTAGTCTGACTAAAGTCACAACTTAAGCTTTTCGCTAAAACCTGACTTCACTCCGCTTTTGCTGATGATGAGAATCAGTGATAATAGCCATCCTTAAAATTTGATGTCGTTAATGCGGAGTGAAGTAAATCATGAAAATCTATTGGGGTCGCTTACAAGATAGACTAGAGCGATTAAGAGCCAACAAGATTTTTGAAACCTTTGTCATCTTTGTCATCATCGCTTCAGCCTTGCTGATCGGTGCCAAAACCTACGAAGAAACTTCTCGCTTTGATATCGTTATGCGCTGGTTAGATCTTGGCATAACGCTGTTCTTCCTGTTTGAAATTTGTATCCGCTTAGCCGCCGAAAAGCGCACGCTCGACTTTTTCAAAAAAGGTTGGAATATTTTCGACTTTTTAATCGTGACCGCCAGTTTGATCCCGATTGACGACTCTGAAATGGTACTGATTGCGCGCCTGCTTCGAATTTTCCGAGTACTGCGTTTAGTGTCCATGATACCTGAACTACGCATGCTGCTGGCCGCCTTAATTAAATCCATTCCACGAATGGGTTACGTTGCGCTGCTGATGTTTATCATCTTCTACATTTATGCAGCCGTTGGTAGTTTCTTGTTTGAAAGCGTCGATGAAAAGCTCTGGGGAAATATCTCTTTAGCGATGCTGACACTTTTCCAAGTAGCCACATTTGAAAGCTGGGCGACTGCGGTACTCTACCCAACCATGGAGCAATACCCTTATAGCTGGATTTTCTTCCTAACGTTCATCTTCTTAAATGCCTTCATCTTCCTAAATATGATGATTGGTATTGTGCTAGATGTGATGCAGAAAGAGAGTGCGGCGGAGCAACTTGAATCAGGCGAAGGTGAAGTTGCCGAGATTCATTGGATGCGCGAACAGATGGTATTGATGTCTGAGCAGCTTAGTCGGATGGAAGCGATGATTGAAGCGTCTAATAAAGATTCTAACAAAGACCCAAAAACTGACGCTTAGATTGACACAGAGATAGATATGAGTGCCGCCAACAGAGGCACTCATACCTCTTTTATTAAAACTTCAACTTACCCACAATCAACTTCAACTGATCCGCATGCTCGGCAATA
>REDB01000204.1 GCA_007693685.1 Oceanospirillales bacterium
GCGCATAACACCAAACGTTATACCGCCTCTGTAGCCTTGCAGCGAGAAAAGATCAACAACCCTGAACTCACGCCTTCAGCTCAGGTTCTTAAGTCGTTACGCGACAGTGGTGGCAGTTACCAGCAATGGGTAACACAACTGAGTCAGCAACATAAAGAAACGTTGCTATCTGAACCTTTAGAAGCAGGTCTTAAGGCTCGATTAATTACCGAAGCGCAAACCTCCTTGCTAGAGCAAGCCAGCATCGAAGCCGCTGATACTCTCAGCTTCGATGCCTTTCTTGAGCAATATAATAAATCCTAAGCAGTTTACTGAATCACTAAGCTTGTAAAGAACAGGTCATCTACTTGAGGATGGCCTGTTTCTTTGACCATCGCCTGTTGGACAATTTGCAAGGCTCTTTGAGCCAAAACTGTTTGAGCTTCTACCGTTGCCAAATCCGCTTCTTTTTGTGATTTAAATAAAAAAATCAGATCATTACGTATTTGTGCTTTATGTTTTTCAAGATCGATACGATTACCACCCTCCGCGATATGCAAAGTGACATCCGCTTTCAAAAAGCGCAAAGGCCCTGATTGCACTTCACCAAAGTTCGTAACAAAGGCTTCCAGCTCCACATAGGGATTAGTTAAAGCTTGCCCCCAGCTGAGCGGTGCCACAAGCAAAACCAAAATACATAAAAATCGTTTTATCGCCATGTTTCGCTCTCCTTGGATAATTTTTTAAATCTTGCTGTCATAGGTTTTCAGACAACTGTGTGTTTGTTTGGTTGCCGCAGCCTAGGGTCTAGGATTACTATGGTACTTAACTTAAGCTGTAACATAAGCTGTTTAATTTTAAGGGCTGATTATC
Organism: Oceanospirillales bacterium; assembly: GCA_007693685.1. Taxonomy (GTDB): domain Bacteria; phylum Pseudomonadota; class Gammaproteobacteria; order Pseudomonadales; family Balneatricaceae; genus Nitrincola. The sequence goes on from REDB01000204.1 coordinate 853, forward strand.
ATAGATACCACAGATGATATATCACGCCAACTGTTTGCGTTTGAATAGGAGAACTTTAGCCATGTTGGAAAAATGTCGCAATGCCCGTGAACGTTGGGGTGGCGTGAGTCAAATTATCGACCACTGGCTCGAACAGCGCCAACAATTGATCAGCTCTTTCATCAATCTTCCTGATGCTGAAGTGGGTGACTCTCTTAACGCCAAAATTGATAACTTTTGCTCAGTGCTGATTGATTACATCTCATCTGGACACTTTGAAGTCTACGAGCAACTACTTAACGAAGGTAGAGAATTTAAAGATGGAAGCGTTGAAAAAGCACAAATGCTGTTGCCTCTGATTCAACCTACCACTGATTTTGCGCTAGACTTTAATGACGCGTGCAATGGTTTTAGCAAACCGACACTTCGTGAGTTAAGAGATTTCTCAAATCAACTGTCTAACCTAGGTGAGTCTTTAGAAGAGCGCTTCTCTATAGAAGATCAGTTAATCGAGATTTTACATAACGCCCACAGTGAACAGGCTCAAGCAATGGCATGAAACGTCTAGCGATCCTGCTGAGTTTACTGCTGATTTTGGTTGGTTGTGATTCAGCAAAATCACCCGAAAATAGCTATCCTCTGACTGCTAGAGGTAGCTTCGGTGCTTCACTAGCCGAAGATGGTCGCTTTGCTGTTATTGGATCTTTTGAACTCGGTGGTCACTTTTGGGATTTGCAGAGTCAAGAACGCTTATATGATTGGAACCACGTCCAAGGCGGTTTTTCAGATTTAATCTCCAGCGCATTTTCTCCTGAAGGCGATTTTGTGGTGACAGCTACTGCTACAGATTTAGTCTTGTGGCAAACTCTTGACGGGCAACCTATCTGGTTCTGGAGTAGTCCTGGCGAAATACTAGACATGGCGCTATCTCGCAACGGTGACTATGCTCTACTTGGATTAGCTAACCACACAGCAGTCTATTTTGATGTTAAAAATGGTGGTGTACGCCATACGTTACGCCACCCTGCAAGAGTAAGAAGTGTCGCTTTAAGTGCGGATGGACGCTTCGCCCTAACCGGTGCTGACGACTATATTGCGCGCTTTTGGGATCTTCAAAATGAAACCATTATCAACGAGTTGGCTTTTGATAATGTCGTTAATCGTGTGGCATTAAGCGCAGATGGACAACTTGCCTTTAGCGCAGCAACACTGAGTAGTGCTCGAATTTGGAACGGACAAACGGGTGAAGTACTTCACTCCTTAAGCGGTGATGAAACATTCATTACTCGTCGTCTAAGCCATATTTCTGCACGCTTCTCCCCTGATGGCAACCAACTCCTAACCGGAACCGCTTCAGGTCAAGTGATGCTTTGGAACACTCAAACAGGGCGCCTAGAACAAAGCTGGCGGCTTGCTCAGCGTGGACGCACAGGCCCGGTTCAAACAGGTGCAAATGCTGTCGGTTTTTCAAGAGCAGGTGGATTTGTTGCGATAGGCTCTAATGGACTTCTGAACGAGCTGCGTTAACTTTTTAAGTTTATCCCAATAAGCTGAGCAACTTTTTAACGGCTTACATAACGTTCTGTACAAATAGCAAAACGCCTTAGGCTGAATTCACTGTCGTATGTGAATAAAGTCTAAGGCGTTCATTAAGCGAAGCGGAATTAATTCATCTCAGGGTTGATTTCGAGCAACTCGACTTCAAACACTAAGGTTTCGTTAGGACCTATCGCATTACCCATACCATTAGGGCCGTAGGCTAAATCAGAAGGTATGACTAAGCGCGCTTTTTCACCCACTTGCATCAACTGAAGACCTTCCGTCCACCCAGGGATAACACCGCTTAATGGGAAAGAGATCGGCTCACCACGAGAGTAGGAACTGTCAAACTCAGTACCATCAATCAAATGACCACGGTAGTGAACTTTAACCACATCGGTGGCAACGGGTGATGCACCTTCACCTGCTTCCAACTGCTCATACTGCAAACCTGAATCGGTCGTTGTCACGCCCTCTTTGGCTGAGTTGTCAGCTAGATAAGCTTGACCTAAGTTTAGGTTTTCTTCAGCCTGTGCTGCAAAAGCTGCACGCTGTGCTTCCATTTGATTTTGTTGAAACGCCTGCATGGTCGCCATTATCTCTTCTGGCGTCATCAATGCATCTTGATTACCATAAACCGTATCGATACCTAAGCGAAAAGCTTCTGTGTCGAGAGTTTGGAAATCATGGATCAGAATATTCTCACCTATCATCACACCAAGACTGTAGCTAAGTTTCGCTGCATCGGTGTCTAAGGTTTGTGCCTGCACGCCTTGGGCTAAGCTGACGCTGCCAGCTAACATAGCGGCCAGAGCAATTTTTTTCATAAAGTGTTCCTTTATTGATGTGTATAACACGTTCACCTGTTCGGCTTAGTTAACTATTTAACGCCAAAGTTCATTGGATAAGCAACATTAGCGTAAAAGATCAACTAAAGACCGGCAACAACCTTGACACTCGTCATGATTGTTAACATTTACAGAACTAACATAGGCTGCCATATTGGTTAACGCAAGTGATGTTATCTCTTGCTGCGGATGCACGGGTGTTTTTAATGATGCTTCCCAAAGCTGTGCAATATCAACCCGCTCCATTTCCAACTCTGTTTGCTTCATCGACTCATAACATTTTAACAACTCTGGATCTGTTTCTTTTCGCTCACGCAACCAGTAACGTAATGATCGCATCGGTTTTAGTAACGGATCTCGCCATTGCTGATCAATGTGGACATAAGCCAAAGGATCATATTGTTGTTGCTGATTCGCCAGCCAAATACACAGTAATAAACTGTTTACCTGCAACCCTAATGCCTGAGCTTGTAAGCACACATGTTCAACACCTGGTTGCGAATAAACTGCTGATACATAGTGCCAAAGTGGATTGTCTAACTGCATTCTGTGATAAAATCCCGCCATGATTCAGATCTCACAGCTTAGCATACAACGCGGAACAACTCGTCTACTCGATCATGCCGATCTTACCCTGCACTCAGGATGGAAAGTCGGCATCATCGGCAGCAATGGCGTGGGCAAATCTAGCCTATTTCAGTTGTTACTCCGCGAACTTCAACCGGATACCGGCGAACTTAAACTGCCCGAGTCAGCCATCATTTCTCATATGGCTCAGGAAGTATCTGCTACCTCCAAACTTGCGTTAGAGTTTTTGCTGGATGGCGACAAAGAGCTCCGTAGCATTCAGGCAGCACTTCTTGAAGCAGAAGCAGAACATAACGCCGGAAGAACGGGAGAACTACACGCGGAACTGGAACGGATTGATGGTTATCGTGCTGAAGCTAGAGCGCACCAACTACTCAACGGACTTGGCTTTAAAGTCGGCGATGCTGAAAAGCCCGTCGCCTCTTTTTCAGGCGGCTGGCGAATTCGCCTTAATCTTGCCAGAGCCTTGATGTGTCGCTCTGACATTTTGTTACTTGACGAACCCACTAACCACTTGGATTTAGATGCAACACTCTGGTTAGAGCAGTGGCTCAAAAGCTATCCTGGAACCTTGTTGCTTATCTCACATGATCGTGACTTTTTAGACAATGTTGTCGGTCACATTGTGCATATGTCGGCTGAACAACTAACGCTGTATAAAGGTAACTATACCGCCTTTGAACGAGCCAAAGCTGAACGCCTATCGCAGCAACAAGCGGCATTCGAAAAGCAACAGGAACGCATCGAACAGATCGAAAACTTTGTTAGACGTTTTCGTGCGAAAGCCTCTAAAGCCAAACAAGCACAAAGTCGCCTTAAAGAACTAGAACGGATGGAGCAATTATCGCCTGCTCATATTGATAGTCCGTTCACTTTTAGCTTTGCAAACAGTGATAAAACCTCATCACCTTTGTTAGCACTGCAGCATACAGAACTAGGCTATAACGGCACTTGTATTTTAAAAGAGCTCTCTCTGACGTTGACCCCAGGTGAGCGCATCGGCTTACTTGGCCCTAATGGTGCAGGAAAATCTACTCTGATCAAAACGCTAATGGGCGACCTTGAACCTTTAACGGGAGAAAGAGTCTGTGGTGAACATCTTCGTATCGGCTATTTCGCTCAACATCAATTAGAAGCACTTGACCCAGAGGCGTCGCCTTTTTTACATTTACAGCGCATCAGCCCAAAAGCAACAGATCAATCCATTCGTGATTTCTTAGGCAGTTTTGACTTCTTTGGTGACAAAGCCTTAACGCCTGTCGCGCGTTTTTCCGGTGGCGAAAAAGCTCGAGTTGCCCTATCACTGATTGCATGGCAACGTCCTAACCTACTACTGATGGACGAGCCTACTAACCATCTAGACTTGGAAGTCTGCCATGCGCTAACACTGGCGCTACAGGCGTTTGAAGGCACCTTGATTCTCGTTTCTCATGATCGTCATCTATTGCGTAACACCGTGGATAGCTTTTTATTGGTCGCTGAGGGTGAGGTAAAACCTTTTGATGGTGATCTGGATGATTATCAACAATGGTTAAACCAGTATCGTCGCCAAGAAACGGCAAGCACAACTACCAGCACTCGCAGTGTTGGTGAGCGCTCACTGAGCGCCAATGAAAAGAAAGAACTGAAGCGCCAGCAAGCAGAAAAGCGAGCCGCATTGCGCCCATTAAGACAACAAGTAGAAAAGTTAGAGCAAAAGGTAGCCGAACTGAGTACCAGCCTGTCTCTGATTGAAACTCAGCTAGCTGATGCAGATTTATACACTGCGGAGAAAAAAGACACTTTAAAGAAGCTGCTACAACAGCAAACAGATCTTAAGCAAGCTCTAGATCAGCATGAAACCGAGTGGATGGAACAGCTAGAAGCATTAGAGAGCAGAGAGGCCGAGCTATCTGCTTCTGAGAACAACTAACTATTCGCCACTAAGCGCTTCGTGCTCCGAATATGCTCACTAATTCCTTTAGCTTATCTTGATTCTGTATGAAAGACTCAACCGCTTTGTTTTTACTCTCGATTGTTAAACCAATAGCAGCAAGCTCTTCTTCAGAAACAGGTTCAATCGGTCCATCGCAGTGGCCCAGTTCGCGCAAAACTCGGTTCGTGATTTGAACAAACTTAGCGTATTCCGCATGAGGACCATCGTAGTTAAAGTCATTTTGCTGACGAACGGCCACACACACTTCTTCTGGCAGCGACCAGCTCTCTAATAACCAAGCACCAATTTGCTCTCGAGTCAGCCTCAAGACCTGCTGTTCGATCAAGGTATAGGGTAAATGAGGATTAGCTTCAATATACCGCGATAGTGTAGAAAACTGTGCTGGGAATAGATGTGCTAATAACAAATAGCCGAAGTTATGCAGTAAACCCGATAAATAAATCAGTCCAGGTTTTGGACGGTTTTCGCTTTTTGAAACCCTTACCAACTGATCAGCAAATACGGCTGAAGACACTGACTGCAACCAGAAGGGTGTTCCACCGCGAGGTGTGTTATCAGGCATACTCATCACCTGACCCATCGCGACACCTAAAGCCAAGTTAAGCACTAGATCAAAGCCAAGTACTCGAATTACCGCATCTTCAATTGATTCAACTTTACCTGGGGCAGCATAGTAGGGGGATGCTGCCCAGCTCATCACCTGAGCACCAACGGGAGCGTCTACTTTGACAATACTTAGTAGCTCTTCAACCTTAGCGTCAGGATCACTCCGAAGCATAATCAACTTACGCGTCGTTTGACTAAAACCAGGCAAACTTAAAGTATCTTCAAGACGCTGACGAACACGGAGGGCAGAGAAACGCTCTAGCGCCTGAGTAATGGCTTCGACATCGCTCTGCATTTCCACTTGTTCGTATATGAGTTCAGAGGTTAGGCTTAAAGGGCCGACATGCTCAGCCTTCTTTAAACGACCATCTTGAATAGAGAAGCGAAGTCCAGTGTGAGGCTCCCAAACTTCTGTCTTAGAAACATCTACTTCGGAGTCTAAGATCAACGGCATGTTCATTAACTGCTGCTGACCACGTGCTGTTTTCAAGCCCTCTTGGGCAAAAAAGCGCTGCGAATCACTACTACTAACGGGCTGAAGTTGACGACCTGTTAGCCTCCAGAGTGCAGCAAGATTGAGAAGTGCATGCGCCGGCAGGATTACTAATGCTTTTCCCTGCTGGTCATGTACCAATGCGATTCTAACCACATTTTTTTCCATACGACCTAACGGTCTTGCGCCGACAGACAATTTACTACCCCTCCAGATTGTAATAAGCTGCTTTCATATAGCTAAGTGTAACAGAAGCTGACGAAAACCAAACTAATTCAACCTAACTAATGTGGAAATATGATGCACCTGCATATTCTTGCAACTGGCGGAACCATCGACAAAATCTATTTTGACGCACTTAGTGAGTTTAGTATCGGCGATCCCGCTGCTGAACGATTGCTCACGCAGGTCAATCCTAACTTAACTTGGGAAGTCACAAGCCTACTGCGAAAAGACAGCTTGGAATTGACGGATGCTGATCGTGAGCTAATTAAAAAAACAGTGAATGAGTCCGAAGCCAAACACTTAGTGATTACTCATGGCACAGATACTATGACCGATACTGCCAAACAGTTGAAATCAATTGAAGGCAAAACTATTGTTATTACGGGTGCTATGCAACCGGCGTTATGCCGCGAAACCGATGCTGAATTCAATCTAGGCGGCGCAGTTGCACTGGCGCAAGCGCTTCCACATGGTGTGTATATCTTTATGAATGGACGTATTTATGATCCTGACAAGGTCACTAAAAACCGTGCTGCTAAACAGTTTCAAGACGCTTAGCTGAAAAACTTTCAATAGCAGAAACGTTTTTTATTTAATAGCAGCTTTTAGGGGCGGATGATTTTGAGTACTGCGCGCAGGCGTCTGAGCTTTTTGATCACCGCCGCTAAATGCACACGATTATTGACCGCAAGATCCATCTGAACTTTATATATTTGCCCCTCATGCTCGCCGCTATCAATTTTTAATAGATTAGCTCCCGCTTCCGTTACGGCAGAGGCAAGGTTTGCAATGATCCCACGTTGAGATTCCACCTCTAGCATCAACACCACAGGGTATTCATCTTTATCACTGCCCGACCACTCCAGATAAATACAGCGCTCTGGATCATCGCGCATTGCACCTAGGTTTCCACAATCTGTGCGATGAACAACCATTCCTTTGCCCGCACTGATATAACCCACGATTGCATCACCAGGTATGGGATGACAGCAGCGCGCATATTGCAATACAACGCCTTCGACACCTTTGATCGCTATGGGCTTACCTTTGGATTTGCTTGGTGTTTCTTCTTCAACCGTGTCAGGTTTTAATCGTCTTGCAACAACATAGGCCATACGATTACCCATGCCGATATCTTCTAAAAGATCTTGTAAAGATTTAAGTTCAGCCTCGCGTAACAGATCACCCAACTTTTCTGGATCTACATATTCCAAACTGGTGCCATAGTTGCTCAAGAATTGATTCAACAGGCGTCGCCCTAATTCAACCGATTCATGACGCTGCTGATTTTTCAAGAAGTGTCGAATACTTGAGCGTGCCTTACCGGTAACAACAAAGTTAAGCCAAGCCATATTCGGTTGAGCACGAGGCGTGGTAATGATTTCTACCGTCTGACCACTTTCAAGCGGCTGCGACAAGGGCGCGAGACGTCGATCGATACGGCAAGATACGCAAGAGTTACCTACATCAGTATGAACAGCATAGGCAAAATCGATCGGAGTTGCCCCTTTGGGAAGTTCTAAAATACGACCCTTGGGCGTGAAAACATAGACTTCATCGGGGAAAAGGTCTTTTTTAACGTGCTCAATAAACTCCATTGAGTCACCCGCACGCTCTTGCATCTCTAGTAAGCCTTTCACCCACTTACGAGCACGGTTGTATGAACCTACCGCACTATCAGAATCACCATAAACCTTATAATGACTGTGCTCTGCTATACCCTGACTGGCAACCGCGTCCATTTCACGAGTACGAATCTGCACTTCAATGGTAATATCTTTAGCGCCAAACAGATCGGTATGCAAAGACTGATAACCATTGGCTTTGGGGATAGCAATATAATCTTTAAAACGACCCGGTACCGGTTTATAGAGGTTATGAACTACGCCAAGCACACGGTAGCAGTCATCAACACTTTCGGTAACAACACGAAAAGCGAACA
>REDB01000219.1 GCA_007693685.1 Oceanospirillales bacterium
ACATTGGTGCTGTCCAGTTGAACTATGGCATGACCCTAGAGCAGATCAATCAAGCTATTGATATACTGGAAGCTGATGCATTATTTTTGCATCTGAATCCATTGCAAGAAGCAGTTCAGCCAGAAGGTGATACCAACTTTAAGGGTTTAACCTGTGCGATAGGACAATTGCAATCAGAGTTGTCAGTGCCCATCATTCTAAAAGAAGTGGGGTCAGGTTTATCGCCAGCCGATATCCAAGCAGGGTTAAACCAGCAGATTCGCTATTTCGATATAGCGGGTAGTGGTGGTACCTCATGGAGTCGGATAGAACATCATCGTCGTGTCGATCCAGTTCATGATCTCGGTTTAAAATTTCAGGATTGGGGTATTCCAACACCCGTTGCACTGAAACTAGCTGAGCCTTATCTCGATCAAGTAACTCTTATAGCAAGTGGGGGTATCAGAGATGGGATTGATATGGCGAAATCTGTTATACTCGGCGCCTCGCTTTGTGGAGTGGCAGCGCCCTTATTAAGGCCTGCAATGGAATCGGCGGACGCTGTCATCAGTGCCATTGAAAAACTACGCCGTGAATTTATTACCGCGATGTTTCTGCTCGGTACCCCGAATACTGCTGCACTGTTCAGGAACAAAGCGCTTATTGTCGAAGAGCGTTAAGGAATCCAACCGACTATGTCATTAGGTACGTCAGTAGGTACGTCAGTAGGTATAGCGTCAGTAGGTATAGACGAGATCAGCTTTTATACATCCAGCTACTATCTGGATTTGCGCACCTTAGCGGAGCAGCAGCAGACTGATCTAGAAAAATACTATGTCGGTATTGGCCAAGAAAAAATGGGTATGGCTGCGCCCGACGAAGATATCGTAACGATGGCTGCGAATGCTGCCTTGCCGATTATCGAGCGTGTCGGACGTGATGCGATTGATACGCTATTATTTGCCACCGAAACGGGTATTGATCAATCCAAGTCAGCCGGTGTTTACGTGCATCGATTACTCGATATGCACTCAAATTGCCGTGTTGTTGAGCTGAAGCAGGCTTGCTACAGCGCGACTGCTGCGTTGCAGATGGCTTGTGCTTTGGTCGCAAGAAAACCCAACAGCAAAGTATTGGTCATCGCTTCCGATATTGCCCGTTATGACTTAGGTACGCCAGGTGAGGCCACACAAGGTTGTGGAGCGGTGGCTATGCTGATTAGCCATAACCCAAGCATCCTAGCGGTTTCTCCAGATGTCGGTAACTATACCGATGATGTCATGGATTTTTGGCGTCCCAACTATCGCAGCACGGCACTGGTTGATGGTAAGTATTCAACCAAGATCTATCTGCGGTCGTTGAAAAAAGCTTGGGAGCATTTTACTGAAGTCAGCCCTTTAGCGTTCAATGATTTTAGTTATTTTTGTTATCACTTGCCTTTCAGTCGCATGGCGCAAAAAGCACATCAGCACCTAGCAAAACTGAACCGCTGTGCGCTTACACCCGAACAGATTGAGTCACAAATTGCTGATACTTTAAAATATAATCAGTTGATCGGTAACAGCTACACCGCTTCTATTTATATTGGTTTATGTTCTTTGTTAGACCATCTTAAAGAAGATTTAACAGGTAAGCAGATAGGCTTTTTTAGTTATGGTTCGGGCTGTGTTGCAGAGTTCTTTTCAGGGCAGATTCAACCAGGTTATCAAGCTCGCTTGCATACAGAAAAACATCAGTCTTTGTTAGCCCAGCGTCAAGAGATCAATTACGAAGAGTATTTGTCGCTTTACCGTTATCCCGATCCACAACAGGGTGAAAGTGTCGAAATACCTAAAACTACTCAAGGGCGTTTTAGGTTGGCTGCGATTACTCATCATAAACGCGAATACATTCCCTGCTAATGCGCGCTGCCATAGCACCCGGTAAAGTTATTCTCACCGGTGAACATGCTGTGGTGCATGGTGGTGCAGCTTTGGCGATGGCGATAGATCGCCATATTCACGCACTTTATATTGAAGATGATTCCAATCGTTTGCGCTGGAAAGATCCTGTGTCTGGAAAACCGCAAAGTGTGAATCAAGATGAACTTAAACGCTGCGTGGATCGTTTAGAAGAGCGTTACGAGTCTTGGCTGAAAGGCCATCTATCAATCCAGCAAGTTGTTCAGCATCACTCTGAACTCTTTATTTACACGCTTGCACAAGCGATTAAATACACAGGTTTCCCTAGTGGCGATGTTAAATGGCGCTCCAAGCTTCCGATTGGTGCTGGTATGGGTTCTTCGGCAGCTTTTATTGCGTTAATTCTGAAACTCTTTGCTTCTAAATCTTTAGATAGTGCTGAACTGCTGCATAAAGTCCATTTTTGTGAAAGATTGCAGCATGGAAAAGGAAGTTTAATTGATGCCTCTAGTGTCACTTTAGGGGGTACCGTCAGAGTTAAGCAGGGACATGTTGAAAGTGTTGAGGTCAACGATGATTTCAGCAACTGCTACTGGATTTTCACAGGTACACCAGATTCTTCAACGGGTGAGTGTGTTGAGAAGGTAAGGAAGCAATTTACTGGGTCACCTATTTGGGACGCTTTCGCTGAGATTGAAGCACAATGGTTAAGTGCATCAGTAAATCAGCGTGGACAGTTAATTCAGCAAAATCATCGTCTGTTGTGTGAGATAGGTGTTGTTCCCAAAAAGGTTCAGCAGCTAATCACTCAGATAGAATCATTCGGTGGAGCGGCTAAAATTTCGGGTGCAGGAAGTATTCGAGGTGATGCTGGTGGTCTAATTATCGCCTGGTTACCCGCTAATACACCTGAGCAACTCAACCTTCCAAAAGATGCTAATTGGGGTGTTCTTCGAAAGGAGCTAAAAGGTGCACAAGCGTTCAGCATTTAAGGTTTCAGCGCCTGGAAGTACCATGTTGATGGGAGAGCATGCAGTTCTCTTTGGTCAACCCGCTTTGGTGTGTGCCTTAGATGTCCGTATTCATATTAGCGTAACACCTCGAGATGATCGATCAGTCACGATAAAGAGTGCTCTCGGTGATTATCAGTCTTCATTAGATAATTTATACGATGATCCAGCTTTAAGCTTTGTCATCGAAGCGATTAAAGCCTATCAAGATCGTTTAGATACAGGTTTCGAACTGATCATCGATTCAGAGTTTTCTTCCACTATCGGCCTAGGCTCATCTGCCGCCATTACCGCTGCGATGGTAACCCTGCTTAACCAACTGTTGAATATCAATCCCGATCTCAATCGTGACTTTCGTCAAGGTCTGGCGATCATTCATGCGGTACAACAGGGGAGGGGATCGGGTGCCGACCTGGCTGCCAGTTTAGCGGGCGGAGTGGTGTGTTTTACTCAACAACCGCTTCAGATTAAGCCTATATCTCCACCAGAAAGTCTTGTGCTGGCGCTCTATTACTCTGGCTACAAGATGAAGACACCGGATGTATTAGCCCATGTGGAACAGCAGTGGCAAGCGAGATCAATGTTGCAGCAATCCCTTTATCAGTTGATGGGGGATACTTGTCGCGCTGCTATTGTTGCACTTGAAAATCAGGATCTAGCTGAATTTGGTCAATTAATGAATGTGTACCAAGGATTGATGGATGCATTGGGCGTGTGTGATGCAACCCTAGCTAATATGATTTACAGCCTTCGCCAAGATCAGTCTGTACAGGGAGCGAAGATTTCAGGTTCAGGTTTAGGTGATTGTGTTTTAACGCTTGGAACTCAAAGCCCACCTTCGTTGCCTAATCATAGCTGTTTAAGTATACGCACCTCACAACAAGGCATATTGATTGATGGCAAAGCAATACAAGCATCCGAATCATAAGATGACACATAATAAAAGAGGATCGCATGGATAAATCAGCTGTGTTAGCAGACTGGATTTCACCGAGCAACACCCCTGTGACGTCAACAGAACAGTTTGCACCGAGTAATATCGCTTTATGCAAGTACTGGGGTAAGCGTGATAAACAACTTAATTTACCGATGAATGCATCCTTATCTGTATCATTGGGTCACCTCGGAACGCATACGCGTCTTGTTCCTATTGATTATCCTGCCGATGAAATTTGGTTGAACAGCGATCGACTATTACCGAGTTCTCCTTTCTGTCAACGCGTCAGTGCTTTTTTAGATCTGTTTCGTCAACCTGGAAGATGCAGTTTTCGAGTGACAACACGAAACTCCATTCCAACCGCTGCAGGTTTAGCATCCTCCGCATCAGGCTTCGCAGCCTTAGCTAAAGCAGCGAATGAAAGCTTCGCGCTGGGTTTAAACGCCGAGCAACTATCGGTTTTAGCACGTCTTGGCAGTGGTAGTGCCTGCCGCTCGGTGTTTAAAGGCTTTGTGGAATGGCAAATGGGGCAGCGTGATGATGGGCTGGATAGTCATGGAGTTCAGCTTTCTGAGACATGGCCTGGGCTTTGTGTGGGGCTAATCAAAGTGGATGCTTCTGCTAAAAGCACTGATTCGCGCAGTGGTATGCAGCGTACAGTCGATACTGCTCATCTTTATCAAAGCTGGCCAATTCAAGCAGCCTATGATTTAGAAAAACTCAAACAAGCGATTGCCAGTAAGGATTTTGAGTTATTGGGTCAAACGGCTGAACATAATGCTCTCTCCATGCACGCGACCATGATTGCGTCTTGGCCACCTTTGGTTTATTGGCAACCAGAGTCTTTGGCTATGATGCAGCGTATCTGGAAACTGCGCAAAGAAGGTTTATCTTGCTACTTTACTATGGACGCAGGACCCAACCTGAAACTGTTATTCTTGCAAACGGAACTTGATACGGTGATGCGTTACTTCCCTGAGATGGAAGTGATTCAACCCTTTGGTCATGGCTAATAGCGTAATCGGTTTCCCGCTGACACGACATCAGCGGGACACCTCACAAGGCATCGAACTCAGTTATTGGTTAGTGACGGATCAGGGGGCAAGATATATCACCATTCCTGAACAGGAAGCAGTTTTCTTTGTTCGCCAGCAGGACTCTCATCAGATTCAATCAGCTTTGCAAAACATCTCAGCATGGCGATACCAATCATTAGCTTTAAAAAACCTCCGAAACGAGCCCGTTGCGGCGATTTATACCTCCAGTCTATCTAGCTTAAATTCTGTTATTGATCGACTGCGTGAGCAGGGTATCGCGATGATGGAAGAGGATATTCGTCCTGTGGATCGCTATCTGATGGAGCGCTTTATCTATGCTGGCGCACAGTGGCTAACGCTAGATAATAAATCTCGTCTCATTCCCGCAGACTATCATCCTACCTTAAGAGTCCTCTCTTTTGATATTGAAACGACTCTCCGTGCTGATCGATTACTTTCGATCGCTTACGAGTGCGGATCTGAATCTAAGGTGTTGATGGTGGGTGCTGAAAGAGAAGATGCCAGTATTCACTATTGTGCTGATGAAACGCGCTTGCTGAAACAGTTTATGCTTGACCTTCAATACTTAGATCCTGATGTTTTGATCGGTTGGAACGTTATAGGTTTCGATTTAAAAGTGCTGCAACAACGCTCAGAAGCCTTGGGTGTTCGATTGATGTTAGGTCGAGACCAGTCCCCATTAAAAGTGGGAAGTTATGGCACCAACCGACACTATGCTCGCTTAGCGGGGCGAGTGGTATTGGATGGTATCGATAGCTTAAAAGGTGCGACCTGGCATTTTGAGCGCTACTCATTAGAGTTTGTGGCACAAGCCTTATTAAACCGAGGTAAAGCGATAGATTCAGTAGCGGATCGAGGAGCTTCGATTCAGCGCATGTATGCTGAAGATCCGCAAGCCTTGGCACACTACAATCTTGAAGATTGTCGTTTAGTGACGGAGATCTTTGAAAAAACAGGCTTGATCGATTACTTCATCGAACGAACCCGTTTAACGGGCTTAGCCTTAGACAAAGTAGGTGGCTCTGCACAGGCATTCGATAATATGTATCTTCCTGCATTACATCGAGCAGGTTTTGTTGCGCCAGAATATGCTTCGGGTGAGAGTGGAGCTCATGTTCCGGGTGGTCATGTGATGAACTCTCAACCAGGTCTATATCGAAATGTATTGGTGTTAGATTTTAAAAGTCTGTATCCCAGTATTATTCGCACCTTTCAAATCGATCCACTAGGGTTAACCTTAGGTTTAGAAGCCAAACAGCAAGGCGAATCAACCGTTCCGGGTTATTTAGGTGCTGAGTTTAATCGAGAGCAAGCCATCTTACCGGATATCATAGAACGCCTTTGGGTGGCGCGAGATCAAGCGAAACGGGCAGGTCATCAAGCGGTTTCTCAAGCAATCAAAATTCAAATGAACGCCTGTTATGGTGTTTTAGGATCTAATGTTTGCCGCTTCTATGATCAGCGTTTATCCGCCTCAATTACGTTTCGTGGACAGCAGATATTGACTGAAACGGCTGCGCAAATTGAAGCTGAGTTTGGGTATCAAGTGATTTATGGGGATACTGATTCAGTCTTTGTTTGGCTAGGTGATGATTTAACAGCAGAGGAAGCCAACGCCATTGGACCGAGTTTAGCAAAGCGTTTAAATGATTTTTGGCAAGAAAAACTACTGAATGATTACACCTTAACCTCGGCTTTAGAGCTGCAGTATGAGACTTGTTATCGTCGCTTTCTGATGCCAAGAATGAGAGACTCAGAACTGGGAAGTAAAAAGCGTTATGCAGGTTTACGCTGGCAACCTAATACAGAAGAGCAGCTCATTTTTAAAGGATTGGAAAACGTGCGCAGCGATTGGACACGTTTAGCTAAAGATTTTCAGCAAGATCTTTATGCACAGATTTTTAATGATCAACCCTGCGAAGGTTTAATTAAGCAACGCGTAGATGCTTTATTAGCGGGAGAGTTGGACGATCAGCTTATTTATCATCGACGTTTGCGTAGGCCGCTGCATAGTTATCAACGAAATATACCACCTCATGTCCGAGCTGCTCGCCAACTCTCAGAACATTATCAACAGCAAAAACTTTTATCGCCATTGCATCAGGGTGATACCGTGACTTATGTGATGACAACGCAAGGTCCTGAGGCAGTCGAGTTACGACACTCTACGATTGATTATCATCACTATATTGAAAAGCAGCTACGTCCCGTTGCCGACAGCATTCTGCCCTTTATTGGCCTGACCTTCGAAGCTATCACCCGTCCACAACTTTCACTCTTTTAAGCTCTGTTAATTCTATGCAAAGACAGGCTACAATAGTCTAACCTGTTCAGGGTTTTCAGCTTTAACTATCCTGTAATTGACCATCGGCCTTCGCTGATTAACACTACACTTAAATAATACCTCAACACCGTCTCAACAATGGTTGTATCTTCATTGGTTGTCGACGGCGGAGTCATTGAATGAAAATAGCGATTCTTTCACGTAACCCTAAACTTTACTCTACCCGTCGATTGGTCGAAGCAGCTAAAGCACGTGGCCATGAGGTTAGAGTGGTGGATGCTTTACGCTGCTATATGAACATTGCAGCGCATAATCCACAGATACATTATCGGGGTGAGGTGTTAGAGGATTTTGATGCAGTTATTCCGCGTATAGGTGCTTCGATTACTTTTTACGGAACTGCGGTACTGCGTCAGTTCGAGATGATGAATGTATATCCATTGAACGAATCCGTTGCTATCTCTCGTTCACGCGATAAATTACGTAGTCTGCAATTACTCTCAAGACACGGTATCGGGCTACCTGTGACTAGCTTTGCGCATTCGCCTGATGATATTGAAGATCTACTCAGTATTGTCGGTGGTGCTCCAGCGGTGATTAAACTTCTGGAAGGTACACAAGGTGTAGGTGTGGTATTGGCTGAAACACACCAAGCCGCTGAAAGTGTTATTCAAGCATTTATGGGCTTAAAGCAGCACATTCTGGTTCAAGAGTTTATAAAGGAATCAAAAGGAAGCGATATTCGTGCATTCGTTGTTGGCGGAAAGGTTGTTGCTGCGATGAAACGCCAAGCTAAAGATGGTGAGTTTCGTTCTAATCTTCATCGTGGTGGTACAGCAACGCTATGTCGTATTACCCCTGAAGAACGCACCGCTGCATTACGTGCAGCAAAGGTCATGGGCTTGAATGTGTGTGGTGTCGATCTATTACGATCCAATCATGGCCCTGTAGTCATGGAAGTTAACTCATCTCCAGGGTTGGAAGGAATTGAAGCCGCATCGGGTAAAGATGTTGCTAGTTTGATTATTGAATTTATTGAAAAAAATGCTAAACCTAATCGTACTCAAACGAAAGGGCAGGGTTAAGTATGGGGCGGCGCAATCAGCCAATCACAGTTGGCGCAACAACTGTTCAACCTGGCGAGCGTTGTACGGTTGATTTAGAGGTAGGCAAACTTTATACCCATACCCCTGCTGTGATGCCGGTTCAGGTGATCTGTGGTCGTCAAACCGGTCCTGTGTTGTTCGTGTGCGCTGCCCTGCATGGTGATGAAATCAATGGTGTAGAAATCATTAGACGCTTGATGCGTTTACCTGCACTAAGCCGTATGAAGGGTACCCTTATGGCTGTACCCGTCGTGAATCTATTTGGCTTTATCAACCAAAGCCGCTACTTGCCAGATAGACGAGATCTAAATCGAAGCTTTCCCGGTTCTCCAAAAGGATCCTTAGCCGCCAGAACGGCGCGTCTGTTTCTAAAAGAAGTGGTCAGTAAAGCCACTCATGGTATCGACCTGCACACTGGGGCACTCAACCGTTACAACCTTCCGCATATTCGTGCCAACCTAGATGATCCTGAAACCCTAGCCCTAGCAAAAGCTTTTTCTACCCCAGTTATCTTGAATGCGCCTTTGCGCGAAGGCTCGCTTCGTCAAACCGCCTTTGAGAAGAAAACACCGATACTGGTTTATGAAGCGGGTGAAGCCCTGCGCTTTGATGAAGTTTCTATTCGTGGTGGTGTCAATGGCATCTTAAGCGTGATGCGAGCTTTAGAGATGTTACCGAAGTCTC
>REDB01000134.1 GCA_007693685.1 Oceanospirillales bacterium
TCAACTCGGCTCCTCCGACAGTTTATAGGGCACTTGAGTTTTTACAGGAGCAAGGACTTGTTCATCGACTGGCTTCATTAAACGCTTATATGGGCTGTACCCATCCGGGCAAAGAACATTCAGGCTGTTTTTTTATATGTGAATCCTGTAAACAAGCTTTAGAGATAGATGCAAACCCGCTTCAACAAACACTTCACCAACAGGCGAAACAGATGGGCTTTAGTATTCATAAAGAGACCATTGAAGTGTTGGGAACCTGTCCTGAATGCCTTGCTAATAAGGATGCTTCATAAATCATGTCTAAACCGCATCAAGATCTTGTTCGCCTAGATGGTGTCTCTGTTCGTTATGCCAGAGAAGATGTTCTTAGTAATGTCACCCTGTCATTACATGACAACTGTATTACCACCCTGATAGGTCCGAATGGTGCAGGCAAAACGACTTTGGTTAGAGTTGTGCTGGGATTGATAAAACCTACCTCAGGGAATCTTTGGAGCCAACCTAATCTTCGTGTCGGCTATATGCCTCAAAAACTGCATATTGACCGAACCATGCCTTTGACGGTTAGGCGGTTTTTGAATATTGGTTTAAAGCCCGACAAAACTCAGCTTGAACATACCTTAGAGCAGGTAGGTGCTCAACATCTGCTAAAACACTCTTTTCATGATCTATCGGGAGGAGAAACTCAACGTGTGCTACTCGCACGTGCGCTATTACGTGATCCTCAACTACTGGTATTAGACGAACCAGTACAAGGTGTTGATGTTAATGGCCAAACAGAACTGTATCAGCTAATTAGTGCAATACGTCAACAACGCCAATGTGGCATTTTGATGATCTCACACGATCTGCATTTAGTGATGTCGTCTACTAATCACGTTGTTTGTCTTAATAAACATATCTGCTGTTCAGGCCACCCTGAACGTGTCAGCAATGACCCCAAATTTATCGAGCTATTTGGTCGTTCACAAGCGGATGCCTTTGCTCTGTATAACCACCATCACGACCATACGCACGATCGGCTTGATAGCCATCCTCAACTTCTAAGTGAGAGTTGTTCACACAAGGAGTCCTCTAAGAATGCCTGATTTTATTTTAATTGCATTGCTTGGCGGATTAGGTGTCGCTGCGATTACAGGTCCTTTAGGCGCGTTTGTTGTCTGGCGTCGCATGGCGTATTTTGGAGACACCTTGGCACACTCTGCATTGATGGGAGTGGCACTTGGCTTTCTTTTCAATATTAACCTTAATCTTGCCGTCATGGCCTGTTGTGTATTGCTTGCCATTTTATTGGTAGCGATGCAGAAACAACACTTTGTCGCAACTGATACCTTGTTGGGCATCATGGCTCACAGTACCTTGTCGATAGGTTTAGTAGCGGTATCTCTGTTAGATCATATCCGTATCGACTTAATGGAATATCTATTTGGTGATCTTCTGGCCATTGCGCCAGCAGATCTGCTTTGGGTATTTGGAGGAGGCTTACTTGTACTTGTCACACTCTGGCGTCTATGGCATCCACTGTTAGCGATCACTATCAACGAAGAGCTTGCACAAGTGGAAGGCGTAAACGTTACTGCTACTCGCTTAGCACTAATGCTGATGATTGCGCTCGTTATAGCAGTGGCGATGAAACTGGTCGGTATTTTGCTAATAACCTCTTTGCTGATCATCCCCGCTGCTGCTGCCAGAAGGCTTGCTGCTACACCTGAACAGATGGCAGTCATTGCATCGTTTCTTGGGATGCTTGCCGTGACTGGCGGCATTTGGGGCTCTTGGACCTTTGATACACCCGCAGGACCTTCTGTTGTAGTGACTGCGTTAATCATTTTCCTAGTGCTTTACAGCATGCCTCAACGTTACGGACGCTAATGTTTTCCTCGCTGGTACGTTACCGTCCGGATCGCGCATCACATCAGCGCGTGTGGCAACTCGCATGGCCAATGATGTTATCCAATATCACCGTGCCTTTGCTTGGTCTTGTAGATACAGCCGTCATGGGTCATCTACCGGAACCTCGCTACTTAGCTGCCATTGCGGTGGGTGGAGTTATTTTTACCAGCATCTATTGGACCTTTGGCTTTCTTCGCATGGGAACCACGGGGCTTGTCGCGCAGGCTCATGGGCGTGATGATGGATCAGCCATACGTCGGTTTTTAGGCCAATCCTTATTGATCGCCAGCCTTATTGGTGCATTGATATGGCTATTCCGTGGCCCCTTAATTGAATTAGCTTTACACCTCACTGGTGCCGCACCGGATGTTATTGAGGAAGCGCGTCGCTATGCCTTAGTTCGCGCTTGGGGTGCGCCAGCGGTTTTATGTAATTTTGTGCTTCTAGGCTGGTTCGTCGGCAATCAAAATACGCGTATTCCGCTGCTACTGCTTACCCTAACCAATGTTATCAATATCTTATTAAACCTATTTTTTGTCTTTGGTTTAGGTATGCGTGCTGAAGGCGTAGCGCTTGGAACGGTGATTGCCGAATACTCTAGCCTGCTAATGGGTTTATGGTTTTGCAGAAAACTGCTGCTTGACGTATCAGGTGAATTTAAAGCCAAAGCATTACTTTATTGGCGAGATTACGCTGAATTGTTTCACGTGAATCATTATCTTTTTACTCGCACGCTACTGCTACTGTTTTGCTTTGCTTTTTTTACCGCTCAGGGAGCCCGAATGGGTACCGATGTGGTTGCTGCAAATGCCGTATTACTTAACTTTTTAATGTTAATCTCTCATGCCTTGGATGGTTTCGCTCATGCAACTGAAGCCTTAGCGGGCAGGGCATTGGGGCGTAAAAAGAAAAGAGATTTTTACCAAATTATCCTGACAGCAACCCTATGGTCCTTCATTTCTGCGGTAGCGATCACACTATTTTTTGCTATTGCTGGGGAATTAATTATTAGCTGGTTAACTAGCATAACAGAAGTAAGAAGCTTAGCAGGACAGTATCTACCTTGGTTGGTCGCTTTACCTTTGCTTGCTGTGTGGAGCTATCTTTTAGATGGTATCTTTATCGGTACGACGCAAGTAAAGGTGATGCAAAACACCATGATTATATCGGTCATCCTAGTGTTTTTACCGGTATGGTGGTTCACTCAAGGCATGGAAAATCATGGCTTATGGTTAGCCTTTTCAAGCTTTTTTATTGCCAGAAGCCTTACAGGTGGCTGGGTGTACTGGCGCCTTACTCAGCAAAATCGCTGGGGCTTAGCGCCAGATTAAAGAGAAGGATTCCGCTCAAAACGGATTGAAGTTAAGGCTTACCCGGTTCCATTAATCGAATCGGTTCAGCTTTGATCTCTTTAGGTTTAGTGGCTTGAGCCGAAAGACGATCCTCGTGCTTTTCTTTGTGCACCCGAGTATCTATTTCTTTAGGTTCAGGTCGACCATCTAAGCGTAAAGAGTCACTAAAACCACACTCAATACACTCACGATGCTCGCGCTCTTCATCTCGGTGCATGCGCACCGAGTCCATTTTCCCACAGCGAGGACAGACAGCCCCAGCTATAAAACGCTTTACAGGTTCCATACTATCCTCACGCTGCTTTAACAATGCCGTTATGACGCAGTAATGCATCTACCTTAGGCTCACGCCCTCTGAAGGCGACAAACAACTGCATAGGTTCAGCTGATCCACCTTTCTCAAGGATTTGGCTACGGAACTCTTCTCCCGCAGTAGGGCTAAAGATACCTTCTTCCTCGAAACGAGAGAAGGCGTCAGCAGATAAGACTTCAGCCCATTTATAGCTGTAGTAACCCGCCGCATAGCCTCCGGAGAAGATATGACCAAAACTGTGTTGGAAACGATTTTCTTTTGGAGGCGTAATTACAGCAACCTGCTGACGCACTTCATCAAGAACCTGCTGAACATCAGTTACACCCGCTTCAAAGCCTTGGTGTAATTTAAAGTCAAATAATGAGAACTCTAACTGCCTAACCATCATCATACCGGCTTGGAAATGCTTGGCCGCAAGCATGTTGGCAAGTAATTCATTCGGCAGTGGTTCATTAGTTTCATAATGACCTGACATCAGGCTTAAACCTTCAGGTTCCCAGCACCAATTCTCAAGGAACTGACTAGGTAATTCGACAGCATCCCACGCCACACCATTGATACCGCTAACCTCTGGATAATCCACACGAGTAAGCATGTGGTGTAATCCATGACCAAATTCATGGAACAGTGTCGTCACTTCATCATGGGTCAATAATGCCGGTTTATTACCCACAGGAGGGGTAAAGTTACACACTAAATAAGCGACTGGAAGTTGTATCTGACCATCTACAAGACGGCGACGATCACGACAGTCAGCCATCCAAGCACCACCACGCTTATTGCTTCGTGCAAAAGGATCTAGATAGCAGTAGGCAAGAGTTTCGTCATTACGCGATAAACGGAAGAATCTAACATCCTCATGCCAGGTATCCGCTTCAGCCTGCTCTTCAATGCGAATACCAAACAAACGCTCAACGATTCCAAATAAACCATTTAACACTTTCGGTAACGGAAAATAAGGGCGAAGCTGTTGTTGCGAAACCTGATAACGAGATTGCTTCAGCTTTTCAGCATAGTAGCTGATATCCCATGGCATCAGTTGTTCAGTACCATCCAGCTCTTTTGCGAAGGCGCTTAAATCAGCCAAATCCTGTTCGGCTACGGGACGGCTTTTCTCTGCTAGATCATCCAAGAATCCTATTACCTGATCACCGTTTTCTGCCATTTTCGTTGCAAGAGAATAGTCAGCGTAATTGTCAAAACCTAATAACTTGGCCAACTCTTGTCTTAATGCCAAGATCTCATTCATGATCGGACCATTATCCCAACGTCCTGCATTAGGACCTTGATCAGACGCACGCGTTGAATAGGCTCGATAAAGCTGTTCCCGCACTGCCGACTTATCTGCATAGGTCATGACAGCATAGTAAGAAGGGAAGTCTAGGGTGATCACCCAACCTTCTAACTCTCGAGTTTTAGCTGCATTGGCAGCAGCTTCAATTGCATCATCAGGCAGACCTTGAAGATCAGCTTGATCTTCGGTGTGGTATACCCATCCTTGAGTAGCATCCAAGACATTTTCAGAGAAGGTGTTAGTCAACTCAGAGAGGCGTTGCTGTATCTCAGCATAGCGCTGCTGGGCGTCTTCTGGCAGGGCGATACCGGACAAGCGGAAGTCTCTTAAGGCATTGTTGATAACCTTTTGCTGCGCTGTATCTAGCTTGGCAAAATGTTCACTAGCAGCCAGACGTTCATAGGCGCTGAACAAACCTTTATGTTGACCCATCTCCGTCCAGTATGCAGACAGCTTAGGTAAACAGGCATTATAAGCCTGTCTCAACTCATCCGAATTCATGACACCATTCAAATGTGAGGCAATCGACCATGCATAACTCAGCTTATCACTGGTATCTTCTAAACGTTGAACCAGTGATGACCAGTCGTGATCCATTTCTGTTTCTGTTAACTCTGCGACTAGCGCACGATTCTCTTGAATCAGTTGATCTATAGCCGGTTCGATCTGTTCAACCTTAATCTGACTGAAAGGAGGTAATTGGTTAGGAGTAACTAATGGGTTTTGCATAATCTGCCTCGTGTTAGTGGCGTGCCCCGAAGACAAGCTGCACCGTGATCCTTGTCATGTATGTGGTATACAATGGGGAAAAGTTCGTCACTTTTCAACTGATCAATAGGGTATTCCATGCATATACGTTCATATCAGGGCAAACAGCCCATTCTTGGCACAACCGTTTTCGTTGACCCTACCGCTGTTGTACTAGGAGACGTGGAAATAGGGGATGATAGCTCTGTCTGGCCCTTAACCGTAATACGCGGAGATATGCACCGTATCCGCATCGGTCGCTGCACCAGCATCCAAGATGGCTCCGTGCTGCATATTACTCATGCTGGTCCCTTCAACCCTGATGGCTTCCCACTGATTATTGGTGATGAAGTCACCGTCGGACATCAAGTCACCCTGCATGGTTGTACCATCGGTAACCGCGTACTGGTCGGTATGGGCAGCATGGTGATGGATGGCGCCGTAGTTGAAGATGAAGTAGTCATAGGTGCAGGTAGCTTGGTACCACCGGGTAAGCGCTTAGAAAGCGGCTATCTGTATGTCGGTCGCCCTGCCAAGCAAGTACGCCCTCTGACTGAGAAAGAGCGCGAGTTTTTTAGCTATAGCGCGAATAACTATCGGAAGTTGAAGGATCTGCATTTGCAGGAGGAGTGGAGTTAGTCGCATCTCTTTAAATAGAATTCACTGCCAAAGCTTCTAATGCTGATTTAGAAGCTTGAATCAGGTTCTTTTAAAAACTCAATTTCTTCATCTGTTGACTCACGCCCTAATATGCTATTGCGGTGAGGATAACGTCCAAACCGATCTATGATCACCTTATGTTTGCGCTCGAACTCCAAGCTATTCGCATTGCCCAAAGCTTCAAATAGCTTGATTGCCTGTTGATGAATGACTTTAGACTCACTGTGCATAAAGGGAAGATAAAGAAAACTCCTCTCCGTGGGCGATAATTCAAGATCAAACCCTTTGGAAATCGCGAACTGTGCTAATGCCAAGGCAAGAGGGTCAGATGCAAAAGATTCTGGCCTGTCACGAAAGATATTACGGGAGAACTGATCAAGTACGATGACTTCAGCAAGACTACCTGACGGCGTTTCCCGCCATTCAAATAACTCGCCCGCTTTGGCCTGTTGATGCAATGCGCCAAATTTAGTCTGAATCATTAAATCTAACTGATGGTTTTTTTCCCACCATTGCTTGGGTTCAAGTTCTTTAAACCAGAAGTCTAATACTTGTGTATGCATCAATTCTCTCCATGAAAGGTTATGTACCACTTAGGCTTCATGCGTCCAAAATCATGTCTTATGTTTGATTTAAGCGTTTTCTTCGAATCCAGAACTTTTGCCACTCCATCCTTTCTGCTGAATACGACCCAATGCCAGAAGGGTTTACCTTCCTCCAAACGCCATTTGATTGCCAAAAGTGCTTTATCAGGTAGGCTTTCCCACGACTCAAAAGGAGTTTCAGTTTCAGATACAGAAACACCCAACTCTCTTATAAGCATACGAACATGCACTGTCTCCGACCAGAGTGTTGGATCTGAAGCAAAAATACCCAGTGCATTGGCACTCGCTTTGGCTTCCTCATAGGTAATGCCCGCAAGCACAGCACATGCAGCAATACCACAACCGCTAATCTCTTCTTGTATCACTGGTTTCATGGCTATCCTTAAGTTCTTTAGAATCGAAAGCGATAAAATTTCACGCTTAACTATGTAGCTGTGTTTTGAGTCTGTTAATACATTTTATTGAGTAACTTCACGACGGCTCTTTTCGTAAACAAACTTAGGATCTAGGTCTATTCCAGAATCCCACTCTATTGTATCGAATGAGACACGAACGCGATTAAACTCTTTAATATCCTTGAGCCGCTGAAAAACACCAAAGCGCAAGTATGGTTTCATATCTAGGATGCCAGCCTCTCCATTATCAAAGTCAATTAAAAGAAGATAATCTTCATTCGGTGTTACGTTTTTTACAGACGGATACATAAATTTACCTACTACTGTAATGGCTGAATTTTGAAGGGTTCCTCTCCGTTCATCACCAGCGTCCAATCTGCGATCAATTCTTCTTGATGAAGCTCCGCCCAAGCCAGAACAAGCTTAACTTGCTTCCGTGGAAGATCACCTTCTATAAGTTCGCATGTGAGGATATCAACAGTCGCCTTATGCTCTCCATAGTAAACATGAAAGTGTGGTGGGGGATGTTCTTTTGGGGCATAGTACATCCGAATAATAATCCCGTAGAACATTGAAATTGTTGGCATCTAATTTCTCCATATCGAGCGAAAAACTTGTAATTAACCATCCTTTAAATTTTTACAATAGCACTCATCACCATTTTTGTGGAGTCGATTTACATGCTGGTAACAAAAAGCTCCACCTTCTTCTGATTGAATTGAACGCTAGTGATGGCATGCATTTTAACCTAGTGAACACCGTCAGACGTCTAGCCTTTATTAGTTAACCCTCTACCCGTAGTTAAAAAGTGCACCCAATCCTTTCGATTCCTCTGTTGCGCTTGCCTTGCTGCTTTCTGGTAATCATATGCCACATTAATATGTTGTACAGTCCAACCATGAACACTTTGTTCTAGCATTGCATAAGAAGCATGATGACTAAAACTTTGCATAGAATGTACCAGAGGCATTTCATCGGTATAGGCCGGTAGACCAACACTTCCAGGGTTAACAATTAATTGATTAGAACTCGTCTGAACAACCCGTGCGGTATGTGTATGGCCACAAAGGATCAAGTCAGAAGACTGACCATTCAATAAGTCTATAATCTCTTTATCAGATCGTAACTGAGCATAACCACTCTCCACATTCTCCAATAAATAGATCAAATCATCACTGGGTGTTCCGTGACAAAGATATACGCAGTCAGTCAGTTGATGGTCAAATGGCAGCCCTCTCATCCAATCTAAGGGCTCTTGACCTAAATCATTCAAGATAAATTGCAGAGTTGGATTAGATTCAATCTCAGAAGGCGTTGCTTCGTATATCTGTCTGTCTTGATTACCACGAATAGTGACGAAATTATTTTCCATTAAAAGATCGTATGTCGAACGCGGCGCTATCGGCCCATAAAGAATATCGCCTAGATTGACAATAACATCGGCACCACGTCGCTTAATATCCGCAATCACTGCATCTAAGGCAAAAACATTGCTATGAATATCAGATAAGGCTGCTATTCGCATAAGATTTCCTTTCGTTGTAACGCAGGGCATTTGGGTTCGAGTAACCAAACACCTACATCCCCATCAATATCCAAACCAATGGTAAAAATAGTGCGGTAAACACGCCCGTCAAAC
>REDB01000213.1 GCA_007693685.1 Oceanospirillales bacterium
AATACAGTACTGCAAAGAGATCGATGAGGTGGTCGCTGTCTGACCCTCAGCGCCATGGATGGCGCTGTGGAGCCATCAGGGATGATTTTATGGCGTGTCAGACAGTGATCACCTCATCGATCGACAAAAATAGCAACGACGAATAGTTACCATCAAAGCCACCCCCTGTAAAAGAGTTTAGCAATGAGTAAAAACCCATCTGAAGTCCAATTAGCGCTAAAGCACTTTATGGAAAAAGTGATGATGATGTGTGAAGCACAAGGCTGGCCGCAGCTTCCTTATGATAAGGAGTGGCCGAGTCAATGTTGGCAGAATGAAGCTGATGAAGGGGTGTTAACCTTGTGGAAGCCGGTGCCTCAGACAGAAACGATCGATATGTTTGAACGCCTCAGTCAAGCACTGGAAACGGAGATACATCCTGATATAGCGGATTTTTACAGTGTATACTGGTCAGATCCCCTTCCAGCCAAAGCACCGCAAGGTGAGCTTTCTTTACTGCAAGCATGGAACCCTGAGGATATAGAACGTCTAAGAGCTAACCTGATTGGGCATGCACTGGAAAAGAGAAGGCGTAAATTACCCTTAACACTCTTCTTTGCAGTCACCCTGCCGGATGGTAATCTTATTATAAGTTTAGATAATGCTGATGGCAGTATTTGGCTTGAATCACCGGGTAAGCCGCCTCATCAGCGCCTAGCTAACTCGTTAGCGGATTTTATTAATCAACTTGAACCTATTCCTTTCGAATAAGAGGTATCACTGTGCGTATCATTGGATTGATCACTCTGGCAATATCCCTGAGTCTTATTGTTGGCTGCTCGGGTCCACTACCTCAACGTATCAACCTATCACCTGAAGTGGTGTCAGCGCCTCGTTTGCCGCAATCTATGCCGGTAAGAGTTGATGTCAACTACCCTAGCCTACAGCTTAAAATTGGTACTGTTGCTGATCGCTTAGGTAACGAGGTGCCTGTTTGGGTAACCGATAATATTCGTAATGAAATTCAACGTGCAGCAACGCAAACCCTAACCAGAATGGGGGTGGCGACCAGCTCAAATGCGAATGCTCAACTCACGATCAGTATTGATCACTTAAGCTACAATCTTCGCAGTGATGGCATACGTCGAGAACTTGTCGGAGATATGCGTATTAGCATGCAGGTCGTTGATGGCAATCGTCGCTATCAAGGAAAGTTTGAGTCCAACAGACGAGAAGAGATTGTTAGAACTCCTAGCGAAGCTAAGTCTCATGAGTTTATCAACTTGCTCGCTAGCGAGGCTTTATTTCAAGCCTTCAACGACCCTGAATTCACTCGCTTCTTGATCGCAGGTGCGCGCTAGCGTTTTCCGTAGATTTAAAGATTAAGATCAAGCCTTCTTAAAACTGAGTGCCACTGAGTTGATGCAATAACGCAACCCAGTGGGCTCAGGACCATCATCAAAGACATGACCTAAATGCGCTTCACATCCAGAGCAGGTCACTTCGGTTCTTAACATTCCATGTGACCGATCGTCATGTGTGTGAATTGCACCCGCTTCTGCCATTTGCCAAAAGCTTGGCCAACCACATCCTGCATCAAATTTATGCTCCGAGCTGAACAGCAATTGATCACAACAGATACAGTGATAATGACCCTGTTCATTAAATTTATCATACTCGCCCGTAAAAGGACGCTCGGTACCTTTTTGTCTGCAAACGTAATATTGATCCGGCGTTAAGGTTTCTTGCCATTGAGCATCCGTTTTTGTGTTCTTAGAAGCCGTTTTATTCACCATTACATCAACTCCAGAAAAATTCTTTGAGAAACCACGTTAGAACATTGAATTTAGTCGGCTAGCGCGTATCATAAGCGCCTTCGGGCCTGCCGTCCGGCCCTCCTTGTTCATACGTCACAGCGCCTCGGATGGAGCGCAGGATTATTATCATGCCCGTTATTCGTAAATCTAACAAACTAATAAACGTCTGCTACGACATTCGTGGCCCCGTTATGCAAGAAGCTAAACGACTGGAAGACGAAGGCCATAGAATTCTTAAACTGAATATCGGCAACCCTGCGCCTTGGGGCTTCAATGCTCCGGAAGAAATAGTGCAGGATGTAATCCACAATTTACCTGAGTCTCAAGGCTATTGTGACTCTAAGGGTGTTTTTTCAGCTCGCAAGGCCGTCATGCATGAATGCCAACGCAAGTCGATTAAGCATGTTACTCTGGAAGATATCTACATAGGCAATGGTGTTTCTGAACTTATTGTCATGGCGATGCAAGGCTTGCTGAATGACAATGATGAGATGCTAATACCATCTCCGGATTATCCACTATGGACAGCGGCAGTTAGTCTATCAGGTGGTACCCCAGTTCATTATCATTGCGATGAAAGCAATGAATGGTTCCCAGATATTGAAGATATTCGCAGCAAGATTACTGAACACACGCGTGGCATTGTAGTCATAAATCCAAACAACCCTACCGGTGCACTTTATCCAGAGTCATTGTTACTGCAAATCTTAGAACTAGCGCGTGAGCATAATTTGATTGTTTTCGCAGATGAGATTTATGACAAGATTTTATATAACGGTGCTGAACACACCTCTTTAGCCTCGCTAGCAGATGATGTGCTTTGTTTGACCTTCAACGGATTATCCAAAACCTATCGAGCTGCTGGTTTCCGTTCAGGCTGGATGATTATCAGTGGGCCCAAGCATCGTGCCAGAGATTACGTCGAAGGACTGGATATGCTTGCCAGCATGAGACTCTGTGCCAATGTTCCTGCTCAGTATGCTATTCAAACTGCACTAGGAGGCTATCAAAGCATCAATGAATTGATCGTTCCTGGCGGACGCTTACATGAACAGATGGAACTAGCGCACCGCATGCTAAATGAGATTCCTGGCGTGTCTTGTGTAAAACCTAAAGGAGCCCTCTATCTCTTCCCAAAATTAGATCCAGCGGTCTATCCAATTCAAAACGACGAAAAGTTTGCTCTCGATCTTTTGCAACAACAGAAAGTTCTTGTTGTCCAAGGTACTGGGTTTAATTTAGAAGATACTCAACACTTTAGATTGGTGTTCCTACCCACCGTCGACTTGCTGAGTGAAGCTATCGAAAGAATTGCGACCTTCTTAAAAACTTATGAACAGTAATCCATTTGTCGTAAAGTCGGTCTATACTCAATGGGATAGAACTGATTAACGCAATAATTACAACTGCTCAACTCAGCTGTTAGGTTGAGCGGTTGATAACTAGTTTTTTAGTTATCATCAAAGATAGTTTTTAGTTACGAAATTCAGACAAGCAGTTCAAATTTTCCGCAAACTAGCCGTTGATATTAGGAAAGACAGCCAAAATGTTTATTAAAATCAAAAAGAATAGTGGTATTTCCATGCAGCACAACGGTGTCGATAAACGACACATTGTGCCGGTCACTTCCAACTTTTTACTCAACCTAAATTTGGTTGCAGAAGCCTCTTTTTACACGCTTAAAGAAACTAAAGTCCGTTATGACCTAGAGCAGCATGCTATCGAATTACCCATGCATACTGCGGTAATTCATTTACACATGAATTACATCTATGCACTCTCTCATGATGCGAAGAGCAAAAATCACAATCAGGTCGCAGAACGCCAGTATTACAAACTCTTTTTCCGCCCTGAAAACCTAGAGCCATATCAGGAGTTGCGTGCTGCTATCGAAACGCAAGTTGCTAATCTGTAATCAAACAAAAGACAAACCTAGCTAATCTAAACAACTTTAAAGCTGAACGATTAGCTTAGTTCAAAAGGCACCTATGATTGAAGCTTCTGTGATAGCGGCCTCTAATCAAGGTGCCTTTTCTTTAAGTATCACCTTATATTGACGATCAAGACTAGTGACTGGTTGAAACTTTCCTATAATGCCCCCATCTAAATCTCAGAATTTTTTAACTTGAAAAAACCCATGGAACCCAACCACTATGAGAATATTACTCTTTCTTGCAACCAACTTAGCCGTGCTGCTGGTCGCAAGCATCACGCTAAACCTTTTGGGTGTAGAACATTACCTTCAAGGTAGTGGACTAAACCTAACATCTCTTCTGATTTTCTGTGCTGTATTTGGCTTTGCAGGGTCATTTATATCCCTGTTTTTGTCAAAATTCATGGCTAAGAAAGCCACCAAGACTGAAATCATTACTCAACCTCGTAACGAAGATGAGCGCTGGTTATTGGAAACAGTTGCTGAGCTATCTCAAAAAGCTGGCATTAAAATGCCTGAAGTTGGGATTTTTCCTGCTCAACAATCGAATGCTTTTGCAACTGGCTGGAATAAAAACGATGCTCTCGTGGCCGTCAGTACCGGTCTGTTGCAGCGTTTTCGTCGTGAAGAAGTTCGTGCGGTCATGGCACATGAAATTGGCCACGTAGCTAATGGTGATATGGTGACTTTGGCCTTAATCCAAGGTGTGGTTAACACCTTCGTCATGTTCTTCGCACGCATTGCTGCTCATATCGTCAATAATTTTGTCAATCGCGGACAAGGTGGTGAACGCGGTATCGGCTACTTTATTACAGTTATCGTGTTCGATATCATTTTCGGTATTTTGGCATCAGTGATTGTTGCGTGGTTCTCTCGTAAGCGCGAATTTAGAGCAGATGAAGCAGGTGCTACCCTTGCGAGCCCAGCGGCTATGATCAGTGCATTGCAGAGACTTAAAGCTGAACAAGGCATTCCTGATCAAATGCCGGATCAAATGATGGCATTTGGTATTAACAGCCACCTGAAAGATGGCTTTATGAAGTTACTATCGACTCATCCACCGCTGGATGATCGAATCGCCGTACTGATGCAGCGTGGAAGATAAAAATAACGAAGGGCGCAATAAGCGCCCTTCTTTTTGCATTATTTTTATGCTGAGATTATACCGCAATCGGTAAAGGTGGTTCTGGACGATCAGGGTCGATAGGATCGTCATCCCTTTCTGCTTGGCTTTGCAAATACTCTAATATCGCGTCAGCAACGCGAACATGCAGATCTGGCAAACCGGTATTTCCAAATAAGCGATTGAACTCCAACACATATGGATGATCACCGACCATGGCGATATCAAACCCTGCATGATCTAGATCCAGTTTCTCTGCTAGCTCTAGCGCAAGCGCAACAGCAGCAGGATGTAATGGGCTGACATCGACCTGCCCACCTCTAGACACATTGTTGTGAAAACCATCCTGCCCTTGCAGCCGCCAATATCCCGCTACCAGTTTTTTTCCAACCAGTACGATACGCATATCACGATCGATAGGCAGATACTCTTGCACATAAAGCACATCGGTTTTAGCAAGGTATGCATTCCAATCAGCTTTATTTTCGATCAGGAACACCCCTTCTCCCATACTGCTTTTTGGAATTTTAGCAACAAAAGGCAAATCCATTTTATCCCATAACATTTCTGCTCTGGATGGAGTATTGGGCTCTATCTCTGTCCAAGGTGTGTTGAGAGGCGCAAGCATTTTGAAGGCACGAGTCATTTCAATCTTGTTATGCCCCAACAAATAAGAGGCATGACTTGGAAAAATCTTCTTTTTCAGCCCAAAAACAATGGCGTTTACCTGCCAATACTCAGGAAACAGCACCCAGTCCGCCGTCAGAATTTCTTCTTTTTGACGAAACATATGCTCAGGTTTAAAGACAGTTACGTCAGGAAGACGCAGGGTTCGGAACGCATCAAAGGATACGAGTTTCATTTAAGGTCATTCGAAAGTTGAATTGGGCGAATTCTAATCTGAGATTTGTTTAGAGTCGATCATTTTTTACACTAGATAGCTGCGTCTCTATTACATACAATAGGCACCGCAGGAACCAGCCGGCCAAGCGCCTCCCGCAATAGTATTGTCATATGAATAAGTGACAATCTTCACTCACTTTGAACCACAGGCTGCCATTCATGAAGTTTCGTTTTCCCGTCATCATCATCGATGAAGATTTCCGTTCAGAAAATATATCTGGGTCAGGTATTCGCGACCTTGCTCAAGCGATCAGCAACGAGGGCATGGAGGTCGTTGGCTTTACCAGCTATGGCGATCTAACCTCCTTTGCTCAACAGGCAAGTCGTGCTTCCTGCTTTATTCTTTCGATTGATGATGAGGATTTTGCCGACGCGGGTGAAGATCCATCACGCTGTGCCTTGAACGCTGTGCGTGATTTTATTATCGAAGTACGTAAGCGTAACGCCGATATACCGGTGTTCTTGTATGGTGAAACACGTACATCAAGACATATTCCAAACGATATCCTGCGAGAACTGCATGGCTTCATTCATATGTTTGAAGATACGCCAGAGTTTGTTGCTCGTCACATTATTCGTGAAGCGCGTAAATATCTTGAAAACTTAGCACCACCATTTTTCCAAGCCTTGATGGAATATGCCAGTGACAGCTCTTACTCTTGGCACTGTCCAGGGCATTCGGGTGGCGTAGCTTTCTTAAAAAGCCCCGTTGGACAAATGTTCCACCAGTTCTTTGGTGAAAACCTACTGCGTGCCGACGTTTGTAATGCGGTTGAAGAACTAGGTCAACTGCTTGACCACACAGGCCCTGTGTCTGCTAGCGAATCAAATGCAGCGCGTATTTTTAATGCCGACCATCTATTTTTTGTTACGAATGGTACTTCTACCTCTAATAAGGTTGTTTGGCACTCCACCGTAGCGCCAGGCGATATCGTGGTTGTGGATCGTAACTGTCACAAATCGATTCTACATTCGATCATTATGACCGGCGCCATTCCGGTATTTTTAATGCCGACACGTAACCATTACGGCATCATTGGCCCTATTCCTAAGTCCGAATTTGATCCTGAAACGATTCAGCGCAAAATTGAACAAAATCCATTTGCGCGAGAAGCACTGAACAAAAAACCTCGTATTCTTACCATTACTCAAAGTACCTATGATGGTGTGCTTTACAACGTCGAAACCATCAAGTCGATGCTCGGTGACACTATCGATACGCTGCATTTCGATGAAGCATGGTTACCTCACGCGTCTTTCCATGAGTTTTATAAAGACATGCATGCGATCGGTAGTGATCGTCCGCGTTCAGAGAATGCACTGGTTTTTGCGACTCAATCAACGCATAAACTCTTAGCTGGCTTATCTCAAGCGTCTCAAATTCTGGTTCAGGATGCTTCTTCACGTAAGCTGGATACACACCGTTTTAATGAATCTTATTTGATGCACTCTTCTACCAGCCCTCAATACGCCATCATCGCATCTTGTGATGTTGCCGCTGCGATGATGGAGCCACCGGGTGGACACTCATTGGTTGAAGAGTCAATTTTAGAAGCTTTAGATTTCCGTCGTGCGATGCGCAAGGTGGACGAAGAGTTTGGTAGTGATTGGTGGTTTAAAGTCTGGGGACCTGATTATCTAGCTGAGGAAGGTATCGGTGATCGTGATGATTGGGTCATACATGCCGGTGACACTTGGCATGGTTTTGGTGAAATAGAGTCCGGCTTTAACATGCTAGATCCCATTAAGGCGACCATCATCACACCAGGACTTAACCTTGCTGGTGAGTTTGATGAACAAGGTATTCCCGCTGCTATTGTCAGCCGCTATTTGGCCGAGCACGGTATTATCATCGAGAAAACAGGACTTTATTCCTTCTTCATCATGTTCACTATCGGTATTACCAAAGGCCGCTGGAACTCGATGGTCACGGAATTGCAGCAGTTTAAAGATGACTATGACCGCAATCGTCCTTTATGGCGTGTTATGCCTGAGTTTGCTAAAAAATTCCCTGCTTATGAGCGTATCGGTTTACGTGACCTGTGTAACCAAATTCACTCGGTATACAAAGAGTATGATGTTGCACGCATCACTACCGAAATGTATCTGTCTGAAATTGAACCTGCGATGACTCCTGCTGATGCTTGGGCTCGTATGGCACATCGTGATGTTGAGCGTGTGTCGATTGATGAGCTTGAAGGTCGCGTGACCGCGATGCTGGTAACACCTTATCCTCCGGGCATTCCATTGCTGGTGCCAGGCGAGCGCTTTAACCGTACTATCGTCCGTTACTTGCAGTTTGCGCGTGATTTTAATGCGTTATTCCCAGGTTTTGAGACGGATGTTCATGGTTTGGTTCGTGAGAAAACGCCGCATGGGGATGCTTATTTTATTGATGTGGTGAAGGGGTAGTTTTTTACTGCAGTTAGTGTGAGCAGGTGCTACTTTTTCTGGGGTAGTGAGAGCAGGTACTACTTTTTTCGGAGCTAGTGCGAGCAGGTAGTTATTCAGCTAGTGCGAGCAGGTAGCACTGATTTGAGACACGCTTTTCGTCATCAATGACCGCTCCCTGTCGCCATCCATGGCGACAGAAGGTCTCAAATCAGCACAACCTGCTCTCCCTCGGAGATCAGTGGTTGTTCATTAAAACAATTAGATGTGAATGCTGATAAAGAAACAAACCTTAACTCACCCCAATGTCTACTGTGGTGATGAACTGATCCAAACCCACCACCAATAGTATGGAAGGAATGATGAGTTTGGGATCGAATAACCCACTGAACCACGGATGGGATGATGGGTTTGGGATTGCATGACCCTCTGCGCCATGGATGGCGCAGTGGAGCCATCAGGGATGATTTCACGGCGTGCAATGCGATGCCGAACCCATCATCCCAATCACCTACTCAGACGCTTTAGTAGAATCAACAGCATTCAACAACTTACCAAGATTATCTTGATAACGACCCTGCTGTTCAGCATCGGCCAGCTTGAAGCGAGTGTCTTGCTCAACCAGAGACTG
>REDB01000116.1 GCA_007693685.1 Oceanospirillales bacterium
GATACCTGCCAGACTCCAAAAAATGGCTTTGTATTGTGAGTCGTAAAAGCGAGCAGCTAAGATAAACAGCAAAACTGGCGCGCCATAGGCTAACAGCAATAGATTGAAAATCGGTGTTTCACTAACAGCTTCGTTCCAGTTAAATAGTGGGTTTAACCAAGTGATCAGTAATAAGTAATTCATTACAGAAGCGATTAACAATAGTTGTGCGGTTAATCGATACAGGCTTTGCATCTGCTCTGCTAAGAAGCTTCGGTAATAGTAGACCAAACCCAGACTTCCCCAAATGACGGTATTGAATGCGGCTTCGGTAAAGCTATAGCGGCGTAAAAACAGGTTGCCATCATAAAGCCAGTAGCGCAGTAACATAAAGAGAAGCAATACGAATAGGTGTAGGCTGGCGCCCTCTAACCAGCGTGAGATGGAGCTAGATCTGTTCAATCGGCTGGCAATAAATACCAAGGCAAAGCATCCTGCATAACTGATCAAGCTAGTATCGTATTGCGGAAATATCCAAGGTTGAAATGTCAGTCTTGCCAGAATCAACATCAGCAAAATTTTCATCACCCAACTTAATAACGCATCTTCATGCTGCTGATGTAGCCAAGCAAGTGAGATGACCTGTGCCGCCAAGGCAAGAATCAATGTTGCCGAATCAAAGAAGATCACTACCGATAATGAATAACCTAAATGACCCGCCAGAATAAGCCATGAGCGACAGCGATCTTTTTGCTGTCTTAACTGTGCTCGACCAATATAGCCCAGACCACAGATCAGCGCTGCTGCACTCCAGAACCAATCTTGTAATAAATCTCCCGCCAGTTGCCAAGCGAGAGCCAAAGCAAATAGCGGTGCCATGATGCCTAACGACAGCTTAAGGGCAGGGTAGCGTTGTGTTTTCAGTGACCAGTAGGCATGACCCACGTATAGCAGAGTCCAAACCACGAGCAGTTTAAGTAAGGCTGTTTGATCTTCAAGATTGAGCGATACAAAGCGAGTGGAGAAGGTCCAGCCAGTATGAAAGTGAGCGGCGATAAGACTACTGAAGAACACCATCGCGCTCAGCCAAGGCAGAAGTTTAATCTGCTCATTAAAGCGACTGCTGAATAAAATCAAAACTAACAGGGGTGTCCAAAGCCAGATTGCGTCTTGCCATTCAGGGTGAAGTGAAATGCTGATTCCTTGAGCCAGAATAATAAAACTCAAGGCGATTAGCCTTTGACGTTGATCGATTGCTTTAAAACGGAAGAAAGCTTTAAGTGATCGCTTGATCGGTTGATCAAAATAAGTCTTTGTCAGCCTGAAATTAAACTCAGGAATACTTAGGAACAGATAGGCACTAAAGGTTAAGTAAAGCCCTACCCATTCCAATGACTGGCCACTCAGTTGAAGTAACCACCACCAGCCCAGAACACCCGTTAGGGTTAAATTAAACAGCCAGTTTTGCTGCACATAACGCAGTAAGACAAGAGAGGAAGTCGTCACGATTAGAACATAAATCAGGACGGGAAGTAGATCAGTGCTCCCTCCTCCGATAAGTAAGGGCACGGCATAAGCGCCCGCAATCCCTATCCAAGCCAAGATCGGACCATGCCATACTGCCAGCACCATCGCTGCTAAAGAGATCAACGCCAGTAACGCAAAGACGAACATCGGAGGCCAGAGTTGATAGAGATGCAGTGCTGCTAAGGTAACGCTGTAAAGCATCACAATTGCACCACCGGCGAGTGCGGCAACAGCTGAATATGCAGATTCCATTTTACGCCTTAGCCACTCTGCGCCCAACAACATGCCTAGGCCTAATAGCAGACCCAACACAATTCGTGCGGTTGGCCCCAATAGCCCTTGTTCAATCGAATAGCGGGCTAAGAAAACACCGGATAAGGCAATACAGCCGCCACCTAACCACACCATCCAGTTACTTTTCCAGCTAGGTTGGGAAGTTGGCGCCTGTGTATCGGAAGATGCTTTATGAGTGTTAGCAGTCGCTTCGCTGAGTGTTTTAGGCTTATCGAATTTCTCACCCCAAGGATTAGGATCAGCTTGCTTCGTCGCCAACGGCTCTGCAGTTTCTGTTTCCTCTGGGAAGCTAGCATCCAAGTTAGAGATGATTGATTCAGATGTAGATTTAAGTTCTTCAGCTATCTCACTGGGTTCTTGAATCTGCTGGGAGTTAGGTAAGTCTTGAGTAAGGGTGGAGGAATTCGCTAAGCGTTGTTTGAGTGCTTCAAGTTCAGCAACGGTTCGTTTTAGTTTGCGAAGGGTAAAGAAGTTACTCCAACTCAATACAATGCTGGAGAGTAGAAGGAAACCCATTACTAGCGCCATCAATAGCCATGCTTCAAACATCTGGTGTCTTGTCCCTTTCGCTACTAAGAAATCACACTTTAGAGCGAGGTGTTATTCGCTGCAAATACTTTGTGTAAAAAACGACTTCGGATTTGTTAAATACGCCATGACATCAACTTTCTAGTCTAAGGTGAATTCTCAATCCCCTAGTCTTTGTGTCAGGATTGCATAAAAACTAGGAGGAAGTTTCTCGTGCTAGATCAAATTAACCTCAGGGTCGCTCGGGTGGTGAGCAATCATGACAAACATTGAGATTAGAAACTTAAATGGTGATGATATTTGGCCTTGGTTTGATGCCATTGCTGATTTAAGAATTCAGATCTTCAGAGGTTTCCCCTATTTGTATGATGGTACCCGAGCCTACGAGCAAAAGTACTTAAAGCATTATCTCAAAAAGCATTCACTGATTGTGGGTGCATTTGATGGCAAAAAACTTGTCGGTGCCGCGACTTGCGGAATATTGAGTGAGCACGACAAATCTTTTTCTGAAACCCTCTCCGATGCCGGCTTTAATCCAGAGACGATGCTCTACTGTGGTGAGTCGATGTTACTGCCAGAATATCGAGGACAAGGGATTGGGTATGCGTTTTTTGATCATCGCGAGGCGCACGGGCGTGATTTAGGGTTGCAGTTTAGTTGTTTTGCTGCGGTCAGTCGGCCGCTAAGCCACCCTTTAAAACCCGAAAACTATCAATCCTTAGATGAGTTTTGGTATAAACGAGACTATGTTCCGCTAGAGGGTGTTGAAGCTGACTTTAGTTGGAAAGATGTTGATCAACAAAAAGAAACCGATAAGTCGATGCAGATTTGGCTCAAAATGTTGTGATAAAAAGTCATTTTTATAAGTTCTTTTCTTTAAGTAGTTGCTCTAATTGCTGTTGCAACAGAACACGTTTTTTATGGAGCTCTTCGATACCCTGAATGGCTGCGTCTTGCTGATCATTACTTTTTAGTGTGATCAGATCTATGGCATGTTGATGCAAAGAATGATGTGTCTTATCGATCTTATCAAATATGGCTGAGTTTATTCGTGAGCTAGGTGAATGCTGTGATAGCCACGGGCCAAAACGACATTCATCTTTACGAATGAGTGGAGGCATTAGCAGTTGACCTCGTAAGAAGTGTTCTAATTCTTTCGTCCAAGCCAGATGCTCGACTATCGCAAAAAGTATTGGAAGGTCTCTATGATCTACCGGTTGAATGGAATTAAGCGTTTCTGCTGGTTTCCAAGTTTGAACCCATTCTTCGATCATCAATGCAGGCATTGGTTTACCGATTGCGTAGCCTTGTCCTAGTTCACATCCGAGACGAAGTAGCATTTCACAATGTTCGAATGTTTCTACTCCTTCAGCGATCACTTTACGATTAAATGCCTTAGCTAAACCAATAATGCCGTCTAGAATGGCGAGATCATCTGGATCTTCTAGCATATCTCTAACAAAGCTTTGATCAATTTTTAGCATCTGTGCCGGTAAGCGTTTCAGATAAGTCAGTGAAGAGTAACCTGTACCAAAGTCATCCACAGAAAAGTCGACGCCTATTTTCTGACAGGCTTGAATGATCTTAGATACCCCTGCAATATTCTCAAGTGCACTGGTTTCAAGTATTTCGAGTTCAAGTTCTCCAGCAGCAAACTGATCGTGACGTTTAATTTCAGCGATTAAGCGATCTATAAAATCGGCTTGCTGCAAGTGTAATGCATGGATATTGACGCTGATGGAAAGCTTTAATCCTTGGTTGCGCCATTCATCGAGCTGATTGAGTGCTGTCGATAACACCCACTCACCTAGTGATATAGCTAAAGGATGATGTTCGAGTATCGGTAAGAACGCAGCAGGAGGCAGGAGTCCTCGTTCAGGGTGTTGCCATCGAATAAGGGCTTCGACTCCTAGAACTTCGCCCGTGCGCATGTTGACCTTGGGTTGGTAATACAACACAAATTCATTGTTACAGAGGGCTTCACGAATTCTTTCAATACTTTCATACTGTCCGCGCACAGCACTGTCTTGTTCAGTGTCAAAAATATGATAGTGATTCTTACCCGTTTGTTTGGCTTGATACATAGCTTGATCTGCTTGTCGTATCAATTGATCGGCATCCAGTTCTTCCTCCTGTGGGAAATAACTTACACCGATGCTTGCGGTAATAGATATTTGCCTATCCTTAATGGTGACAGGTTCAGCGCAGGTGTGAAGTAGGCGTTCGAGCACAGGTATACTGCTGGCAAGATTTGGGAAGTCGAGAAGCACAGCAACAAACTCATCGCCTCCAAAGCGGGCTAAGGTGTCGCCATCGCGCATGACAGACTTCATTTTGTTAGCGACCTGTATAAGCAACAGATCACCAAATTCATGATCGTGAGAATCGTTAATGTTTTTAAAGCCATCAAGGTCTAGAAATACAACAGCAACTTTGTTTTTTCGTCGTTGAGCTTGTGCCATAGCTTGTTGAAGGCGATCCGCTAACAGTACCCGATTCGGGAGTCCAGTCAGCGCATCGTAGTGAGCCATAAACTCGAGTTGTTTTTGCTGATGTTTGAGTTGAGTGATGTCTGAAAAAATACCGATGTAACGGACCACATCGCCATTAGGTTTACGAATTGTACTGATGTTTAGAAGTTCTGCATAAATTTGGCCATTTTTATGGCGATTCCATAACTCACCACGCCATAAACCAGTTTGCTCAAGCGCTTTCCACATCTCTTGATAAAACTCTTGATTGTGATAATTAGAGCGCAGCATTCGGGGATTTTTTCCTATCACATCTTCTCGACTGTAACCGGTGATGTTGGTAAATGCTGTATTAATATCAAGAATTTTTCCTTGAGGGTCGGTGATAATAATGCCTTCATTGGCATGTTCAAATACACTGGCTGCTTGACGTGTCAATGCATCGGCTTTGCGTCGCTGCTGTAACATTCGACCACTGACCCATAATGCCCAAAGAGTTAAAATGCTCAGTAAAACAATACTGGTAACAGCTAACTGACGATGGTCATACCAAAACACCTCTAATGGGATACGCTCATCAAAAGGTGGCATTCTTAAAGCACGAGCTAAGTTTTCTACTGGTAAGTAATCACCAGGCGGTGAAAAACCACCAATGCTTGCACTGATGGCGGCTGGATGTGTTTCTTCTAAGGCCATCAATGCACTGGCAATTAAGCGAACATTTCTACGATCCAAATGAGGTAAGGATACAAATGCCCACTCAGGATATAGCCGGGTTGATACGCGATATGGAAAGTGAGGATGTTGTTGAGGGTTAATAATTTTCAGCTCTGTTGGATCGATTTTACCCTCGCGTTCCATCGCTTCAATGATGCCTGTGCGTATAAATCCATATTCAACATCACCCGCTAAAACTGCAAACACCACTCCATCATGACCGCCTAACTCAATCAATTCAGCATGGTCTGGCAGCCTCACTCCAACCTGTCTCAACTCATAGGATTGGGTTTGAAATCCGCCTAAAAAACGAGTTCCCGGAACACCAATACGACTTCCTCGTAGCTGTCTTAGCTCATTGGCATCAGGATTGTCATAACGTGAGATAATGACGCCACCCAGATGATCAACCGCTTGACCATCCTCCTTGCTGATGAGTGTGGCTAGGGCTCCACTTAGTGGACTTCGACTTCTGACCTGAACATAGTGGCTGGGGTTGGTAAAAAGTAAGTCTAATCGTTGATTCAGGATAGCATCTTCAATCTCATCTTGAGTCAGTACCTCAATAACCACCTGAGTATCGCCCAGTGCCTCAGTTAGATAGTCCGCTAAGGGTTGGTATTGTTGAGCTAGGATCTCTTTCGGACGAAAAGCGAAGATGCCCAGCGTAATATGTTTGTCGGTAAGTTGATGTTCGTAGCTACTAGCATGGGGTATAGAAGAAAAACACAGGATTAGTAGAAGCCCGAATAGTGCTATTGGCTTCAAAAATTTAAATCTAAGACCGCTACCATTAGTGTCTGCGGCGCTGGTTATGATATTGATCAACACCATAATAGCTCTATTTGATCTGTCTTATCATTAGTGTATATAAATACTCTTATAAAATATAAGTGATTATAGTTGTTTATAGAGTATAAGACATGAAAAGGTTTTTCTGTATTTACGCATGCTAATATTT
Organism: Oceanospirillales bacterium; assembly: GCA_007693685.1. Taxonomy (GTDB): domain Bacteria; phylum Pseudomonadota; class Gammaproteobacteria; order Pseudomonadales; family Balneatricaceae; genus Nitrincola. The sequence continues at coordinate 6,478 of REDB01000116.1, forward strand.
AGTTTAATAAAGCGATAAATAGTTAGTTTTTACTCAACTCTTTCATCGCACCATCCAGCCCTTCCAGTGTCATTGGGAACATACGCTGCTTAACAAGGTTTTGTATCATTCCAATGGACTGAGTGTAAGGCCAGTAGCGCTGCTCGACAGGGTTTAACCATATTAAAGAGGGCCAGTGCTGAGTGAGTCGCTCTATCCAGCGCTGACCCGGTTCAGCATTCATATGCTCAACACTGCCACCGGGAACAGCGATTTCATAGGGCGACATGGACGCATCACCAACAATAATGACTTTGTAATCGGATGCGTAGGTGTTGATTAAGTCTAGTGTCGCGGTGCGGTTATCGAAGCGACGACGATTATCACGCCAAACCGATTCATAGATGCAGTTATGAAAGTAATAACTTTCTAGATGCCGAAACTCGGTCTTACAGGCACTGAATAAGGCTTCGATATGCTGTATGTGTTCATCCATTGATCCACCAATATCCAACAGCAGCAATACCTTAACAGCGTTATGGCGTTCACGTACCATTTTGATATCTAAGTGACCCGCATTGCGGGCGGTAGCTCGAATAGTGGATTCCAGATCCAGTTCTTCATGAGCGCCGGTACGGGCGAATTTACGCAATCGTTTCAGTGCAACTTGAATATTGCGGTTATCAAGATTTTGATTGTCATCGAGGTTACGAAATTCTCGCTTCTCCCAAACCTTTACCGCTTTGCGATGGCGAGATTCACCACCGATACGAATACCTTCGGGATGATAGCCGCTATGACCAAAGGGTGAGGTTCCGCCTGTTCCGACCCATTTGTTGCCGCCCGCATGACGACCTTTTTGTTCATCTAAACGTTGTTTGAGCGTGTCCAGCAACTTTTCTAAACTGCCTAGACTACTTAATTCGGATTTTTCGGCGTCACTGAGTTCACGTGCAAAGGTTTTTCGCAGCCATTCATCGGGAATCAGTTGCTCTAGTGACATGGGCAACTCGCCTAACCCAGAAAAGTAATAGGCAAAGGCTTGGTCAAAACGGTCATAGAACTTTTCGTCTTTGACTAAGCAAGTACGTGCTAGCAGATAAAAAGCATCCATATCCGCAAAGGCAAGATTGCTATCCAGTGCTCGCAGTAGGTCGAGAAATTCCCGTGGTGTTACAGGTAATTCCGCTTTACGCAGTGTCTCGAAAAAATCGATTAACATTTCAAAGCCCTTGTCGCTTAACGTTGCTGGCGACGAATCATAAAGGCTAGTCGTTCCAATAGGCTGGTGTCTTGTTCGTTTTTGACCAGTGCACCACATAAAGGAGGAACGGCTGAAGCGGTGTCTTGCTTCAGGAGTACTTCGCGAGCAAGATCATCTGCCATCAATAGCTTAAGCCAATCCACTAATTCTGAAGTGCTGGGCTTTTTCTTCAATCCAGAAATATCCCTTAGGTCATAAAAGACCTCTAAGGCGCGTTCGACCAATCTTTTCTGAATCTCTGGAAAGTGCACATCAATGATTTGACGCATCGTCTCTTTGTCAGGAAAGCGGATGTAATGAAAGAAACAACGACGCAGAAAGGCATCTGGGAGTTCTTTTTCATTATTAGAGGTAATAATCACCAAAGGGCGGTGAATGGCACGGATGTTTTGCTGGGTTTCGTAAACATAAAACTCCATTCGATCCAGTTCAAGTAATAAATCGTTAGGAAACTCTATGTCTGCTTTGTCGATTTCGTCGATTAACAGCACCGCAGGTGAATCACTGGTGAAGGCTTCCCATACTTTTCCTGGCACGATGTAGTTGCTGATGTCATGCACACGATCATCACCGAGTTGCGAATCACGTAACCGTGAAACAGCATCATACTCATATAGGCCCTGCTGCGCCTTAGTGGTGGATTTGACGTGCCAGGTAAATAAAGGGCGGCCTAATGCACTCGCGACTTCTTCAGCCAGTAAGGTTTTACCAGTACCCGGTTCACCTTTAATCAGCAGTGGACGTTGGAGAGTTAAAGCAGCGTTAACGGCTAGTTGAAGCTCATCCGTTGCCACATAACGTTCAGTACCTGTGAATTGCATCTTAACTTTTCCATTTGCGATTTTAGATAGTGGTGAGTGTACTGTGCTATTCGATTTGGCTCAAACATGACGCATTGCAGCATGGAAGCATGCAAACATCTGTACTAGATTTAATAGTAAGCGTTTGAAACTCAGGTCAAAGAAAAAATAAGATTAAGACCGAGAATATAAGGAGAAGAAGATGGCGATGATGATGAAAGCGGCGGTGTTCGTAGAACCAGGCCGCATTGAATTAGAAGATAAGCCTATCCCTGATATTGGCCCCAATGATGCGTTGATTCGAGTAACCACGACCACTATCTGCGGTACCGATATTCATATTCTTAAAGGTGAATATCCGGTAGCGAAAGGTTTGACGGTTGGACATGAACCCGTTGGAATCATTGAAAAATTAGGTGCTAACGTACAGGGCTATCAAGAGGGCCAGCGCGTCATAGCGGGTGCCATTTGTCCGAGTTTTACCTCCTACGGTTGCCAAGATGGCTGCAGTGCTCAAGATGGCGGTAGTCACTCGCATGGTTATAAGCCGATGGGTGGCTGGCGCTTTGGTAACACCATTGATGGAGCTCAAGCAGAGTACTTACTGGTTCCTGATGCGCAGGCAAACCTGTCTCCAGTACCTGACGGCTTAACCGATGAACAGGTATTGATGTGTCCTGACATTATGTCTACCGGCTTTGCTGGCGCTGAATCTGCCAATATACGTATTGGTGATACGGTCGCGGTATTTGCTCAGGGGCCTATTGGTCTTTGTGCAACCGCTGGCGCAAAACTTCGAGGGGCTAGCCAAATTATTGTGGTGGATGGTATTCCAGAACGTTTGGAAATGGCGCGGAAAATGGGCGCTGATATTACCCTAGATTTTAATAAGGTCGATGTCGTATCCGAAATACTTAAAATTACCGGTGGACGAGGAGTCGACTCTTCTATTGAAGCGCTGGGTTTACAATCGACTTTTGAAGCTGCGCTGAGGGTGCTAAAGCCAGGAGGAACCCTGTCTAGCCTCGGTGTCTACTCTTCAGATCTACATATTCCACTAGATGCTTTCTGTGCAGGTTTGGGTGATCATAAAATCATCACCTCATTATGCCCAGGGGGTAAAGAGCGGATGCGTCGCCTAATGAGCATCATTGCTTCAGGGCGAATCGATTTAGGTCCGATGGTGACACACCGATACTCTTTAGAAAACATAGTCGAGGCTTATGACCTCTTCTCTAACCAGCGCGATGGTGTGCTTAAAGTTGCCATACAAGCAGTCTAATTAATCCATAACATTAAGTTAGCTAAGAGTAATATAACACCCAATAATGCAGCTACTTGAGATCGACTAAAGATCTCAAGTGCTGCTGATGGGGTAGGTTGTTGATCTTTGTCTACCCAGTTCAATAAGCTCGGCTGAACCTTTTGTTCATTTTTATCTTCTTTTTTATCCGCGCTCGCTTCTTTAACGCTAAACCAAGGCTCTATCAATACAATCAAATCGCCTTGAGGAACACTGGCACGAAGTGGCTGGCTGATAAACCAAAACGCAAAGACGCTGGCGATAACCGGAACCCAGAGTAATCCCAAGTATTCGATGGGTTGTTGTAAGACACTCTTGGTTTCTAGATTGCCACTAAAGAGAAGCGGTGCTAAAAAACCACATATCAATAAACCAGCCCAACTCAGCTGCATCCAATGATCAGCGGGTGAAGCTTGCAGTGATTCTCGTCTTTCCTGTCGTAGTAACCATAAGAATCGATACATTAATCCTGTAGTAGCCAGCGCACTCAGGGTTATACTCATGACAATACCGGGTAGATAGAGTGCATAAAGCCCTTCTTTTAATAATAGTTTCGCCTGAATACCGCTACCTGCGATACCGACTAACGACAGTGCAGGTAACAACATCCCTAACACAAATAACACAATGGGAATGGATCGGTATTGGCTATTTATGCCAACCGATAAAAATAGTGCGCCTTTCGAGAGTGCATGATGCAGTGCGAAGAATGCCAGAACCGGAATGACTAATGGAGTTAACTCCGGCTTTAAGAATAAACATCCAATAGTGACCGTCATTAAGCCCATTTGACTAATACTGGAGTAAGCTAAAACCGCTTTAGGTGCAAGTTGGAGCATGCCTACTAATCCGCCACCAAAGGATGCTACAAAGCCAAAGATGATCAGTAATATTCCCCATCCGGATGAATGCATATATCCCAATGGTAAAAGGCTGATCCATGCAAATAAACCTGCTTTGATCATTGCGCCACTGAGGACAGCACTGGCAGGAGTCGGTGCAACTGGGTGCGCTAAGGGCAGCCAAAGATGCATCAGAGGAATGCCCGCTTTGACACCAAAGCCGAAGAATAAACAGAAGAGTAGTAAATTGATCTGATTAGATTCTGGAATGGCTGCGGCAATATCCTGAGCAAGAATAGAGGTGTGCCCTGTGGCAGCACTGCCTAAAAATAATGCGGTGAGTATCAGCATTTCGCCGATCACCGCCATGATTAGATAGATCCGACCAGCACGTAAAGCCAGCTCTTTACCGGTATGAATCACTAATCCATAGCCAGCGAAGGTCATCAGAGCGAAAAATCCGTAAAAACTAATGATATCGGCACTGACTAATAATCCCAGATTGCCACTGAGGGTCAGTAACCACAAAATCCAAAAACGCTGCGCCTTGTCATCAGACTTGGTATAGCCTATGCCATACAGAGCGCTGAAGAACCAAAGTACCGAGGTAAATAGTAAAAATGTCATACCGGTTGGATGGGTATGCCAAACACTACCGAGTAATACCGCAGGCATACTTAGGTAAGTAATCTCTAACTGTCCAAGGTTAAGTAGACTCAGCAAAAATGCGGGTAACACGGCAATGGCAGCGAAGATGCCCGCATTCTTCTTGAAAGTCTTAAAGCAGGCGAGTATCGCCAACATCATTGGAAATAAAGGCGTTAAAAAGAGTAATCCTTGGCTGATCATCGCAGGTACTCCCTTAAAGTAATCAGTTCAGCCCATCCCAAGGGACTTAGGATAGAGCTAGCAAATAAACCTGCAGCGATACTCAGAGATGCTGTGACTAATGCTGGAATAAGCAGTAAAGGTATCGCGTCTCGGTTGTTATTGATAACTTCAAGTGGCCATTGCCCTTGCTGAGGGTTAAACCAAATTCGTTTAAGTACCGGTAAGAAGTAAGCTGCATTGAGTAGACTACTGCCAATCAAAACAAAAATGACCCATTCCATATTTGCTTCAAGCGCACCCATCCCTAGATACCATTTACTGATAAAGCCAGCTACAGGTGGCAATCCAATCATCCCTAAAGCACCTACGGTAAAGGCTGCACTGGTTAGTGGCATGCGTTTGCCAACACCATCTAACTCATGAATCTTATGAATACCGAGGGTTTCAGCGAAATTACCTGCACAGAAGAACAGAGTGACTTTCATCAAACCTTGATGCAGTAAGTGAACTAAGCCTCCGATGGTGCCAAGGGGACCAAATAAGCTAATACCCAATAAGATATAAGAGACTTGGCTAACCGTTGAATAGGCAAGTCGCTTTTTGATATCTATTTGTTGTAATGCTCGCCAAGAGCCGTACAAAATAGTAAATGAAGCGAGCACGGCGATGGGGAAAAGAAAACCTTGCTGCCATGACAACTCTATACCATAGATATCGTAAATTACCCTGACGATACCAAAAGCCCCTGCCTTAACTACCGCTACCGCATGCAAAAGCGCACTCACAGGTGCAGGGGCCACCATCGCAGTGGGCAGCCAACCATGGAAGGGGAAAATGGCCGCTTTAACTCCTAAACCAGCAATCAGTAAAATAAAGATGATGGTCATCAGTTCCGGCCAGGTGCCGACTAATGCCGCTGTGCGTTCAATATCACCAAACGCGATGTCACCGCCAAGCGCATATAGAGCAGCAACACCTAGCAGCAGAACTACACCGCCGCTTAGGGTATAGATCAAATAGGTTCGACCCGCTTTAATAGATGCGGCATTACCTCGGTGAACCACCAACGGATAGGTAGACAGAGTTAATAGCTCGTAAAAAATTAAAAAAGTGAACAGGTTACCAGCCAGTGATATCCCCATGGTACTGGCAACGCATAAACTGAAATATCCAAAGAAACGGCTTCGGTTGGGTGAGTTTTCAAGATAGCCTATGGCATATAGGGTCGTGAACAACCAAAGTACCGAAGACAAACCTGCAAATAAAATCGCGAGCGAATCTGCTCGTAAAATCAATTCTAATCCTGGAAGTACCTCCAGTCTTATTTCTGGATACTGTTGCTTTAACACTGCCTGTATTAAGAACACGATAAGTATCAATTTGATACAAGCAGCACCTAGATTGATGGTGCTGCGAAGGACATGACGTTGTTCAGGCAACATGAAAATGATCGTTGCTGCCATGAAAGAGGTCATTAGCACAGCTAAGGGAAGCCAGTCAGTCCAGCTCATGGCAGCGCCTCCATCACAGGACCAGGTAAACTGATCATCTCCAGTGGCCACAACGAAGCAAACCCCAGCAAGATACTAATTCCAGATAAACTCAGTGCAATAAGCTCTAGGGATAAGCGTGGTCGCTTGTAGGTATCGAGTGCATCGGTTTCTTGATAGGTGTAAGCGAATACTCTGAAGATATAAGCAGCTGACAATAGACTGCCTAGCAGCAATACCACGATCCACCACCATTGTCCCGACATAAAGCTGCTTTGTAACAGCATCCACTTAGCATTAAACCCTCCACTCGGAGGCAGTCCCATCAGACTGACACCGGCCAAGCCAAAAGCAAATATATTGAGTGGCCGATAGCGACTCATACCTGCTAACGAGACTAGGTCGGGCTTCCCTGTGCAGAAAATGAGGTTACCTGCTGCTAAGAACATGCCTGCCTTGGCAAATGCATGTGCCAAAAGCATCAAAATACCACCCTGGTAGGCAAGCATGGATGCTTCACTGTTTTCAGCAACCAGCAGCGGAAACATCAAGGTCATGTAACCTATCTGAGCGACGGTGGAGTAAGCAACCACCATCTTTAGATGGGTTTGGCGTAACGCCATCCATCCTCCCCACAGAATCGCGCCAGCGCCTAGAGCTCCCAATAGCTGAGATAGGGAGGGTAAAAATTGATAAATTTGGAATTCTATCCAGAAGCGCAGCAGGATATAAAATGAAGCCTTAATCACCAATGCAGAGAGTAATGCGCTGACGGGGGTTAATGCACCACCATGGGCAGGTGGTAGCCAAGTATGTAGTGGAAAAACAGCCGTTTTTAGCAGTAAACCACCCAGTATCAGAGTGACTGCTACTTGTGTGGTCGGTCCCCACTGCCAAGTTTCAGCTAAGCTGTCCATCGCTAGCGTGCCTTGAGCACCATATAGCAGAGCAACACCTAATAGATAGGCCATTGATCCAAGCAAGGCGGCATATAGGTAGCGAATAGAAGCTTCTAGCGAACGCTCATCTGACGCAAAGGCAACTAAACCCACCGCCGCAAAGGTCAGCAATTCCAACCCGACATAGAGGTTGAAGGTATCAGCTGCAAGCCAAATGCCATTGAGTGAAGCCCATAAAAACCAAAGTAGCGGCCAAAAGTTAGCTCGTTTGTGTAAACTCAAATAATGATGGGCATAAAAGGCACAGGCAGACGCAACAAGACTACTCATTAAAACAAACAGCGTTGCTAAGCCATCGGCACGAAGTGAGATACCCAAAGGCGCTTGCCAATCCGCCATGGCATAAAATTGAGGCCCATAGTGGGTCACTTGATACCAGAGTATGACGGATGCCATCAGTTGCGTGAAAATACCTACCACTGAAGCGGCTGAACGCCAATGATAGGGCAGCAACATGGTCAAAGTGGCGCCTGCCAGCGGAATCACCAATAGCCAAGGGATTGGAGACAGAATCATATTCATGATGCGTCATCCTCGGGCAGTTGTGTCGATCCTTTAAGTTGGAACCAGCGACGAATCAACACTAAGCCTAGTGCTGTTGCTGCCACAGCGACAACGATGCCTGTCAGCACCAGTGCTTGAATCACATGGTCAGTGACACCTTGCCCTCGTTGAGCAAATCCAACCATAACCAGAAATGTACCGTTGCCGATCAAATTAAACGCAATCAATCTTCTTAAAAGGTGCCGATGGTAAATAAATCCGAAAAAACCTAAGCCACATAGACCCACGCCACACAGGGTGAAAATCAGATTAGTGTCCATGATCGCCTCCTTGATATGTCTGGTGAGGAGGGGAATTAGCGATGGTAAATAGGCTTAACAGAATCAGTCCAATGGATAACGTCAGTGCTAGTTCAATCAGCAGAATCAACATGCCAGCGCCACCTTCAGGGTAGGCAAGTAAAGGCCTTCCTCCAATTAAACTGCTGGTGGCAACCGCCAGAAAAACGCCAAACCCTAATAATAAGCCTGCTTGCATCATTCGATGGCTGACTTGAGAAGAGAGTTTGATGCCAGAAATATGCAACAGTATAAAAGCAGCGGCTAACATGGCACCTGCTTGAAATGCACCGCCTGGGCGATCTGAACCTGCCCAAAGAAGATACATGGAGGTAATCAGCATGGCGGGAATGAGTAACGTCAGACAAGCATGTAACAGAGGGTTAGGTAACCCAGGTAAGCTATCTTGCGCTTGTTGGTCAGTTTGAAGCGCTAAGCCAACCAATACTGCTAGAACTAAAACTCCCACCTCTAACAAGGTATCGTAACTACGGAAATTGAGTAGCACGGCAGTAATTGGATGAGATACACCGCTTTCTGGCATTGCCTCAGTTACCAGTAGGTGAATATTGATCGCGGGAGTCGGTTGATTGAACACGGCCCATAACAGTAAACCGACTAGAGTAAAGCTGGATACTATCGCGAGAACCAGTCGTTTGCGGCTGGGAGCAGGTTCATCGTTTTCAAGGTTTCCCGTTTTTTTCAAATGTCCCAGCGTATCTAACAGTAGAACTCCAGTGATACCAGCACCGATTGCCGCTTCTGCTAGGGCAATATCAGGCGCACCCAGTCGAATCCAACCAATCGCAAGCATTAAACCTAATAAAATAAAAAACACTACCGAACGAAATAGACTGCGACTTACTATGCAGGTGAAGGCGATGGCGAGTATGCCGATCAACAATGTTAGATCAATCAGTAGATTCATCGCCTGACTCTCCTTTTACGGACTCTCTCTTTAATGACTCTCCTTTTAGTGAACCTTCTCCCTTTAAAGAAGCATCTCCTGACGATTTAAGCGGTACCTGCTGCGCTCTTGCCTCCCAAGCGACAAGATGACCGCTTAAGGCGCTTGCTAGCATGACTAAAAGCCAGATTAACAGTATTTTTAGCGTAATTAATACTGAAAAGCTTGCCGGAATAAGCCCGATAACGATTAAACCCAAACCGACATTGTCTGCCTTGGTCAGTGCATGAATTCGAGTGTAAGTGTCTGGAAAGCGAACTAAGCCAATCGATCCGACTAAAAACATCAGTGCGCCACTGATCAGCAGAATTGTTTGCAGCAGATTCAACAGTGTCATGACTGATCCTCCGAATCCGGTTTAACCTTCCAAACGCGACTGACAAAGGCAACTGCTGCCAACATGGCGAGTAACGCCAAGACTAAAGCGGTATCACGAGCCGCTGGCATCGACTGAAGCTCTGCTAAAATCAGCAATACCGCAACACCGGTGGTACCAAATAACTGAGCAGCTAGAAGCCGATCGGCTAACCGAGGTCCTTGAATGACTCGACCAACACCTACGATCAGCGATATCAGCAGGATTAACAGAGTAATGCCATACACCCAAGTCATTGACTAGTCTCCTGCTTTTTAAACAATGCTATCAGCTTATCTTCAAGTTTTCTGAGCCCAGCAATGGTTGTCGCTTTATCATCCAGTGAATGAATCACAAGCCCATAGCTTTCACTACTGACACTGAGAGTGCCCGGCATTAGGCTTAGGCAGCTCATAAACAACCAGCGAGGTAAACCATCTAAGCAGGTTTCAAAAATAACCCACTGAGAACCAACAGGTAAGTCACGACGCAGAGTACGTTTAGCAATATCAAAGCCAGCGATAAGCGAGGTGGCAATAAAAAAAACAATAAAGCTGGGTAGTGCAATAAAGCGGAGACGATAGGGGTTCTGCGGCGTCAGATGAAAACTGACTAACACCGCAACTAGCACAGTAGGAATGCCTATTAGCCAACTGCTCGGGCTGCCTTCCGTTAAAATCCACCACAACAAGCAGCCAAGAGCCAAACGCCAAAATAGCGCTAAGGGCTGAGCCATGATCCGATTGTAAAGACCCACCATACTCTGTTAACCCCTTGTATAACTGCAATTACAACTACTTACTTTAGCGGAAAGCTGAGCAGTAGTCTTGTTCAGGCATCGTTGGGGTAAAGAGTAAAAAATCGCTTGTTAGTTCCCTAAGTGGGAATTCAGGATAGGTATCATCTAGGTATTCGCGGGGTTCAGTCATCTCGTCCAGAGACATCAAAATCAAGCTGGTGCTAGGTTGAGTGAACCATCTCGGAACGCCTAAATCATTTCTGACATGCATAGAGCCAGCAATTAAGACATTGATTTTTTCTTGGTCGGTATTGGCGATCATCATATTGGCGATCTGTTGATCACGACCTAATTGAACTTGCAGCATTTGTGCAAGGTTGTCTCTTGGAAGCATTTCACAGTGACTGGTGAAAATCAGTTCCATCATAAACCGACTATGGGCGTGATCTAACTGTCCTTCTGCAGCTCCCTGTTGGTAAGCTTGCATTTGACCTGCTCTGGGAAGATCCGCACCAACAACGCGAGTCGCATGATTCAAGGCGGTACGAACCTGATGTTGATAACGCTCCCAAGGCCAGCCTTGTGACCAGTTCAACTGTTCGGGTTGCACATCATCCCCGCGCTTCAACCAATCATCCAGTAAAGGCTGTTGATCGGTGTTGGCCATTTCAAAGGCTACGGCACCCAGTCGGTTATGGTCAGCGAGTTGAGCTAAAATAGCGGTCTGTAATTGATGGTGATCAGGGTGGTCATGCTGTTCACCAATCAATAGCCAGCTACCTGCTTCAAGTTGATCAAGTAGCTCTGATAACGAAAGAAGTTCATCAGTTTGGCTATTCCACAACTGTCCAGTCAGCGAGTGCTGTTGGTGTTCTGGAGCTAGCCATTGAATGTCTAAATCTGCGATAGCTGATAAACTTACACTGAATAGACTTGCGACGAGCAGGGATTGCCATAGTTTCATCCGCAGTGATTCCTTTTAGCGTTCTCTCGATTTAACATCTAAATAATCACGCTGAATAACCGTTTCGAGCGCATTAACGGCTGCAACAAGCTCATCGAAGGTTTCTCGGCATTGGCGGAGTTGTTTGATTTGATCATTGGAAGGAGCGCTGTCAGGTGAAAGCTTGGAGATTTCGAATAGCTCTGTGACATAAGCCGCACGCGCATGAGCAACCATGGTTAGAATAGGCTTTAAGTCCTCCAGTGACAGTTCGGGGATCAGTGGATTGATTATAGAGCGGTTGATCTCACGGCGAACTTTTTCAAGTTCAAGCATTAAGCGGTTGTTGTTAATGGGCATGGCTCTTTCCTCTAGAGTAGTTATACCTTTATTATGGTAGCAGGGTTGCAATTGTGAAGCCTGTTTGTTGATATTTACGGAAAAATTACCCAAACCGGAATTTAAATGAGCATAGAAACAACGTTTAACGGTGAAACTGAGAGTCTTCCGCTACGACATTTCAGTGAAAAAGCCTATTTAGATTATTCCATGTACGTCATTTTGGATCGTGCGCTGCCACACATAGGTGATGGCATGAAACCGGTTCAGCGTCGTATTGTGTATGCCATGTCCGAACTTGGCTTAAAGGCGACGGCAAAGTACAAAAAGTCCGCAAGAACCGTCGGTGACGTGCTGGGTAAGTTCCATCCTCATGGTGACTCTGCTTGTTACGAAGCAATGGTGCTAATGGCTCAACCCTTTAGCTATCGTTATCCGTTGGTGGATGGTCAAGGTAACTGGGGTTCGCCGGATGATCCTAAGTCCTTTGCGGCGATGCGTTACACAGAATCTCGCCTTTCTCCTTATGCCGAGGTGCTGCTTAAAGAGTTAGGTCTAGGTACAGTGACTTGGCAGCCAAACTTTGATGGCACCCTGGATGAGCCAGAGGTATTGCCTGCTCGTCTACCGAATATTCTGTTAAACGGTGGAACCGGAATTGCCGTGGGTATGGCTACTGATATCCCGCCTCACAACCTTCGAGAAGTAGCGGCCGCGTGTATTCATCTGCTGGATAATCCGCAAGCTGATATTGAAGCGCTCTGTGAGATTATGCCCGGCCCTGATATGCCAACAGACGCGGAGATCATCACACCACGTGACGAGCTGTTAAAGCTTTATGTGACGGGTCGTGGTTCGCTAAAAATGCGCGCGGTCTATACTCGTGAAGATGGCGACATTGTTATTACGGCGCTGCCTTACCAAGTTTCTGGCAATAAAATCCTTGAGCAAATTGCGGCACAAATGCAGCAGAAAAAGCTGCCGATGGTCAGTGATTTGCGTGATGAGTCCGATCATGAAAACCCAACTCGTTTAGTCATTGTGCCGCGCTCTAACCGAATCGATGCCGAACAGTTGATGGCGCACCTATTTGCCTCTACTGATCTGGAACGCAGTTATCGCGTTAACATGAACATGATCGGTATTGATGGACGCCCGCAGGTCAAAGATTTGCGTCAAATTTTGACCGAATGGCTAAGTTGGAGAACAGAAGTTGTTCGCCGTCGTTTGCAGCATCGTTTGCAAAAAGTATTGGATCGCTTACATATTCTTGAAGGTTTAATGATTGCTTACCTCAATATTGATGAGGTGATCAGAATTATTCGAGAAGAGGAAAATCCAAAGCAGGAGATGGTAGCGCGCTTTGGCATTACTGAGATTCAAGCAGATGCGATTTTGGACCTTAAATTACGTCACTTAGCACGTTTAGAAGAGTTCAAAATCCGCACCGAACAAAACGAGTTGGAAGAAGAGCGCAAAACCTTAGAAGAAACACTCGCTTCCTCTGATAAAATGCGCAAACTGATTCGTGAAGAGATTGAAGCGACCGCGGAAGAGTTTGGAGATGATCGTCGTTCACCACTGATGCAGCGTGCTGAAGCACAAGCCTTTAGCGAAAAAGATCTGCTGACTTCAGATCCTGTGACGGTGGTATTGTCCAAGCAGGGCTGGGTTCGTGCTGCTCGTGGCCATGATATTGATGCCGCTGGGTTAAGTTACAAATCGGGTGACGGATTTAAACTGGCTTGCTTGGGTCGGATGAATCAACCGACTATTTTGATGGATTCAACCGGACGCAGTTATACGTTGGACACACATACCTTACCTTCAGCTAGAGGGCAGGGTGAGCCAGTGACGGGTAAGCTAACCCTACCTAAAGGGGCTACTATTGATGGCATGATCTGTGGCGCAGAGTCGGATCAAGTGTTACTTGCTTCTGATGCTGGCTATGGCTTTGTGACTCGTATAGCGGATCTGAGTAGTAAAACGAAAAATGGTAAAGCTGCGTTGACACTGCCAAAGAACGCACAAGTCTTAAGTCCTGTGCGTATCCATAATGCAGAACAGGATCTGTTGGTGGCTATCACTAATGAAGGTCGAATGCTGGTTTTCCCTGTCAGTGAGTTACCTGAGTTATCCAAAGGCAAGGGTAATAAAATTCTGAATATTCCGTCCGCTCGTGCCGCAAGTCGAGAAGAACTCTTGGTTGCTGTGGCTGTGCTATCTCCTGAAGATCAACTTCAGGTTATTTCAGGAAGGCAGCATCTGAAGCTAAAAGGCAGTGATCTTGACCACTATCGAGGAGAAAGAGGCCGTCGCGGTAACAAGTTACCCAGAGGCTATCAGCGAGTCGATGGTTTGCAGGTGATTAAAGCGGGTGGGGAAGAGCCTTTAGCGTAAAAAAAAGAGCCATCAGCCCAAAACTAAAAATCCCGCTATCACAAAGCGGGATTTTTTATGTTCAAAGGTTTTTGCAATAGCAAGCAGCAAGATTAGCGAACTACTGATTCATCTTGCTCATTAAGTGTCTAGATTGTTTTTCTAGAAGATCTTGGTAAGACTGGCTTATCTGCAAGATAAGCACCTTGTCTTCAGCTTCTCTACGAATGCTGGCGCCTTCTAGTAAAGACTCTTTTAAATGTGGTGATTCAGTTAAGGCAGTATGGCTGATCAGTTCATTGCTTTGCGTTGTCCGTGTTAAGAAACGCGCTTCTTCAAGCAAGCGATCCAGCTTTTCTGCTTTGCCTCGTACCAATGCCATGTGTAAATTCATGACCGGTCTAAATAAGCGAATACGTGAATGGTTGTACTGCTTGTAAAGATGGGTAAACAGCATAGCGGCACACATCGCATTAACACCATGGGTATCATCGTCTTGCGGTTGATCAAAAATCATCTGCAAATCGCCATTGGCTGCTTTTTCGACACGTCCGTTGTAGATTGAAGCAACGGATTGAGCCAGTGTGAAATAGGTCTTTAGCAGTGTCCGATGTTCATCTTCTTCGACCAGTTCAGAATGTGCACTCGTTGTATCAACTAACAGTAAGTATCCTGCCTCCTTTGCAGGAACCAATAGCTCAAGATCCTTTTCAAATGCAAAGATATTAGGTAAATCTTCGTCATCATCCAATGCGCTAAGTAGTGGATTAGACCGAGGTAGAGTGATGTTAGGTTCAGGCTCGCGTTCTTCCAATTCGACCCATGAATCCTTGTCAAACTTATCAAGATCACGAGTGCTGCCAGCACTCACAGGAGTAAAGCGAGGCATATGAGGCGTGTCTCTTTCAGGACGTAAGAGCGACACGAGTTCATCATTATCAAGTTCTTCATCACGTGAACTTAAGTGGATAGAAACTTCGTCCAAAGCATCAGGAATGTCTCGTTCTGCGGCAAAGCGCTTGATGTCACTGGGTTTTATATCTGAACTAGGCTTAAGTGTTGGTTGGGTTTCAGCTTCTACTCTTGATTCTTCTGTTGGCCTCACAGGAGGTACTATTCTAGTTTCTTCTTTTCTAACTTCTTTCGCTTCAGCGAAGGGTTCAGCGTTGAAGCTTAAATCTAAACTATCCAAATCATCAGGGTCTAGAGTGGGTAAACTATCGTCATCAAGTTCATCTTGAGTGAACTGCTGTAATACATTGTTAAAGTCCTTGGCATCCTCGTCTTCTTGAGGTTTTTCGACTTTAGGGCGAGAAATAATTAGTAATGTGAAAATTAGAAAAGTCAGTGTTATCCCAGCGCCAATGGCCATGGTTGTTTGTTGACGCTGAAGCATATCCAATAAGCTAGTGCCATCTGCCCAGACTTCTAACTTACCCAGTAGTTCTTCATTCTTCATGAGCTCAACATTAAGGGTTTGACCCTGTTGGCTGCCGCTGAGTCCTAAAATAGTACCTTGACTGTCTGTCAGACGCATACCTTTGATAACAGGTTGGCTGGTCATTTCATTTAATAGGTAATTGATACTAATACGGTCTTCATTTACGACTAGAGGGGTCAGTAATAAGCTGGCACTCTCAGCTAAAGCTCCACTGCTAAGCAGTGCATGTTCTTCCGCTACGCGAGTATTATCCTGTTCTAACCAAAAAAGGGTGGCGAACATTCCTATTAGACTGACTAATAAAGTAACCCAAATGGGACGAAAGCGCGGCGCTGGTGTCTCAGTAACGACAGGGGTGTTTTCCATGGCAGAAATGTTCCGAAAACCTCAAAAATTACTGTAAATCATACCAGTTCATCGTCCAGAGTCACACAGACGATTAGATACTTCTTATCTTATGTGAAATGCGCATGACCCATAGGTTCAAGCAAGCTATAATAACTTACTTTACCGAATCACCGATGCAACCGTTATAGCGGATAGGTTGAATGAATACTGAAGCATATATGATTGAGTTGGGCAAACAAGCTCGACACGCAGCAAATACCATGGCTAGAGCTGAAACAGGTCAAAAAAATCGTGCCCTTGAAGCGATGGCGGCTGCGTTAGATGCGGCAAGAGCCGATCTTCATGCTGCAAATGACAAGGATTTGCAAGCAGGTCGTGAAAAAGGTTTGGATGCAGCTATGCTGGATCGTCTTGAGTTAACGCCCGCTCGAGTCAACGCTATGATTGAGGGGTTGCAGCAGGTTATTGCGTTACCAGACCCAGTCGGTGGTATCACGGGAATGAATTATCGACCTAGCGGTATTCAGGTTGGCAAAATGCGTGTTCCCTTAGGCGTTGTGGGAATTATTTACGAATCTCGCCCTAACGTAACGGTTGAAGCAGCAAGTCTGTGTCTGAAATCCGGCAATGCTACGATTTTACGTGGTGGGTCAGAGGCGATGCACTCTAATCAGGCGATTGCAGAGTGTATCAAGATAGGCCTAAAACAAGCTGGATTGCCTGAATCGGTTGTGCAAGTCGTTAATACTACCGATCGCGAAGCGGTGGGTCATCTGATCACCATGCCTGAGTACGTGGATGTGATTGTTCCACGCGGTGGTAAAGGGTTAATCGAGCGCATCTCTAAAGATGCTCGTGTGCCTGTGATTAAGCACCTTGATGGTGTCTGTCATGTCTATATCGATAAAGCCGCAGATAAAGCGAAAGCAATTAATATCGCATTGAATGCCAAGACTCATCGCTATGGTACTTGCAACACTATGGAAACCTTATTGGTTCATTCAGATTTAGCCGCCGATGTGCTTCCTGATTTAGCCGAGCGTTATCAGTCCTCAGGTGTAGAGTTGAGAGGTTGTGAGGTTGCACGTCAAAGCCTGCCTTATATCAAAGCGGCAACCGAAGAAGACTGGTTTACCGAATATCTTGCGCCAGTGCTTGCTATTAAAGTGGTCGATAGCCTGAACGATGCGATTAAGCACATAAATCACTATGGTTCACATCACACTGACTCTATTGTGACCGAAAACTATACCGATGCTCGGATATTCCTTCGGGCGGTAGATTCAAGTTCGGTGATGGTGAACGCTTCTACACGCTTTGCAGATGGGTTTGAATATGGCTTGGGTGCAGAAATTGGTATCTCAACAGACAAAATTCATGCACGTGGGCCTGTAGGGTTAGAAGGACTAACATCCGAAAAATATGTTGTTTTGGGTGATGGTCATATACGGCAATAATTCATGCAGTTAGTAGAACCCTATGTGTTTATGGGCGGGACCTTTGATCCAGTCCATAACGGACATCTGCGAACTGCGCTAGAACTTCAGCAGTGGCTCAATGTTAAACAGGTTACCCTGATACCCTCAGGTGAACCTGTACATCGAAGTGAACCGGGCTGTTCAGCCAAGGATCGATTAGCGATGGTTAAACTGGCTGTGGCGGATGCAGCGAGTTTACAAGTTGATTCTCTTGAAGTAGATGCTCACACACCTTCATATTCAGCACTGACTCTAGCTTCTCTTCGTGAGAGTTTAGGGCCTGATAAGCCTATCTGTATGGTGATGGGAATGGACGCTTATTTAAGTTTGCCGAGTTGGAAAGATTGGCATACTTTCTTGTCGCTCTGTCATATCATTGCAGTTGCAAGGCCTGGCTATGCTTATGTAGCTCATGATGTGATGGATGACTTTACTCGACGCCATCAAACAGCGTCGAGTCAAACGTTTTGGCAGAAGCCCTGTGGCTCAGTGATGATTCATGAGTTAACGCCATTGGGTATTTCAGCAACACAAATACGTAACTTGGTAGCGCAAGGTAAAACGCCACGCTATTTAACCCCAGATCAAGTCTGGGAATATATCAAACAACATCAGCTTTACGGCTATCAACGAGGTGATTGGATTAGTGATGCAAACTGAGCAACTGATCGAAAAAGTAAAAACTATTCTGGATGATATGAAAGCACGCGATCTTGTATTGATCGACGTCAAAGGTAAATCCAGTGTCACAGATTATATGATCATCGTGAGCGGCACTTCGCGTCGCCATGTTTTGTCTATGGCGGATGAAGTCCTGCAAAAAGTCAAAGAGCTAGGCATTAAACCAATGGGTAGCGAAGGGCAAGAAGGTGGTGACTGGGTCCTCGTTGATTTGGGCGATATCGTTGTTCATGTGATGATGCCTGATGCTCGCAGTTTCTATGATCTTGAGCGTTTGTGGCGTCATTCTACAGAAGAAGCTGCAACAACCGCTTAAGATGCGCATTCGAGTTCTTGCCGTAGGGCAAAAAATGCCCAGTTGGGTTGAGACCGGCTATCAGGAATATAGCAAGCGTCTACCTGCCGACTTTCAACTAGAGCTAGTTGAACTTTCCCCTGGTTATCGGGGCAAGGGGGCTGATATTGCCAGAGCAATGCGCACGGAAGGTGATGCAATGCTGGCTGCTATAGGCAAGAGTGAACGGGTCGTCGCTTTGGATGTCAAAGGTAAGCCTTGGAGTACGGAGCAGCTAGCACAGCAAGCTGAGAACTGGCGTATGGACGGGGCTAATGTTTGCTTGCTAGTCGGTGGGCCTGACGGCTTAGATCCAAGGTGTTTAGAGCGAGCTGATCAAAAGTGGTCTCTATCAGCACTGACTTTGCCTCATCCACTCGTTCGTATTGTATTAGCTGAACAAATCTATCGAGCATGGACGTTGCTACAGGGTCACCCCTACCACAAATAACAGGTTACTATGCAGCAGGAAACAATCAAGGATTACAGCCAAGATGGACGCACGTTTAAGCTGCGGGCTATTTTAGCGTTAGTCATAGTGACACTGGTTTTATTTATTCTGCTAGGACGCGTCTATTTTTTACAAGTCGTAGAGTATGATCGATATGCTGCTATATCGGATCGAAATCGAATACAACTTCAGCCGGTACCACCTAGGCGTGGTTTAATCTATGATCGCAACGGCATTCTGTTGGCGGATAATCAACCTACCTTCAGTGTGACCTTACTGCGTGAAGAGATTTCCAATATAGATGAAACTCTTGAGGCGCTGAGTGACTTAATTGAGATCAGTGATCGTGATATTGAACGATTCAGGCAACGATTACAGCAGCGTCGTCGTCCCTACGAGACTGTACCCTTACGTTTTCGTTTAACTGAAGAAGAAATTGCAAAAATCTCAGTTAATTATCATCAGTTACCGGGTGTTCAGGTCGAAGCTGATCTAATACGTTACTATCCATTTGGTGCCTCTGCAGTTCATGCTTTGGGCTATGTAGGTCGCATTAATGAGCGCGATTTAGAAACCTTAGATCCAGTTAAGTATGCGGGGACTAACTACGTTGGAAAGTTAGGTGTCGAGCGTTTTTATGAACCTATTTTGCATGGTGAAGTGGGTTTTAGAAAGGTAGAAACTAATGCCCGAGGTCGTGTACTTCGTGTTCTAGAACAGCAGGATCCTACTCCGGGAGCTGATATTCAACTCAGTTTAGATCTACGCTTACAACAGTTTACCGAAAAACTGCTTGAAGGTAGGCGTGCATCTGTCGTTGCCCTTGATCCAAAAACAGGTGGAATTATAGCCTTAGTCAGTACACCGACCTATGATCCTAACCTCTTTGTGATGGGTATTTCCCACGCAGACTACACAGAGCTTCAAGAAAACTTAGACATTCCTTTGTTTAATCGAGCAGTCAGAGGTGGTTATAAACCAGGGTCAACCTTAAAGCCAATTATGGGGCTCGCTGCAATAGACTCTGGAACTGTTCGTCCAGACTATACCATTTGGGACCCTGGATATTACCAAATTACTCCAGGTGGACGACGCTATCGTGATTGGCGAAGAGGGGGTCATGGTCGAGTTAATCTACCCACCGCTATCGCTCAATCCGTGAATACTTGGTACTACGATGTTGGTCATCGCATGGGTAATGAGCCTATGTCCCGTTACTTGCGAAAATTTGGCTTTGGTCAGATAACTGCGTTAGACACGCCGGAAGCGATTACAGGGGTGTTGCCTACAGCAGAGTGGAAGCGAGCAACCCTAAATGAGCCTTGGTATCCTGGTGACTCAGTAAATATGAGTATCGGACAGGGATTTGTAGTCGTGACGCCTTTACAGTTAGCCATTGCTGCTAATGTCCTAGCTAATCGCGGCAAATGGCAGCAACCACGTTTATTAAAAGGTGTTATCGAAACGACAGAAGAAGGTGATGTACTGACGCTACCAGATATTGTTGATTCAAGACCAGTTCCAGAAGATGTTGTTGTCACCAATCCAAGTTTCTGGGACCCGATTATCAAAGGTATGGTTGACGTTGTTCATGGCCCTACTGGTACTGCCCGCCGAGTCGGTCAGGGAATGCAGTATCAAATGGCTAGTAAAACAGGTACTGCTCAAGTGGTCGCTCTTCCCGATGATGGTCGTTACAGACCCGATGAGTTGAGCGAAAGAAATCGTGACCATGCCCTATTTATTGCCTTCGCGCCTGTTGATGATCCAAAAATAGCGTTGGCTATCGTGGTAGAGAACGGTGGAGGCGGTTCCAGTGTCGCAGCGCCTATCGCCAGACAGGTAATGGATGCTTGGATATTAGGTGAGTATGGTGATGAAGAAGAAGAGGAGCTAGACGATGGTGAGTCGTGATTTTCAGCGCACCATGCCGGGTGCTAGCACTCACTTTAGGAGAGCACCAAGTTTGTGGAGCTACACCCACTTAGATGCTTGGTTGCTATTACTGCTTATTATTCTTTGTGGTTATGGCTTGTTTGTCCTCTACAGCGCCTCAGGTCAGGATATTGGTGATGTAAAACGACAAGCGATACGCATGGGTGCGGGTTTCTTCATGTTGGTTTTTTTGGCGCAGGTTAAGCCGCGAACCTTAGTGACCTTAACGCCGTGGTTGTATCTATTTGTATTAGCTTTACTCGTGGCAGTGATGCTGTTTGGTGTTTCTGCCAAGGGTGCGCAGCGTTGGATTGCCTTACCCGGCTTTCGTTTTCAACCCTCAGAGTTGATGAAACTGGTGTTGCCTATGGCAGTAGCGGCTTATTTAGTGCGTGATCAACTGCCACCAAGCTTCAAGCAAGTCATCGTTGCTATATTGATTATGGCTATTCCAACCGCATTGATAATGAAGCAACCTGATTTAGGAACGAGCCTATTGATTGCATCCTCAGGTGTGTTTGTGTTGTTGTTATCTGGATTATATTGGCGTTATGTGCTGGGTTCGCTGGCAATTATTGGTGCCTGTTTGCCGGTATTTTGGGGTTTTATGAAACCCTATCAACAGCAGCGCGTATTAACCTTTTTAAATCCTGAAAGTGATCCGTTAGGGGCAGGTTGGAATATCATTCAATCTAAAACTGCCATAGGATCAGGCGGTCTGTCCGGAAAAGGCTGGCTACAGGGAACGCAGTCTCAATTGAACTTTTTACCTGAATCGCACACTGATTTTATTATTGCAGTGATTGGGGAAGAGTTAGGTTTCTATGGCATTGCATTTCTGTTGGTACTTTACCTGTTAATCATCTTTCGCGGTATGATACTGGCAATGCGTGCTCATGACCGCTTTGCACGTTTATTAGCGGGTAGTATCACCTTAACTTTCTTTGTTTATGTAATGGTGAACATAGGTATGGTTACCGGTTTATTACCTGTCGTTGGCGTGCCATTACCGATGATCAGTTATGGTGGAACATCTATCGTAACCTTAATGTCAGGATTTGGTATTTTGATGTCGATTGGTGCGCATGCTCAATCAAAACAGAGAGCTTAACTCGTAAATTTTATCTTGGCGCTGACAGCGCTGATTGAGGGTGATAATGCGTTGGTTGCTTATATTCAGTCTTTCACTACTTTTATTAGGCGGATGCGCCACTCAAACTGACAAAGGTAAACCCAAGAAAGCTCCCAGTGATCAGCAAACCAATTTTGGTCGCTACAGTATGCAGCATGATAAAGCACCTGAAAGTCCACCGGACGTTAGTAAAGTGCCAGATGCGGTTCCTCGATACGAGCCACATAGTCGAGGCGGAAATCGAAGCCCTTATGAAGTTTTTGGTCAAACTTATACAGTACTGCCATCCGCTGAAGGCTATCGCGAAAAGGGGATTGCTTCCTGGTATGGCTTAAAGTTTCATGGCCATTTGACCTCAAACGGAGAGGTCTATGATATGTATGAAATGACGGCAGCTCATAAAAGTTTACCTTTACCAACTTTTGCACGTGTCACTAACTTAGATAACGGTAGATCTGTGATAGTTCGGATTAACGATCGCGGTCCTTTTCATGATGATCGTTTGATTGATTTATCCTATGCCGCTGCCTATCGTCTTGGAATCCTGCAACATGGAACGGGGCGGGTTGAGGTGACTGCTATTACTCCACCTCCGCCAGCTGGACAGATGTTAGCATCAGCTGGTTCAAGTTCGTCGGGGAGTACTGCTGCAGGTGCGACAAGCACTTCTGCAAATAATGTTGCTGCTCAAGGTTCTAATGTGACCATGAGAGCATCTCATGATAGGCGTTACTTACAGGTGGGTGCGTTTTCTACTGAAGATGCGGCTCAGCGTGCTCAACGTCAACTTCAGCCGCTTACTAATGGTTTTCCTGTTGGGATTTACCCAGCAACCCCCTCGGGTTCAACGGTTTACCGTGTTAAGATAGGTCCATTAACAGTTGGCGAACCATTAGATAAGCTGATTGCGAGCTTGGCCAGTGCTGGATTTCATCGTCCACACTTAGTAAGCCAGCCTTAAGTGTAAGAGTGAACTTAATTGAATATGTATAGTCTATCGGCCACACCTCATCATCACAATTCAACTGTAAGGGATGCATCACGGATGTTATCAAGAAGCTTAAATCGTCTTTTTTTGGTCTTCATCTCCAGCTTGTTGTTGGTGGTTCAAGCACATGCAACCATGATTCCAGCTCCACCACAAATACCAGCAAGATCATACATAGTTATGGATGCAGCAACGGGGCAAGTGATACTGGCTAAAAATGAACATGAACGATATCCGCCTGCCAGTTTAGTAAAGATCATGACCAGTTATATCGTTGAGCTAGAACTCATCAGAGGAAATCTATCTGAAGACGAAATGGTCAGTATCAGTGAAAAAGCTTGGCGAACCGGCGGTTCCCGCATGTTTATTCAAGAAGGGCGGCAGGTGCGCCTCATTGATCTTCTTCGTGGAGTTATTATCTCATCAGGAAACGACTCATCGGTCGCCCTTGCTGAGCATGTTGCCGGCAGTGAAAGAGCCTTTGCGGATTTGATGAATCAGCATGCCCAGCGATTGGGTATGCATAACACCCATTTTGAAAATGCCACAGGCCTGCCTGCTGAAAATCAATATTCAAGTGCTTTCGATTTGGCGTTGTTATCACGTGCTTTGATAAATGACTCTCACCAGTATTATCCTATCTATGCTGAAAAATATTTTGAATTCAATGATATCCGTCAACCGAACAGAAATAGGCTGTTATGGCGTGATGATACCGTTGATGGCATAAAGACAGGCCATACTTCTGAAGCTGGCTATTGCTTGGTTGCTTCTGCGGTACGAGACAATATGCGTTTAATTACCGTTGTTATGGGGTCAGCTAGCGAAGCTACGCGTGCACAAGAAACCCAACAGCTTCTGAACTATGCCTTCCGTTTCTTTGAAAGTGTTCCGCTCTACGCGGCAGGTCAAATTATCAGCCAGCAGCGTGTATGGGGTGGAGATAAGGATGAAATTCAACTGGGTGTTGCTGAGAATCTAGCGCTGACCATTCCACGCGGACAGCAAGATCGCTTGGAAGTGGTGTTGGATCTGCCACGCAGTATTCAAGCACCGATAGAGCAAGGAGCCATGGTAGGTAAAGTGGTGGTATCTATTGATGGCGAACTTATCAGTGAAACTCCATTAGTGGCGATGCAAGCTATTGAGAAAGGTAGTTTTGTGAAGCGCATATGGCACACTGTATTGAAGTTCTTTACAGGTCTTTTGAATAGATAAGTGAACGATAGATGACCGATACCCCAGAAGCACCCAAAATATCCTTTCCCTGTGCTGACTACCCCATCAAGGTGGTCGGCAACAACACTGATGATTTTTATGGTTATGTCGTTGAAACCGTCAAGGGCTTCGATCCAGAATTGGATCTGGAAAAGGTTTCTATTCAAGACAGCCGCAATGGACGCTTCCGTTCAGTCAGGTTAATGATGACTGCGACAGGCGAAGATCAACTTCAGGCTTTATTTGAAAAGCTCAAGGCATCTGGCCGCGTTCATATGGTGTTGTAATTGACTGATCTGATTGTTCGTCAATTAGGTCTTCAGCCTTACGCCCCGATATGGGAGAGGATGCAGACCTTTACTAATCAGCGTGATGCTGATACTTGTGATGAAATTTGGCTTCTGCAGCATGAACCAGTATTTACTCAAGGTCAGGCAGGAAAGGCTGAGCATCTGTTAAACCCCGGCAATATTCCAGTGGTGCAAACGGATCGAGGAGGGCAGATTACCTATCATGGACCAGGACAATTAGTTGCCTATTTACTGTTAGATCTACGTCGTCGAAAACTCGGTGTGCGAGATGTCGTCACGCTGATGGAAAATGCTGTTATAGACTTATTGGCTTCTTTAGATATAAAAGCATCAGCAAAACCAGATGCTCCAGGAGTCTATGTTAATGACAATAAAATCGCCTCACTAGGCTTGAGAGTTAGGCGAGGTTGTTCATTTCATGGATTAGCGCTAAATGTCGATATGGATTTAGAGCCATTTTTGCGCATCAATCCTTGTGGTTACGCAGGAATGCAGATGACTCAGGTTAAAAATCTCGTTGATGACGCCAATATTGACGAACTAGCTAAAGACTTGACCGACTATTTTGTAAAGGCACTCCGTTAGTTAAGAATTTGCTAACGTCTTTTCTTCTTAAAATATGTGCATCAGTGCTGATGCACATCATCTTATAAATTGTTAAATCGCTTATTCAATAGTATTCATAATTGTTTGAACTATGTCGTTCATGCAAACTAAACCGATTAGATCATTGTCATCGACCACAATTACCCGCTTAACACGTTGTGCAGTCATCAGGCTTGCAACATGTTTTACCGATAAGCTTTTACCTACCGAGATGATGGGTTTTGCGCAAATATCATAGACATTGATAAGATCGATATCGCCACTTTCGGCGACTACGGTTTTCATTATGTTGGTGTAAGTGATTAATCCGTAAGCATCATGGTCGGATGTTTTCTCTACCACCAGAGATTTAAGTTTGTGCTGCTTCATCAAGCTAAGTGCTTCACGAAGCGTTGCAAAGGAAGATACCGTTACAACATTTTTGATCATTACATCATTTACAAGCATGAAATACTGTCCCCTTTAAAGTGTGTCTTTGAGGTGCTGCTCAAACTTCGCTAATTGCGAAAGATCAATGCCACCTAAATGTTCTAGTGGAATGGTGAAGACTACACCATGCGAGTCGTTGTTTTCTTTGTCTAAAATCAGCGCTTGAATTGCTTTTAGAATCTCTAAGGATAAACCCTTTTCCAGTACCATAATAATAATTGACTGGCTGCCTTCGTAGGTCATACCAAAAAAAGTTTTCTTAGCGTTGTTGCCAATGCCTCGGCCAGATAACAACGTAATACCTCCAGCACCAGATTTTTGAGCAGTATCAATAACTTTTTGCTCGTAATCTTCAGAAACAATTGCGGCTAGTACGGAGAATTTCATATTGTCTTCCTATTGAATTTGTTCAACCAGTCCACTGCAATGGCATAACACATTACAGAAACAATCGGGAAAATAGATGCAAAGGCAATTAAGCCAAACCCATCAATGAGTACGTTACGACCTTCAATATGGGTTGCTAAACCAATGCCGAGAGCCGTTACCAAGGGTACGGTGACTTCAGAAGTGGTAACGCCGCCTAAGTCGAAAGCTAAGGCAACTATGTACTTAGGGCTAAACATCGTCAGTAAGATCACAAGCGTATATCCACCAATAATAAAATAGTGAATCGATCCGCCAGTAATTAGACGATAAACACCAATGGTAATACCGACAGCAACACCCATGGCAACGAGGATGCGGATCATATTGCCTTTAATTTTACCAGCAGCCGCTTCCTCTGCTTGCTGACCTACCGCAATTAAAGCGGGTTCTGCCATTGTTGTTGCAAAGCCGATCATGAAGGCGAAAAGATAGATAAACCCATAACTATTTAAGCCGATTAACTGCTCTGCCATGCTAGTGCCAATTGGGAATAGCCCAATTTTAAGACCTACCACAAACGCATATAACCCTATGATCACTAGAAGAAAACCGAATGCAATTTTAGGAGGGTTAGATAAAGGCCGTTTCAATACGATATATTGAAAAAACAAAATTGTGATAAGAATCGGTAAAACATCTCTAAACATGGTCAGCAGATCTAGTAGCCCCTGTACCACTGGATGCGTGACAGCGACTTCTGCCGTTTGAATCACTTGAGCAGATACACTGTCAACATCGACTGAATAGACAAAAATTCCATACAGCTGCACGCTGATCATAGGAACCATTACCGCTAAAGCGACTAAACCAAAGCCATCGATAAGTGGATTACGACCCCGTATCGACGAAGCTAGCCCTATGCCTAAAGCGGCTATCAGTGGAACCGTCACAATGTTAGTGGTGACTCCGCCAGAGTCATAAGCTAAACCCACTATCTCTTCAGGTGCAAAGAAGGTAACACTCACCACAATGATATAGCCAATAATCATGTACCAATGAATAGGGTGTCCAAAAATGATTCTGAATACACCTAATGCAATCACTAAACCGACTGACGTTGCTACTAAGAGGCGTAATACCAGCGCATCAATTCGACCTTCACTGATCTCCTGCGCCTGACTGGCTACCGCTATCAAGGCAGGTTCTGCGACCACCGCTGAAAAGCCGAGTGCGAAACCGAAGCTTAATAGAATCGGCACTGAACCTTTTTTAGCAAACTGGTTTGAAAGACTTTTACCGACAGGGAAAATACTTAACTCTAATCCCTGTAAGAATAAAGCGACACCGACAGCAACAATCAGCAGGCCAAATGCCATGCTGAGACTGTTTTCGGGCATTTGTTGTAAGATGGCAAGCTGAAAAAATAGAACCACAACAAGAATTGGAAGTAAATTCTTGAGTGCGTGGAGGAATGCATGAGAAAAGCTTTTTAAGTACAGCAAATCGGCCTCGCGTTAAGTCATCAGGTCGTGAACGCTAATGTCAAAGGCT
>REDB01000176.1 GCA_007693685.1 Oceanospirillales bacterium
GATACCTTAACGGGTTTAATTAACCGTCGTGAATTTGAAAAGCGGCTGGAACAACTGATTATCGAAGCTCATCAAGACAAGGTCACCCACCTACTCTGCTACCTTGATTTAGACCAGTTCAAACTGGTTAATGATACCTGTGGTCATAGAGCGGGTGATGCGCTACTTAAACAACTTTCTAGTTTACTGAAACCAGCACTTCGTCAAAGTGATACCCTAGCACGATTAGGTGGAGATGAATTTGGTGTTCTACTCAGTCATTGTCCTGTTGAAAAAGGATTAGAGATTGCTGAATCTTTAAGAAAAACCATTACGGCCTTTCGTTTTTCTTGGGAAGGACATGTTTTCTCAGTCGGTGTCAGCATAGGCTTGGTCAGCATTACCGATTGCTGTGGCAGCCTTGATGAAGTATTAAGCCACGCTGATGCAGCCTGTTATGCTGCCAAAGATCTAGGAAGAAATCGGGTCCATTTGTTTCAAGCGGATGATCACGATACCCAAGAACGACAGGGACAAATACAGTGGGCGAGTCGTTTACAAGAAGCGTTGGATAAAGATCTATTTCGACTTTTCTATCAACCTATTATGGCGCTAGAGGTAGAAAACCAAGGAATGCCTCATTATGAAATTCTGACGCGAATGATTGATGAAAAAGGCAAAATGATACCTCCAGGTGCGTTTATTCCGGCTGCAGAGCGCTTTGGATTGATGTCAAAAATCGACAAGTGGGTTATTAGCAACACTTTGGCTTGGATGGGAGATCAATTACGCCAAAAGAAACAACCTGTGTTTTGTGCAATCAACTTATCTGGCGCATCCATTGGCCGAGAAGACTGTTTGACCTTAATACAGGCACAGCTGGAAAAACATCAAGTGCCTCCTAAAAATATCTGCTTTGAAGTGACCGAAACCGCTGCTATTGCAGACCCAGCGAATGCCGGAAGATTTATTAATGAACTGAAATTACTGGGATGTCAGTTTGCTCTCGATGATTTTGGTAGTGGCCTTTCCTCTTTCGGCTATTTGAAACAACTGCCGGTCGATTATTTAAAGATTGATGGTATTTTTATCCAAGAACTAGCCAATAATCCCATCGACCAAGCCATGGTCGCCTCAATCAACAATATTGGACATATTATGGGATTAAAAACCATCGCTGAATTTGTTGAGGATTCTGCAACCTTGGATATACTTCGACAAATAGGCGTTGACTATGTTCAGGGCTATCACATTGGCAGACCCGAACCTTTAGAATCATTGAACAGTGTTCGCGTGATGCCGCGATAAAACTAATGACTCAAAGCTGCAGGCTTAACCTAGGGCGATAGCTTGTGCCATAATGAGTGATCTTATTTGCTAAACCGGATGCACCATGCGCTGTGTCTTATCACATCTGATTGCTGGAACTCTGTTTGCCAGCTTTTTAATGACCAGTATCAGTCATGCTGATTCGGGTATTCGTCGTATCGTTCATCCGGATGGACGAGTAGAGTTTACCAATATTAATAGTTCCGGGAGCAGCGCTGCAAACGCTGGTACCAGCGTAACCACCATCGATATCTCGCCCAGCTCTTCATCTTCATCGGCAGTCACTTCAACACCTAACAGAGCAGCTGTTCGCAGCCAAAACATCTACTCTTATCGCTCTCCTAGCGGCACGCTGACTTTCTCAGATCAACGTCCGTCGTCTGGTATAAAATATGAAGTGATGCGTTTCGACTGCTATGCCTGCAGCCCCAGATCCACAGTTAACTGGCATACTACTCGATTATTCACTGACCGATACACGGCTGAAATCGAGCGAGAAGCTCGACGTTTTAATGTCGATCCTGCACTGGTCCGTGCGGTCATTCATGCCGAATCTGCATTTAATCCACAAGCTATTTCTCCTAAAGGTGCTCAGGGCTTAATGCAACTGATGCCACCCACAGCCTCAGATTTAGGTGTTAGCAATGCTATGGATACCAGTCAAAATATCTATGGTGGCGTTAAGTATCTATCTTGGATGCTACAGCGATTTAATGGCGACATTCGCTTAGCGACCGCAGCTTATAATGCTGGCCCCGGCGCTGTTCAGCGTTATGGCGGCATCCCTCCTTTTGCTGAAACACAAGCCTATACTGAGCGCGTTGCCATCCTTCATCAGCGCTATCGCCAGTTAAATTAGTCCTTTTACTTTTTCAGGTCATGTGATAGTGTACTAGTACATGAATACACCAGACCCCCACACACTAGAACTTTTGGATACGTTACTCGCTGCAAAAGATCAACAGGCTTTATTAACAGTATTACAAAGCCTACTGACTCCAGCTGAACTGAACGAAATACCCAAACGTTTACAAATTCTTAAGCGGCTTAAAGCCGGTGAGCCTCAACGTCGGATAGCCGAAGAGTTGGGTGTGGGTATCGCCACCGTTTCTCGCGGTGCTCGTGCTTTGAAACGTGACCAATAGAAACGTGACCAGTAAGAGTCCTTTATGACCCGTCGACCAGAAAAAATTGAATTACCACGAAAGCCTAGATATCTAACCGTTACTGCAGACTGCGACTTTTTTGACCTTTTTCGTAAAATAGAAAAGCGTTTTGATGTCTGCTTTATGTTGGAATCACTGGGTGAAGATAGCCACTTTTCCCGCTACTCGATTATCGGCTTTGATCCTGAAAAGCTCCTCTATGCCAATGGCAAACAACTGACCATTGAGGATCGCCAAGGTCACCAAGAACACTATGGAAGTGACAACCCTTATTATCTTCTGCGAGACATCATGCCGCAGAATATTATTTCGCGAAAATATGCTGGCGGCTTAACGGGTTATATCGGCTACGATGCCATGGGCTATTTTGAACCCAGCTTGTCGTTGAAAACCAGCGACTGGTTTGATGCCTTCCGTTTTGGCTTATATAAAGACGGTCTAATTCTAGACAAAATGACCGGCGAGGTCATCTATTTCCATTATGCGGAGAACCGCATGGATTTAGTCAATGAGCTTATCGCAGCACCTAGCCCTGATAATGGACAGCTTGAAATCGAGTTTACCGGCGAAACCATGACCCGAGAGCAGCATGCTGAAGCGGTCATGAAGGTGAAGCAGGATATTATTGAAGGTAAGGTATTCCAGTGCGAAGTCGGCTTTAAGAAATACCTTAGCCTCAAGGGTGACACGCTCAACCTTTACCAACAACTTCGCGAAGTCAATCCGTCGCCACAAATGTACTATCTCAAATTTGGCGATCAAAAACTGATTGGTGCCAGCCCAGAACTGTTATTCCGTCTTCGCCAAGGTGAAATGGAAACCTTCCCCTTAGCTGGCACCACTCGCCGCGGTAAAGACAGCACTGAAGATACTCAACTGGCACGTGCATTACTAAATGATCCCAAAGAGATTGCTGAACACAATATGATTGTGGACCTTCATCGCAATGATATTGGCCGTGTAGCTCGTTTTGGTACGGTCAAAGTTCGCAGCTTGATGGATATCAAACGCTTTAGCCATGTACAGCACATTTCTAGCGAAATTGTCGGCATTATCTCTGAAAAAGAAGACATGTTCTCCGCTTTAGCGAGCAACTTCCCAGCTGGTACCCTCACCGGTGCGCCAAAAATTGAAGCGATGAAGATAATTGATGCTTTGGAAACTGATGGTCGCGGACCTTATGGTGGCGCCGTAGGTAACTTCTCATTTAATGGCGATTGCACTTTTGCGATTCCAATTAGAACCGTCTTTGCCAAAGGTGAGCAGGCGTATGTTCAAACCTGCGGCGGCAATGTCTACGACTCTAATCCAGAAGATGAGTATGAAGAGATTCGCCGTAAGTTTGCAGGTACCCGAAAAGCTTTAGAGCCATTTTTAGTCGGTGAAGGAAAGAGTTTATGAATATTTTGATTATCGACAACTACGATTCCTTTACCTATAACCTATACCAGTACATAGGTGAAATTCTCTCAACTGCACAAATTCATGGTCAGTTAAATGACTTTGATATTCAGGTAAAACGTAACGATCAAATTACTTTGGAAGAGGTGCGCCAGCTCAATCCAGATCGGATTATCATTTCTCCGGGCCCCGGCTCACCTGATGATGAACACTATTTTGGCATCTGCGCTGCGGTTATTCGCGAAATTGGCCCTAAAACGCCCTTGCTCGGCGTTTGCCTAGGAATGCAAGGAATCGTCCATGTGTTTGGTGGCAAGGTCGTGAAAGCACGACTACCCATGCACGGAAAAATCAGTCCGATTAACCATAATAGTGAAGATATGTTTAGCGACATTCCCGATCAATTAGAGATCATGCGTTATCACTCGTTAATTGCCGAGGCGAAAAGCCTACCCGAATGCCTTGAAGTTACTGCCAGTGTGGGTGATCTTGCTCAGGTAGACTTCAACAATCACGCTAAAATCCGTCAAGGTGGTGATTTTGAAATAATGGGCGTTCGTCATAAAGAACACCCGATTCAAGGGATACAGTTTCATCCAGAGTCCTTTGCCACGGAAGGTGGCAAAGAGTTGATTGCAAACTTTCTATTCCAGAAGCACTAACAGGAAAACTAACCTTAAATCGCTTAGTCTTAGCCCATGCTGGTCATAAAACCATGAATGCCCGTCAGAATAATTTGAGAGGCCATCGCGGCTAAGACTAATCCGGTTACTTTACTTAGCACATTTAAACCCGTTCGCCCTAAGATCTTTTCTAGCCATGAGGCTAAATGCAAACAGGCGAGCAAAAACAGCAGTGCTAGCAGCAATCCTATAACACCAAACACCAAGTCGATACCTTCTAACTCAGCGCCATAAACCAGAATAGCACCAATAGAAGCAGGCCCTATGATCGTTGGGATAGCCAACGGCACCACAGAGATATCATCTCGCTGCTCGTTAGGAACCTCCGCGTTAGCACGCACACCATCTCGGACTAGGCTAACCCCAGATAAAAACAGCAGAATACCCGCCCCAATTCGAAAAGAGTCCAGCGTTATCCCCAGCACCTCAAACAATTGCGCGCCGAAGAAAAACAAAATCAAACTGATACATAACGCCGCAAAAACGGCTCGGTTAGCAATGGACTGACGTGTTTTACGAGTATCGGTTCGAGTCAACGACAAGAACATCGACACCACAAAGAAAGGCGCAAACAAAAATACAAATTTAAAGCTAATGGACAGTAGAATCGACATCGTCGGTTTAATACCTAAACATACAAACGCGCATGATCCTCGAATGTAATCGCGATGTCTAGACAGATTCAGCTCTGAACCACAAAATCTAAACCTCTCTGCATTGCCACAAAGACGCTAAGGTGTTCTACTTAACAGCATTTATTGAATCGCAGACAGGGATACAGGAAAAGCACCATGCCTACCAGTTTATCACGTTTTAAATCGGCCAGTTTCGCTGCCACCTCATTATTAGGTGTCACTCTTCTTCTCAGCGGATGCAGCAATGATGAACCGGCTCAAACCTCATCCGATCAAACAACCCCTGCAACCTCTGAAGATCTCTGGTTAAGCCATATTCCAGCCAGCACGCCTTATTTCTTTGTCAGTCGCGAGCGCCTATCTGAAACAGATGCGATGGCTTTGGTGCAGAAACTTGGTAGTTTGGAAGACATGGATATTCAGATTGCGGAACTCGAAGAGCTTCGTGACACCACTGATGACCCGTCCATCGCACAATTTTTGGATATCACTATTAGTGTATTAAGAGCCTTTGGTGATGTCGAAACCTTAGAGGATTATCACGAACGTGGCATGATGCCGAATGCTCGCTCAGCTATCTATGGACTTGGCCTGCTACCTGCGATTCGAGTTGAACTCCATGATGAAGAGCGCTTTAAAACCTTTTTTGAGAAGCTGCTAGCTGAATTAGATGCGGATATTCAATCATCTCAACTCGGTGACACTCATTACTGGCACTCATCTGCTGATAACTTCTTACAAAGTTTTATTACCATCAAAGATCAGCAAGTCATCATAGGTCTTCTTCCTTCAACCGTTGAGCAAGCCGTTATTGAGCAGCTATTTGGTATCACTCCTCCATCACTGAGCTTATTGCAAAGCGGTGCTATTGAGCAGCTAGAACAGCGCTATCGATACAGTCCCTATGGGAGTGGACGCTTATCTACTCAACAGATCGTCAATGAGATCATTAATCCAACTCATCCTGCTACTCAGGCACTGATGGCTATGGGTAATGCTGATGCGTTTAATGTTGAGCAATGCCGTAATGATATCGACCGTTTAACAGACCTTTTCCCTGCTATCGTCATGGGAGTTCACTCTCTCGATACACAACGCATCAGCGGCAGCGTTAGATTGACGACTAGCTCCGATATTGCTGATGACCTAAGCAGTTTCACTACATCTGTTCCCGGTTTAGGTGCAGGTCAAGGTATCGCCAGCTTGGGTATTGCCTTGGATATCCCAGCAGTGACACGCGCATTACAAAAGTACGCAGGTCAGGTACGCACTATTCCATTTACTTGCCCAGAACTTGATGGCATTAACGAAATGTGGGGTGAGTTGGGTCTTCTGACCAACAACCCCATGACCATGCTGGTTGGTCCTGCATTGAGTGGGGTCAATGTTCGTATAGACAGCTTTGATATGGACCCGATGCAACCGAGTGGCACTGGTGTCATCGCTTTTGCATCACCGAATGCTCAAGGTTTGATCTCTGCCATCAGCATGTTTGTGCCTCAAATTGCCAGTTTGAACCTGCAAAGCAATGGTGATGTAAAACAAGTTGATCCTAGTTTGTTACCTCCAGATCTTCCTAGCGTTCATGCGGCTATGTCTAACAATGCCATTTTGTTGGGAGTTGGTTTAGATAATCCAGCACAACTGAGCTCTGAACTTCAGCAAAGTGCAGGACGTTCGGATTTGATGATGTATGGACATTTAAGTAGCGATACCTTCGCAACTCTTGCGGAAATCAGCTCACAGCTTCCTAATACCGATGCTATGGATACTGCTGAATTACTCTACATGGCAGAGATCTACGAAAAAGTAGCTTTCTGGATGGGTGTTGATGGATCAGGTTTTGAATTGGGTGTCGAAGTAGAATTGAAATAGCTGAATTGAAATAGCTAAGCTGAAATAGTTAAGTTGAAATAGTTATGTTGAAATAACTGCAAACCTAGCTGATCAGATCCGCAAGATCTGATCAGCTAGGCGTTCACTATCACTTTGCTGATGTGACACTAATACTGCACACTGCCCTGTCGCTACTAGTTGCTCCTTCATCCAATCCCCAGCAATAATCCTTGTTTCGTCATCTAAGGCACTGAAGGGCTCATCTAACAGCAATATTGGTTGCTCTCTTAATACGGTTCGTATCAAGGCAACTCGCTGACGCTGCCCACCGGAAAGCTCACTAGGGAAGCGCTTAATTAACGCTGAAACACCTAAACGCTCGCATGCCTTTACGACACTTTGCCACTGAATAGACGAAGGTTTTCCTCGCTGAAACCCCAGCTTCAAATTCTGTTCAACAGAAAGGTGTTCAAACAGATTATGTTGTTGAAATAAACTGGACACTGGGCGTTGTTCAGGTGGTAATGACTCAATATGTTGACCTGCATAAACAAGATGTCCTGATTTGGCCGGAAGAAATCCGCCCAAGCATTCAAGAAGACTGGTTTTTCCGGAACCACTCTGCCCCATCAATACCACAACCTGCCCTGCCTTGAGAGTAAAACTATGCTGCCATTCAAGTGTTCCCCTCTGAATGCAAAGCTGTTGAACCTGAAGATCACCCTGCCATCTTCTCATGTTGATCTTTCCAACCATCGCAATCCTAAATAAGCAAAAAGCAGTAACAGCAAAGACACCAGCGCGGCCTCAGCCAAACGATAACTACCGGCAAGGGTATAAATTAACCAAGGTAGTGTACGCCATTCGTCATTGCCAAAGATGGCAAAGATCGACATATCACCCAGTGCAAGCACGAAGCTCATCGCCATCACTTGAAGTAAAACAGGTTTCAAAAAAGGCAGGTAAATATACCTCCAACAGGTAAAGCGATCCTGATTCAAATCGGCTTCTAAGCGCTCATATTGCTGTTGATAACTGGCGACCTTGGGGTGCAACTGCTTAAACACAAAGGGCAACACCACCACCGCATTCATCAACACAATAGCCACCCATCCCCAGCGATACCAATCCAAATAGGGCATCATCAAGATGTATAACCCCACAGACAACACCATGGTAGGCACCACTAGAGGATATAGGGCGATACTGGATACCCAAAAATGCCAGCGACTATGACGAATAGCAGCCCACACAGACAGAATAGATAACGCAAATAGTAAAGACAGTAATGAGGCTGCAATCGCTAGAAACAAGGATCTTAGCAGGATCGATAATAAACCCGTGTTCAATAACAGCTGCCAGTCTGCCTCTTTAGCCAATGGCAGGAGCACCAAAATAGGCAAGGTCAGATAGAGCCATGCCATCGCATAACCGATACGACCCACTAACGTCATCGAAAGCGATTGTTGCGGTATCCAGTCAGATTGGCCGGACTGAGCAGGAGCCAACCACTGAAAACGACCAAAACGACTCAGCATCACATAAATACTGCCCGCCAGCAGCAATTGTGTCCATGCCAAAAACAAGGCTTCTGATGGATTAAAATCATATTTAAGCGATTGGAATATCGCGACTTCTAAGGTACTGGCCGCAGGCCCTCCACCGAGAGCTAACAC
>REDB01000070.1 GCA_007693685.1 Oceanospirillales bacterium
GATAGCTGGTATGAGCTGCCTTCACCTTATGGAGGTTCGTTTTTTGATGTGATTGCGCATCAGCACGCCTTGTTTGCCCTTGGATTACGTGGGCATCTATTCATGAGTGAAGACGGTGGCTTTGATTGGCAGGAAATTCCAGTAGACACTACCGTTAGTTTTATGGGTGCCTTCAGTGATGGAGAAACCTTAGCGATAGCTGGTTTAGGTGGCACTTTATTAACCGGTAATGAACCAGATCAACTCAGCGTGCAGCCATTGGGTACACGCCACCACTTTAACGCGGTTGTAGCCACGCCGACAGGATGGGTGCTTGCAGGTGAGCAAGGTATTTTTCGCAAGGTAGAACAGGAAGTGTCTAAATGAAACGCATGGCTGAACGTTTACTCACCCCCATTCGTCGTTCAGAGCAATGGGTTGAATATTTACTTTTCCATCAACGTCCTTGGGTGTTGTCGGTGTTTCTTCTGGTAACACTGGTATTGGGTTGGCAGGCGATACAGATTCGACCTGATGCCAGCTTCATCAAAATGATCCCAACAAGCCATCCATATGTCGAAAACTATCTCACCTATCAGCAAGACCTGTCCGGTTTAGGTAATAGTGTTCGTGTGGCAGTCGCCACGACAAAAGAAGATATTTTTAACCCTGAGTTCCAAGATGTGTTGCGCTTGGTTACCGATGAACTCTTCTTTATCCCAGGTGTAGACCGAGCTGCTCTACAATCTATTTGGACACCCAATGTAAGATGGACAGAAGTCACCGAGGAAGGTTTTGTCGGTGGTCCTGTAATACCACCTGATTTTGATGGCAGTGAAGCGAGTTTAGATCAGCTGCGTATCAATGTGCTTCGCTCAGGACAAGTGGGTCGTTTGGTGGCGAATGATTTCCGTTCGGCAGTTATTGAAGTGCCTTTGCTGGATTTTGATCCTGAGACGGGTGAGCGTCTTGACTATCAGGCATTCTCTCAGCGCTTAGAAGAGCGTGTAAGAGATCAGTTTAGTAGTGACGAGGTTTCGATACACATTACCGGCTTTGCCAAAATTGTTGGCGATTTGATTGATGGCGCCCGACAGGTGGCACTTTTCTTCGCTTTAGCCATTGTCATTACCATGGTGTTGTTATACCTCTATTCTCGCAGTATTCAGGGTACGCTGATTCCACTGGTGTGTTCGTTGATAGCGGTAATTTGGCAGTTAGGTTTACTCAATGCACTGGGTTACGGTATTGACCCTTATTCGATGCTGGTGCCTTTCTTAGTATTTGCCATAGCTGTTAGTCATGGGGTGCAAATCATCAATGCGATACGCCTTGAAAGCCTTCATGATCCTGATAAATGGCATGCAGCTCGAAGCGCTTTCCGGTTGTTGTATATTCCAGGTTTAACGGCTCTAGTTTCCGATGGTATCGGTTTCTTTACCCTTATGGTTATCGATATTCAGGTTATTCAAGAACTCGCTGTTGCTGCGTCCTTAGGGGTAGCGGTAATCATCTTGACCAACTTATTGCTGCTTCCCTTGTTAATGTCTTACGTTGGTGTGGGAGAGAAAGCGATTGCACATGCGAAGGCTCAAGCAGATCAGGGTGGAGAGCATTGGCGAGTGCTCACTTGGTTTGCGACTAAAAAAGGTGCCGCTACAGCATTGAGTGTCGCGGTTTTGTTGGCCTTCGGTGGTGTCTATGCTGCACAAGGATTGCAGATAGGTGACTTAGACCGAGGTGCTCCAGAGCTTAGGGCGGATTCTCGCTACAACCTCGATAACGACTTTATTACTTCAAACTACTCAACTTCGAGTGATGTGTTTGTGGTGATGGCCGTCACTGAACCAGATCAGTGTAGTAGTTCTGCCACTCTGTCAGCGGTTGAGCGTTTTCAGTACTCCATGCAAGCAGTAGAGGGAGTGCAGTCGAGTGTTTCGCTTGCAGATTTATCCAAACGAATTACTTCAGGTTTAAACGAAGGTAATCCTAAGTGGCGTGCGATCAGTCGAAATCAATTTGTTATCAATGCCTCTCTTGCCTTTGTTCCGGGTGGATTGATGAATGCAGATTGTTCGTTACTGCCAGTGATTTTGTTCTTGGATGATCATAAAGCGGAAACATTGATTCGTGTCAGTCATGCAGTTGAAGAGTTCGCAGAGCGATATAACTCTGATCAACTGCAATACTTGCTTGCCGCTGGTAATAGTGGTTTCGAAGCTGCTACTAACCAAGTCATTGCACGTGCACAGTATGAAATGCTGGCATGGGTCTACGGTGTGGTAAGTTTGCTTTGCTTGCTGACATTCAGATCTTTCAAGACTGTGCTCTGTATCATCTTGCCATTAGCACTGACTTCATTGCTGTGTCAGGCGTTAATGGCGATGATGGGCATAGGCGTTAAAGTGGCTACGTTACCGGTAATCGCGTTGGGGGTGGGTATCGGAGTGGATTACGGTATCTATATTTACTCTCGGTTGAGTAACTATTTAAGCCAAGGTCTAAAGCTGACAGATGCCTATTTTGAAACCCTGAAAACCACCGGTAAACCTGTCGCATTCACGGGTCTAACGCTGGCAATAGGTGTTGTTCTGTGGGTGTTTTCGCCGATTAAGTTCCAAGCCGATATGGGTATCTTATTAACCTTTATGTTCCTCTGGAATATGTTAGGCGCGCTGATTTTGCTTCCTGCATTAACAGCCTTCTTAAAACCGCATCCAGAGTTAACCTCCAGCCCTGAATTGTTTGAAAATGACCGATAAAGGTTGTACCTGAACAAAATTGTTAGTCGATCTATTCAAATAATAGATCGCTAATCAGGGAAAGAGTGGTTTTGTTAGTGATATTGGTCCGTTTTGTTATTGGTGAACTTGCACTATTCGTTCATGCTGTACGTATCAAGAAACTAGAATAACGACAAATTGGTGAGGTTAGCTACATGGCCGAATATAAAGCTCCGTTACGTGATATGCAGTTTGTATTGAATGAAGTGTTGTCACTTGAAGAGCACTACAAGAATTTACCGGGATGCGAAGAAGCAACACCTGATATGGTTTCTGCCATTTTAGAGGAAGGTGCAAAATTTTCTGAGCGCGTTCTGTCTCCTTTAAATCAAGTGGGTGATCAACAGGGTTGTCAGTTCAATGATGGACAGGTAAAAACTCCAGAAGGTTTTCGTGAAGCCTATGAAGCCTTCGTAGAGGGTGGCTGGCCTTCACTTGCTCATCATCCTGAGTGGGGTGGTCAAGGCTTGCCTGAATCACTAGGTATTGTGCTAAACGAGATGGTTGGTACAGCTAACTGGGCGTGGAGTATGTATCCTGGATTGAGCCATGGTGCAATGAACACGCTTGAAGCTCACGGTACAACAGAACAGAAACAAACCTATTTAACCAAATTGGTATCCGGCGAATGGACAGGCACTATGTGTTTGACTGAAGCACACTGTGGTACCGATTTGGGAATGTTAAGAACCAAAGCTGAGCCTAGAGAAGATGGCAGCTACAGCATTACCGGTACAAAAATCTTCATTTCAGCCGGTGAGCATGATCTAGCAGACAATATCGTTCACATCGTTCTAGCACGTTTACCGGGTGCGCCTGAGGGTACCAAAGGTATCTCTTTATTCATCGTGCCTAAGTTCCTGGCGGATGCTGATGGTAATGTCGGTGAGCGCAACGGCGTTAGCTGTGGCTCTATTGAACATAAAATGGGTATTCATGGTAACGCTACCTGCGTGATGAACTTTGATGCTGCGCAAGGCTTCCTGATTGGACCACCTAACAGGGGTCTAAACTGTATGTTCGTGTTTATGAATACTGCGCGTATCGGTACAGCGTTACAGGGTCTTGCTCACACTGAATGGGGTTTCCAAAATTCATTGGCCTATGCTCGTGATCGTTTACAGATGCGCGCCCTGAGTGGACCTAAAGCACCAGAGAAAGCAGCAGATCCTATTATTGTTCATCCTGCTGTACGTAATATGTTACTGACACAAAAAGCCTTTGCTGAAGGTGGACGTGCGTTGATTTACTTTGCTGCACAGCAGGTGGATCGTGCAAAGCTAGCTGCTACTGACGAAGAGAAACAGGAAGCAGAAGATCTACTTTCTTTGTTGACCCCAATTGCTAAGGCATTCTTAACCGAAATTGGTGTTGAGTGTGCAAGCCATGGTCTGCAAGTATTCGGTGGGCATGGTTACATTGCTGAATGGGGTATGGAGCAGAATTTACGTGATGCACGTATCTCAACTATTTACGAAGGCACTACTCAGGTTCAGGCTCTGGATTTGTTGGGTCGTAAAGTATTGATGACTCAGGGTGAGTTACTGAAACGCTTCACTAAGAAGATTCATAAGTTCTGTCAGACGCATGAAGGTAATGCCAAGATGGACGCTTATGTTAAACCACTAGCCAAGTTAAACAAGGAATGGGGTGACTTAACGCTTCAGATCGGCATGAAGGCAATGAAGGATCGTGAAGAAGTCGGTGCAGCAGCGGTTGAATATCTCATGTACTCAGGTTACATCACCTTGGCATGGTTGTGGGCTCGTCAAGCAGAAGTAGCTTTGGCTAAATTGGAAGAAGGGTCAACAGAAGCTGACTTCTATGAAGCTAAGCTGAAAACTGCAAACTTCTACTTTGCTCGCATTCTACCTCGTACTCGTAGTTTGGCAGAGTTAATGGTTGCTGGCGCAGATAACTTGATGTCTTTGGACAGTGAACATTTCTCATTCTAAGGTTGTCTGAAGAATGAAATCTCTATTACGCACTAAGGCCGGACAGCGTGTGCTGTCCGCAGCCTTAAGCTTAAATGCGAAACGTTATAAAAAACAGCCCACCACAGGAGAGGCGACAATGGCAGATTTAAATGCGGTATTCACATCAATGGAACAGCGTTTTAACGCAGCAGCTGCAGGCGATCTACAAGCAGTTTTTCAATATCAAATCACTGATGGCGATGCTTGGGCAGTTACCGTTGATAATGGTCAGTGCAAAGTAGAGCAGCTGGCACACGGTGAGCCAACCGTAACCCTCACCATGGACAGCCAAACGCTTGAAGAAGTGATGAGCGGTGAAACAGATGGTATGCAGGCTTTTATGACCGGCCGTATCCAAGCCGACGGAGATATCATGTTGGCAACACGTTTAACGTCAATTTTTCCACTGTAGTTTTGACGCTTAACGATTTTTAGTCTGGTCGATAGATGTTTTTTGATAAGCTTTTTCAGTGATATCTATCGACTTTGGCTGCTATAATCGGGTTATACTTTAGCCCAATAAACTAGATTTTATAATAATAATATCAGGATCATCCTATGGACATGCCACGCGGAAGTCTGATACCTAAATCCCTAAACCCTAAGGGATTTAACAACATTGTTGATGTATTCGAGCAAAGCTGCCAGCTGTTTGCCTCAAAACCTTCCTTTACCAGTTTTGGGCGAACACTCAATTATGCAGAGCTTCATGAGTTAGCAGATGCATTTGCCGTTTACTTACAAAAAGAAACCGATTTAAAGCCCGGTGATCGTATTGCGATCCAATTGCCTAACCTGATTCAGTATCCAGTCGTACTCTTTGGTGCGTTGAAAGCAGGTTTGGTGATAGTGAATACCAATCCGCTTTACACCCCTCGTGAAATGGAGCATCAGTTTAAAGATTCAGGTGCTAAAGCGCTGGTCATTCACAAGAGTATGGCGCATAAAGCACAAGATTTTATAGCGAATACCGACATTAAAACTGTGTTTTTGACACAGGTTGGCGACTTGCATGGTTTTGTTAAGCGCTATCTTTTGAATGCCGCAGTTAAATACATTAAAAAGATGGAGCCTGATTTCTACCTGCCTGGAGCGCTTCATCTGCGCGAAGTCTTGATGAAGTACGTCGGACAAAAACCCTCTCCCGTCACTATCAAAACTGATGATATTGCTGTTTTACAGTACACAGGCGGGACCACAGGTCTTTCCAAAGGCGCGGTACTGACGCACGGAAACTTGATTTCTAACATGCTTCAAGGTGTTAATGTTCTTGATGAAGCTGCTGAAGGTTGTGTTGAAACCGTCATCGCCCCTTTACCTCTTTATCATATTTACGCTTTCACCATCTCACTTGTGGTCATGGGCTATGGTGGACATAGTGTTCTAATACCCAATCCACGTGATATTCCTGGCTTTGTCAAAGAGATGCAGAAGTGGCAGATGTCTGCCTTTATGGGCTTAAACACTCTTTTCATTGCTCTATGTAACAACCCTGATTTCAAGTCGGTCGATTTTAGCAAGTTCACACTGACTATATCGGGTGGTTGTGCGTTAACCCATAAAGCGGCTGATCTCTGGAAAGAGGTAACGGGTTGCGAAATTATGGAAGGTTATGGTTTAACCGAAACTTCTCCTGTTGTTTCTATCAATCGCCCCGGTGCCATTAAGCTTGGTACTATCGGTGTCCCGGTAGCGGAAACGATAGTCGCCATTTTAGATCCCGACGGCGAACCAGTTGCCGATGGCGTTCCTGGTGAGCTGTGTGTGAAAGGTCCCCAAGTCATGGTTGGCTATTGGCAGAAGGAAAAAGAGACAGCAGCTTGCTTTACCGATGATGGCTATTTCTTAACGGGTGATGTTGCCGTACGCGAAGAGGGTGGCTTTCTGCGAATCGTGGATCGCGCCAAAGACATGATTTTAGTGTCAGGTTTTAACGTCTATCCCAACGAAGTGGAAGATGTTTTCTGTTCACATCCGGCTATTCTGGAATGTGCAGCCATTGGTATTGCTGATGAGCATAGCGGTGAAGCGGTCAAACTCTTTGCTGTTGCACGAGATGAAAAGCCAGATGTTGAAGAACTTAAAACATGGAGTAAAGAGTACCTTACTCGTTATAAAATACCGAAACAGATAGAGTTTGTGGATGAGTTGCCTAAAACTAACGTTGGTAAGGTGCTTAGACGCATGCTGAAAGAGCAGCAGGTCAAACAAGAAGTGGCCTGATTGCAGGCCCTTTTTTGAACTCAATATTGAGGAGTAATGACCGAATGCCTTTGCCAAAGCCTGCCCGTAGAACCCTTCACCACCGTCGTGAAATCGTCTGTGAGGGGTACTTGCGAGATGATGGTCTGTGGGATATTGAAGCGCGAATGACCGATAAAAAAACGCATTCAATCGATAACCCAGAGCGCGGAGGTTATGTTGGAGCAGGTGAGTTTTTTCACGACATGCGTATGCGAATCACGATGGATAAAAAGCTTTTTATCCATCAAGTTGAAGCCAGTATGGATGATACGCCTTTTCAAATGTGTCCGGGTATCGCTAGAGCCTATAAGCAACTGGAAGGGACACAAATTGGTCCGGGCTGGCACCGCAAAGCGCTT
Source organism: Oceanospirillales bacterium (assembly GCA_007693685.1). Classification (GTDB taxonomy): domain Bacteria; phylum Pseudomonadota; class Gammaproteobacteria; order Pseudomonadales; family Balneatricaceae; genus Nitrincola. The sequence continues at coordinate 7,342 of REDB01000070.1, forward strand.
GAATTAACGGGTGGGGCTAATGGCTGCACTCACTTAAATGAACTGTTAAAGCCGATAACCACCACGGCGGTTCAATCGATTTGGCCCAGTGGTGATACGGATATGGTAAAGCTCGGTGCGAATGGATTATTGAATACCTGCCACACCTGGGCACAAAACTCTTCGGCAGTTAAAACCTATCTGCCTGAGCTCTATACACCTGAACCGCCAAAACGCTAGGGTTACATTAACCCAAGGACCTTAGCGTTCAAGCAATAAACGGAGAAGAATAATGAGTATCCCTGAATCTTTTCAGGGCAGGTTACGCTTGCCCCTAATTTCTGCACCGATGTTTTTAGTTTCAGGCCCTGAGTTAGTGATAGAAGCCTGTAAAGCCGGTGTTGTTGGAACCTTTCCCGCCTTAAATGAGCGCAGCAGCGAGGGATTTGAGCAATGGCTAATTCAAATTCGTGAAGCACTAGAAGCTTTTGAACAAGAAACCGGAAAAAAAGCCGCTCCTTTTGGTGTTAACTTAATTGTTCATCAAACCAATCCCCGCGTTCAAGCGGATCTGGAATTATGCATCAAGCACAAAGTACCACTCATTATCACTTCCTTAGGTGCAGTAAAAGATCTAGTGGATGCAGTGCATAGCTATGGTGGTTTGGTCTTCCACGATGTCATCAATATTCGCCATGCAAAAAAAGCAGCAGCAGCCGGTGTCGATGGCTTGATTGCCGTCTGTAACGGCGCCGGTGGTCATGCTGGAACCTTAAATCCTTTTGCTTTGCTGTCAGAGATTCGCCAGTTTTATCAAGGTACGTTGATCCTATCCGGCTCTATGTCAACTGGACAAGATGTTGCCGCAGCACAAATGATGGGTGCGGACCTTGCTTATATGGGTACGCGCTTCATCAACACGCAAGAAAGTCGTGCTAACCCAGAATATAAACAGATGATCATTGAATCGAGTGCGTCTGATATTACCTATACGCCCAAAGTATCCGGTATCTGGGCAAACTTCTTAAAACCCAGCTTAGAAATAGCTGGTTTAGATCCTGAAAGTGGTGAAAAGAAAAAAGTCGATCTGGGTGAAGAGTTACAAGCTCCTGAAGGTGGAGCGAGTGCTTGGAAAAGTATCTGGTCGGCAGGTCACGGAGTTGGATCTATAAGCGATGCTCCATCGACTGCTGAATTGGTGGATCGAATGGTCAATGAATATCACAGCGCCGCCAATCGTTTTGCATCACAAGCAGAACTCTATCAGGAGAAAAGCGAATGAGTGATGTGATCCTAAAGGAGCTATCTACTCAGGGCGTATTGACATTAACCTTAAATCGTCCTGAAAAGAAAAATGCATTAACAGGTGATATGTATCAAAT
>REDB01000105.1 GCA_007693685.1 Oceanospirillales bacterium
GAGTTGGCAGAGTTGAGGGAGAAGGGTGTTATCTAGCGATAACCTTCTAATCAGATATTCGCTCATCAGCCATACCCTTATTTGGCATGGCTTGATGGGCGTTATGCATAAAGAAGACTATCGTAAACAAAGCTATTATATTAAAGCTCTTCAATCTGACGACGAATATCGGCGATTTTGCGTTCCATCACTTTTTCTAGGTGATCTACTTCATCAAGAAGGATCTCTTTACGTCCTTTCACGCTGTGCATTTTATCAGAAAGCTTTTCTAGCTCAGTCAGTGCACGAAGGAAATAGGGTGATGATTCTGAGGTTTCGCGATAGTTGACCTTGCCTTCATTGACACGAACGGTTTTCACTTGTCGCTTAAATTTGAATTTTTTGCTTTTCGCAAACCACTCGCCTGGATCTCGATAAAAGTAGATTTTTAGGATATCCATATCGCCTTCTTGGCGTGTAGAAAACTTCTCTATTTCAGAGACCTCTTCGATACCCATTTCAGCCAGTGTTTTGTATTCTTCGCTCATGAAGCCGCTTCCTATGACATTGAGTTAGACTAAGGCATTAGTATAGCTTAGCTTGTTTAAAAAATCGCCCGCAGAAGCGGGCGATTTTATTAAACCGATTTTATTAAATTGAGCAAGGATTAAGCGAGTTCAGCAAAACACTCGTTAATGATCTCTAGACCCTGATGTAACTGCGAATCTGGCACAGTTAAAGGCACGAGGATGCGGACAACATTGCCGTACATACCACAAGAGATCAGGATCAGCCCTTTTTCACGTGCTTTGGCAACAACCTTAGCGGTGAGTTCGGGTTGAGGTTGACCTTGCTCATCAATCAGCTCCATCGCAATCATTGCACCTAAGCCACGGACATCTGCAATGACGCTGTGCTTTTTAGCCAGTTCTTTCAAGTGGCTAGTCAGTTTAGCACCGACTTCCTTAGCACGAGCTAATAGGTTTTCCTGTTCAAATACTTGCAATACACCTAGCGCTGCCGCACAGGCGGTTGGGCTACCACCATAAGTGCCACCTAGGCCACCGGGTGCGATGCTGTCCAAAATATCGGCTTTACCGACAATACCTGACAATGGGAAACCACCGGCAATTGATTTAGCAAATGTGGTGATATCCGGTTCAACACCGGTTTGCTCCATGGCGAAGAAGGTACCTGTACGACCCGCACCGGTTTGAACTTCGTCAGCAATCAGCAGAATACCGTGCTTGTCGCAAAGTTCACGCAGTGCTTGCATAAACTCTTTTGGCGCAACATAGAAACCACCTTCACCTTGAACAGGCTCAAGAATGATCGCTGCAATGTTGCAGGCTTCTGCGTCAAACTTAAAAATACGTTCGATAGAAGCGAGTGCATCAGCGGTTGAGACGCCGTGAATCTCACAAGGATATTGAGCGCGGTAGACATCACCTGGCATCAGGCCCATGCCACTTGAGTAAGGTGCGATCTTACCCGTCAACGCCAAGGTCGCCATGGTACGACCATGATAGCCAGCACCGAAAGCAATCACGCCGGTACGGCCTGTGTGAGCGCGTGCCACTTTGATGGCGTTCTCAACCGCTTCAGCGCCGGTAGTGAATAGCGCACTTTTCTTCGGTGAAGGGCCTGTTGCTAGGGCGTTAATTTTTTCACACACCTCAACGTAGGGCTCATATCCCATGACCATAAAACAGGTATGTGACAGTTTTTCTAACTGATCAGCAACGGCTTGTTTTACGGTGGGATGCAGGTGACCGGTATTCAATACAGCGATACCGCCAGCAAAGTCGATAAACTCGCGTCCCTCTACATCCGTTAAGGTTGCATTGCGGGCAGAGTCGATAAAAAGTGGATGTGCCAGGCCGACACCACGGGCAACTGCCTGTGTTTTACGTTCGATCATGCCTGCATTGGTTTTACTCATGAGTCTTGTCTCCAGATACTTAAATATTGATGCAGAGGTATTTCATTTCGAGATATTCTTCGATGCCATGACGTGAGCCTTCACGTCCTAGACCCGAAGATTTCACACCACCGAAGGGGGCAACTTCGGTTGAGATTACACCGGTATTGATGCCGACCATGCCGTATTCCAGTGCTTCAGCGACGCGCCAGACACGACCTAAATCACGAGCATAGAAGTAAGCAGCCAAGCCGTATTCGGTATCGTTCGCCATGCGAATAACATCGGCTTCATCTTCGAAGGCAAACAGAGGTGCTAAAGGACCGAAGGTTTCTTCTTTGGCGATCAACATGTCCGATGTTGCACCCGTAATAATGGTGGGTTCAAAGAAGGTTCCACCTAGCTCATGTGCTTTACCGCCAACAGTCAGCTTTGCACCTTTGCTAAGCGCATCTTGAAGATGTGTTTCTACCTTCTTCACTGCATTAGCATCAATGAGAGGGCCGGTGGTGATGCCTTCATCTAATCCATTACCCACGTTGAGCTTTTTAACTGCAACCGCAAACTTTTCAGCGAAGGCGTCATAAACTCCTTTCTGAACATAGATACGGTTAGCGCAAACACAGGTTTGTCCAGCGTTGCGGTATTTAGAGATGATCGCACCTTCAACGGCAGCATCCAGATCGGCATCATCAAACACCACAAAAGGAGCGTTGCCACCGAGTTCCAGTGATAACTTTTTCAAGGTCGGCGCACACTGTTGCATCAGTTTGATACCAACACCAGTCGAGCCAGTGAAGGAAAGTTTACGCACCACATCACTGTTGCAAAAGGTGTTACCCACATCGATGGAATCTTCAGCGGTTGCGGTAACAACACTTAACACTCCCGCAGGGATTCCGGCCTCTTCTGCTAATTGCACTAGGGCTAGGGCTGAAAAAGGTGTTTGTGGTGCAGGCTTTAACACCATGGTACAGCCAGCTGCTAAAGCAGGTGCTGCTTTACGGGTAATCATCGCCGATGGGAAGTTCCAGGGTGTAATCGCCGCTGTTACACCAATAGGTTGGCGGATCACCACAATGCGCTTGTCTGCTTGATGACCTGGAATCGTTTCGCCATAAACACGCTTGGCTTCTTCAGCAAACCACTCTACAAAGGATGCCGCATAGGCAATTTCACCCTTAGCTTCTGCCAGTGGTTTACCCTGTTCAAGCGTCATTAAGCGACCAAGATCATCTTGGTGTTGCATCATTAAGTCAAACCAGCGGCGCAAGATAACTGCACGTTCTTTGGCTGTTTTAGCTCGCCATGCTGGTAGCGCGGCTTCTGCCGCATCGATCGCACGCTGAGTTTCGGCTGATCCCATGCTGGGGACTTCACCTAGTTTTTCTCCGGTTGCTGGGTTGTGAATGCTATAGCGTTTGCCGCTGTCTGCATCGACCCATTCACCGTTTATATAAGCTTGCTGTCGAAACAGCTGCATCGCTTGTAGCATGTTTATCTCCAATGTCATGCACGAATTGGGGGCACTAGAGCCACTCGTGTTTTTCTGGTTTATCTATGTGTGCTGAGTTTTTCGCTTCGGCGACGAAGTAATTCCATCACCAGCAACAGCACGACAGACAGCAAAATCAGTAAAGTAGCCATCGCTGCAATAGCGGGGCTAATGTTTTCTCGAATACCTGAGAACATTTGAATCGGTAAGGTTCTTTCTGTTGGGCTGGCAATAAAGAGTGCTACCACCACCTCATCAAATGAGGTCGCAAAGGCAAACAATCCACCAGAAGCAACACCCGGAATAATTTGGGGTAGTACCACAGTGAAGAACACTCTTAATGGACTTGCACCTAAGCTAGCACCCGCTCTGATCTGGTTGTAATCAAAGTTTTGTAGTGTTGCGTTTACTGTAATCACTACAAAAGGTACGCCTAATACTGCGTGAGCGATCACCAAGCCAGTGTAGCTGTTTAGTAGACCCAAGTTGGCGAAGAAGAAATACATCCCCACCGCTACGATCACCAAAGGAACGACCATTGGCGAGATTAGCAGCGCTAGGATCAAGCCTTTACCTGGGAAATCTGCACGATTCAAACCGACAGCAGCCAAGGTACCAAAGATCATGGCAAGAATCGTTGCCAAGGGTGCCACAATTAAGCTGTTTTTAAGGGAATCCATCCAAGGGCCTGAGCTGAAGATCTGCTCGTACCAGCGTAATGAAAACCCCTGTATCGGGTAGGTCAAGAAGCTACTATCACTAAAAGATAGCGGAATAATGACCAACACCGGTACCATCAAAAACAGCAGAATCAATCCGCAGAAAATTCTAAATACCCAGAACCAAATTCGTTCAATAGGGGAAGCGTAAGGTTGTAAACTCATTAGATTAGCTCCGCACCAGTTGTTTTTGATTAACCAGCTTGTGGTAGACCATGTATAGCAACAGTGTCACGATCAACAGTAACGCACCTAATGCAGCCGCCATTCCCCAGTTGTTAGTGGTGTTGGTGTAATAAGCTACATAGTAACTGACCATCTGATCAGAAGGGCCGCCTACCAGTGCAGGGGTGATGTAGTAACCCAGTGCCATGATGAAGACTAGAATCGTTCCAGCAGCAATGCCTGATAGCGTTTGCGGTACATAGACCTGCCAGAAGGCTGCAAAAGGATGTGCCCCCAGAGAGATCGCTGCTCTTTGATAGGTTGATGGAACGCTCTTCATAACACTGTAAAGCGGTAAAATCATAAAGGGCAGTAAGACATGTACCATTGCGAAAAATACACCGATACGGTTAAAAACCAGTTGAATCGGAGCGTCAATAATCCCTGTCCACATTAAACCTGAATTCACCAGACCTCCGGATTGAAGTAATACAATCCATGCAGCGGTTCTTACTAGTAATGATGTCCAGAAGGGCAGTAACACGCATATTAAAAGTAAATTACTTTTCGACGTTGGTAAGGTTGCCAATAGGTATGCCAGTGGAAACCCAAGGAATAAACAAATTAACGTCACTCCACCTGCAATGACTAACGTGCGCTTGAATACTTGAACATACAGTCTTTGATTTTCAGCTACTTTAGCAATTTGACCAGCTTCGGCTCTTTCCAAATCCAGTGCTGCCAATAAATAGCGATCAGTTACTGTGGGTGCAGTTCGTTGAACGGCTAACCAAGTGGATGTTTCATTCCAGCGTGCATTAATACCGATCAGTTCTTCAGTCCAAGTCACTTCTGTAGTGGCAGGTAAGCCACGAAGTGTTTGAGTGAGTAAGGATCTAAAAGTAGGGTCTTCATAATTTAGACGACGACCGATACGTCCAAGACCACCACCTGCTCTGGATTCTCTTAATTCTTGTGCAAAAGCTGCAAATACAGCCTCGTCAGGAATGCCTTGACCATCCCAATCTAAAATTGCAGCGGCGGTTTGAGGCATTACTGAGCCTACCTCAGTATTATCAATACTGCGCCAAAGCATACTACTGATAGGCATTACAAAAGCGATAACTAAAAATAGGGCTAGCGGTGCAACAAGTAGCATAGCCTTAATTTTCTTCATGCGTTCAGCGCGGCGAAGTTGCGCCTTTAGGCCGGCAATCGGTTGATTATCCGTTGCCGTATGGTTGGCCGTTATGCTGGTCATTATCTCCTCCGGTCTTCGTCAGACCCGTTGTGAATCGGAAAAAGGTCATCCTTGACCATTGGAGTTCAATAGTTCAATTAACGAGAAGCCCAAGAGTTGAAGCGTTGTTCTAGCTCTTCACCGAAATCTACCCAGAAATCAGTGTTAACCGCTAAAGCACCTTCTAGGTTAGCTTCAGCAGTCGGCATACGAGACGCTTGTTTCTCAGTTAGGAGTTCAATCGCAGCAGGGTTTACTGGACCATAAGGGATACGGCTAGAATATTCCGCTTGCGGTTCAGGTTGGCTAGCAAATCGAATGAAATCGTGAGCGGTTTCTACATGGTTACTGCCCTGAACGATTGCCCAGTAATCCAAATCGTAAAGGCTACCGTTCCATACGATTTCTAGGTTACGACCTTCTTCTTGTGCTGCAGCGATACGACCGTTGTAGGCTGAAGACATAACAACATCACCTGCAACTAGCCACTGAGGAGGTTGAGCACCCGCTTCCCACCACTGAATATGTGGTTTGATTTCGTCAAGTTTTGCGAATGCACGATCAACACCTTCTGGTGTGGCTAAAACATCGTAAACATCTTCGACAGATACGCCATCCGCGAGTAAGGCAAACTCAAGCGTGTATTTAGCGCCACGACGAAGGCCGCGGGTTCCTGGAAACTCCTCAACGTTCCAGAAGTCTGCCCAGCTTTCTGGTGAACGTGGCAGGCGATCAGCGTCATAAGCTAAAACTGTGGACCATACGAAGGTACCCACGCCACATTCAGTTACTGCAGCAGGGATTAAATCATCAGCAATGCCCAATACTTCCCAGTTAATTGGTTCAAATAGTCCTTCGAAGCAACCACGAGCCAATTCAGGAGATTCAACTTCAACGACATCCCAGCTCACATTGCCAGTTTCAACCATCGCACGAATACGAGCAAATTCACCGTTATAATCACCAGGAGTGACTGCATTCCCGGTTTGTTGAGAAAAAGGTGCGTAATAGGCTTCTTGCATGGCGTCACCCGATGCACCACCAAAAGAGATAACCGTAATGGCTTGAGCGTTACCTGCTAGAGCCAAGCCAGCCGTTAATAGGCCACCAGTTAGAAGTTGTTTAGTCATGTTATTTTTTAGTTTCATAATCGTCTCCGATATTGACGAGTGGTTTTCAGGGAGTGTGTTGCAGCTAAATTAGGATGCGTCCAGTGCTCGAACATCTTCATCACGCCAGCCGATATCAATGAAATCGCCAACAGATAAAGATGGACAGAGTTCACTGACCGGAACCTTAACGTAAAACTGGTCGTTTCCGGCCAGCTCACAGCGCAGACGCAAGTGATCACCTAGGTAGATAAACTCATGCAGTTTCGCTTTAAAGCGGTTTGGCAGACCTTCACTGGAACCATTGAGACGAATTCGTTCTGGACGAATAGAAAGTCGCGTAGGGCTACCAGCCGAAAGGGCTTGAATTCTCGACGCTCGGGTACCTAAACCATCACCAAAGCTCACGCTACAGAAATCTCCATCGAGTGCATTCACTTTACCCATCAGGGTATTGTTCTCGCCGATGAATTGAGCGACAAAAGAGTTGGCAGGGTATTCATACAGGGCTTGTGGCGTATCGATCTGTTGAATCTTGCCATCATTAAACACCGCAACACGATCTGACATGGTCAAAGCTTCACTTTGATCATGGGTAACGAATACCACGGTTAAGCCCAGATTTTCGTGCAAATGCTTAATTTCAAGTTGCATGTGTTCGCGTAGTTGCTTATCTAAGGCACCTAAGGGTTCATCCATTAAAACCAGTTGAGGTTCAAAAACCAGAGCTCTAGCCAGAGCGACTCGTTGTTGCTGGCCACCTGACAATTGCGAAGGACGACGTTTTGCGAAGGATTCAAGCTGAATCGTTTGCAAAATTTTATCGACTTTAGCTCGAGCTTCGGCTTTAGGTACTTTACGAGTTTTTAATGGATAAAAGAGATTTTCTTCAACCGTCATATGCGGAAACAGAGCGTAGTTTTGGAATACCATGCCGATGTTACGTTTATGCGGAGGAAGTGTGTTCAAGCGCTGTTCGCCGAGGAAAATGTCGCCACTTGTTGGAACTTCAAACCCTGCCAACATCATTAGGCAGGTTGTTTTTCCAGAACCAGATGGACCTAGCAGGGTGACAAATTCGCCTTTTTGGATGTTAAGGTTAAGATCCTTAACAACTAAGGTTTCACCATCATAGGTTTTTTGTACGCCGGTGAAACGCACTAAAGGCTCGTTGGTCGTGCCTGTCTGCATATCTTTCTCCTCCTGCGTCAGTGGATACTGACTTGTTAATAAAAATTGACAGCAAGGGCGAAAAATAACACTCCACTTCTAACGGGTGGGTATTATAGTTATTATTCCCCAAGGAACGGCCCTTAATGACAACCTTCAAACTATTTCAAGAAAGTTTTTGCAGGTTTTGTGCCAATTAGGGTATTCCTTGACGGACATCTGATGGCCCGCGTGTTAAGTTTATTTATCGCATACTTGAATGTTGTATTGCAAGTGCATTTTTATGCTCCAACTTGGTGCTTTTTGCGATATGAGTGTTTAAACATAGTGCATTAACGGAGTCATGTGTAGTGAATGAGATAAACAATACTGGCGATGATTTTGAGCTAGGTTCTCGCCTAAGGTTTGTGCGCCAAAACGCAGGTTTATCCCAGCGTGAATTAGCTAAGCGTGCAGGCGTAACGAATGCCGCTATTTCCTTGATAGAGAATAATCAAAGCAGTCCTTCAGTCTCTTCATTAAAGAAAATTCTTGAAGTGATTCCGATGTCCTTAACCGATTTTTTTGCGCTTGAAACACCGGAAGAGAGCCGAGTCTTCTTTAAGGCGTCAGATCTATTGCCCTTAGCATCAGGCCCTGTTGAGTTTTTGCAGGTCGGAGATATGCGCCATCACAATCTGCAAATTCTTTACGAGCGTTATGCCCCTGGTGCGGACACAGGTAAAGCAATGCTTCAGCATGAATCAGAAGAAGGCGGGATTGTCATCGAAGGCGCAATTGAGTTGACCGTCGGTGATCGTAAACAAATTTTGAAAGCGGGCGATGCCTATCTTTTTGATAGCCGTCAACCTCATCGATTCAGAAATTTAGGCCCT
>REDB01000207.1 GCA_007693685.1 Oceanospirillales bacterium
AAACTAATTCGAAGTTGGCTTTGATTAGAATGTGAATCGTAACCAATCCGTTCGTAATGAGTCATAGCTGGCTTGTTATCAAGAGGTTCTGTGATTGATCCTTTCTCATCAGTTTGACCGAGTACGGTAGCCTGATAGATCTTTTCGATCTGATGTTGCTCAAACATGCGGGAAAGCTTAGCTGCAGTGGACTTGGTATGGGCAAACAGCATGATGCCTGATGTTTCACGATCTAGGCGATGCACAAGAAATACAGGGCAGTTGAATTCAAGCTCAACTAATCTCTGTAGTGCCAGATGATCGCCAAATGCAGTACCTTGTGACATCAGACCAGCGGGTTTGTACCACACACTGTAAGTTTTAGATCGATTCAGGCAATAGGCGCCCTCAGGAGGGGAAAGTGCCAGTATCTTATCGTCATAACACAGCGAGAGTTGATCGCCTGCTAGTAAAGTTTCTTTTGCTCGGCGTAAGCGTTTACCCTGCTTACGCTTGAGTATAACGGCACCCTTGGTCATCGCATCTTTGATGCGCTGTTTGGGAAGTTCGCTAAGTTTTGCTAAAAGAGTTGCAGCATCGCAGCCTGCTTCATCAGGTGTAACCTTGTGCTTAATTTCGATCTTCATATATTAGCGCTGAAGAAGGGGGGAGTAACCACCCGGAATACCTTTACTAACTACCGCAACGGCATCATGGTCGTGCAAGCTTTCATGATGCTCTACACGAATCCAGAAATCATGATAGTCGCTGATTTGATTCATGGCAGATTTGAGTCGTCGAGCAGCATCTTCACAAAACATCATGTTGGCACCATTCAATCGCGCAAACTCTTGTTCATCTTCACGTTTTACGGCAGTCTGAACTGGGGTTTTAAGAGCACCTTCTATAGTATCGATTAATGCGACTAACGGAAGAATGTTGTGATCGTTTGCGTTGATCTTTGCTCGAACTTTAGCATAGCTTCTTTGGCTGTGAGGTGTGGCAACACTGCCTCGTTCTGAGCGTAACCAGGCTTCCACGGTCTCTTTCGAGATACTGTCTTGCTGAGCAAAATCATCTCTAAAAGCTTCTTGAAGAAGTTGTCGTGATAGTGCTGCAGAACAAGGGCAGGTTGAAGAGTAGGGCACCGTTACAGAGATCTCTAACGAAAAGGTATCACCTTGTTTAATAGCTTCAATGATAGAGGGATAAGGTTTCCAGCCACTGTAGTCACTTTTGAGTGCAGGTCGATTAAGTGGGTAATCAAAACTCAGGCGTAAGATCGCAGATTCACTAATACCTTGGTGGCTTTCGCAGACTTGGTTTAGAAGCGCTTCAATGCTACTAGGGGTTACTAATTGCTCGGCTGCAAATGTATTGAGTAATAAATATAGGCGAGACATGTGAATCCCTTTGACATCAGGGTTCACAATATCAACGTGAATGTCTAGTTGCGCTAATACAGGCTGACATTTTTCACCGGGTTGCGCAATGTTCACAGGAAGGGAGATATGACTCATACCCACCCAATCCAGCGTTTCTTGATTTACCGGGTTGGCATCAGCGGCAACATCTGGCATATCAGCACGGGCATTCATTAGGTTCATCACTCTTTGGCTAAAAATCTCAACGCAACCTTGGCTGCGTCTTAGTTTAAAAACCGGCTATTATCCTCGGATTTAAGCAGATTGCCAAATGTAATCTATAGGGTTATTCCTAATGAGGACCAACTCGGCTTATTCAACCATGAGAATTAGGTGGTCCTATAGGTAGTGCCATGCTTTCTTTAACACTTTCCATCACGATGTAACTTTTAGAGTTTTTAACGCCTGGCAGCTTTAGTAGCATATCGCCTAATAATGCACGGTATTGCGTGATATCTTGAAGCCGTGCCTTTAATAAATAGTCAGCATCACCTGAAACTAGGTGGCACTCCAATATATAAGGTAGTTCAGATACTGCTTTACTGAAAAGCTCGAAGGCGTCAGCCGATTGATAGGAAAGCGATATTTCTACAAAAACGAGCATATCAAAGCCAAGCATGGCAGGATTGACCTGAGCATGGTAACCAGTGATGAGACCATCACGTTCTAGACGTTTGACTCGCTCCATACAGGGTGTGGTTGACAAACCGACTCGATCGGCTAAATCTGTATAGGAAATCCTACCTTCTTTTTGTAAGATGTTAAGAATGTTGCGATCAATGCGGTCCAGTTTTCTTTGACCTGCTCTAAGTGCTTTTGTCACGGGCGTTTTTCCTGTAAAAATTATTTTTTTGTAGAAAAAAAGCTATTATACCTTTAATTTCAAATTATATATCTGATAATTATCAATTAATATAGTGTATCTTTCGGAAAACGAAAAGTCGTTTTTGTATTCGCCACTCTGGTTAATGAAAAACGATCGAGTAGTCTATGTCGATCATCTCTAACCTCTCACATTTTTGGAGTAGTACATGACCAATAAAACTATCATCAGCACTGACAAGGCACCTGCAGCGATTGGACCCTACTCTCAAGCAGTAAAGGCAGGTAACACGGTTTACCTGTCTGGTCAGATCCCGCTTGATCCAGCAACCATGGAGATGGTTACTGAGTCATTTGAAGCTCAAGCGGTTCGCGTGTTCGAAAACTTAAAAGCCGTAGCTGAAGCTGCTGGCGGATCTCTAGCCGACTGCGTAAAGCTTACCATTCTACTGAGTGATTTAGGTAATTTTGCTCAGGTGAATGAGATTATGCAACGTTACTTTAGCGAGCCTTACCCTGCACGTGCAGCTTATGCTGTGAAAGCGTTACCTAAGGATGCCGATATAGAAGTAGAAGCGGTTATGGTTTTATCTAACTAATCAGCACTGTATCGATCTTGTTCTAACTGATTCTTAGGAGTAAAAATGGCACGTAATTTAATTGCTCAGGTTGATCTTGACGCTATTGCGCACAACTATCGTGTCGCCAAATCTCAAGCTCAATACTCAAAAGCGGTTGCTATTATCAAAGCGGATGCATACGGGCATGGTGCAGTTGCAGTAGCAAAAGCATTGGACTCTGAAGCAGATGCGTTTGGTGTTGCCGCCATTGAAGAGGCGATAGAATTACGTGAAGCAGGTATTCAGCGTCCCATTTTACTCCTTGAAGGTTTTTTTGAAGCTTCAGAGCTACCGCTGATTCATCAGCATCGGTTTTGGTCAAGCCTGCATTCTCTAGAACAGCTGGCCTTACTAGAAGATTATTTGCAGCTTCATGCGGATGTGCACGGATTGCATATCTGGTTGAAAATTGATTCTGGTATGCATCGGCTGGGTGTGGATCCTATGCATGTGCCGGATGTTTTAAAGCGACTGCAAGCCTTAAAAGGGGTGGAGTCTATTGTCGTGATGAGTCACTTTGCTTGCGCGGATGAACCTGATCGGCCAAATACTCAGAATCAATTGGATCTTCTCGCTGCATCGCTTCAAGACTTGGATTTACCTCGTAGTTATTCAAACTCTGCGGGTGTCATGCACTGGCCGAGCGCTCATCATCAATGGCTTCGTCCCGGTATTATGCTTTATGGCGCTAGTCCATTTGCCGAATCTCATCCTGTGGCAAGTCAATTAAAACCTGGAATGACATTGTCTACTGAGATTATTGCTATTCGTGAGGTCCCTGCTGGAGATGCGGTCGGTTACGGTGCTTCATGGACAGCAGCAACGAATACGCGTATCGCTACTTTAGCGGTTGGCTATGCAGATGGTTATTCTCGTCACGCACCAAGCGGCACACCTGTCTGGTTAAACGGCAGAAGAGCTTCTATCGCCGGACGAGTTTCAATGGATATGATTACCGTTGATTTAACAGGACATGATGATGCGGTAGTTGGCGATAAGGTTGAGTTGTGGGGTGCTAATCTTTCTGTCAACGAGATCGCAGCATGCTGCAATACGATTCCATATACGCTATTAAGCGGTTTAACAAGGCGTGTTAAGCGTCATTATGCCTAGCATTATCTGTTCTTGACGGTTATTCCAGCATCCGCTGAAGCAACCGTTTAACTAGAGTTGGCTCAAAAGGTTTGTCTACCATCGCATTCACACCGCTCTGCGCAACATTGCTTAAATGTGTCTGGTTGGCTTCAGACGTTACCATCAAGATGGGAAGGTGAGAGAGGGTTTCGTGACTGCGAATATATTCGGTCAATTCTAATCCGTTAACTTCCGGCATATTGTAATCAGTGACCACGAGGTCGAAAGTTTCACTCTCAAGCATAGTGATAGCTTCTGTGCCGTCTGTTGCCTGTGCAAAGTTTTTTATACCTAGATTACTCAGTACGCGATGAATCATTTTTCTTGCCATTTTGCTGTCATCAACGATCAACACGCGTAAGGTTTCAGTATCATAAAACTCAAGTGATAACTCGTCTGCAGACAGCAGGTCGATGGTCGCCGCGATGGCGGAACTTAGGTTTTGATGTGTAAAAGGTTTAGGAAGAATTGCAATGACACCTGACTGCTTGAATGTTTCTAGTTGTTCGCGGCGCGTTTCGCTAGAAACTAACATGAAAGGTAATTCTGCATAATCGGGTGTATGTCTTATCCAACCCAGTAAGTCGAGTGCAGTTCCATCCGGAAAGTGCAGTGCACTGACAATAAGGTCAGGTTTGATATGCTTGATTGAATCGGTTGCTGCTTGGACAGAGTCTGCACTGTCAATGGCAAGGACACCCGCAGCATTGAGCTGCTGTGTAATAATTTTTCGTTGCATTGGTGAGGGTTCAACCAACAGTATGTTGAGTTGCGCAGCAGACAATGATGCCATCTTAACCTCATGAATTGAGTATCTTTATATCAACCTTAGCAGTCTGGTGTTTTTTTACCAGTCTAAATCGTCCGGAATTTGAAACTCAGCATATTCAGCTTCCTCTGCTGCAATTTTTTCACGTTTTTCTGTGTCTTCTTTAATGACTGCGGTTGGGTCTCTTTGTACGATTCGATCTCCGATAGCCACAGGAACCAGTTCAAAGCGTGTATCGACACAGACTAAAGCGAGTGAGCGATTAGTTAGCTGGCGTTGAATGTCGGCATTAATCCAAATTTGCTTTACCTTTCCTTGGCTAAGAAACTGGTAGCGTATATCACCCTCTGTTGGAAGAGGAATGCGGTGTTGCTGAACGAGTTGGCGAATTTCAGCTTGAGCGGCGCGCTTTTGTTGTTCTTGCTTGAGAGCTTCATTGAGCGCTCGATCTTTTTCAATTTTTTGCAGTCGAGCCGCTTCAATGGCGTCAGTAGAGGTGGATTCGTTTGCACTCGACTTTTTGCCTTGCTTGGATTGTTTGCGCTGATCTAGCTCTACTTTTTTAACTTGTTTTTTACTGGCTAAGCCAGCTTTGAATAGTTGATCTTTTAATGAACCTGCCATGAAAAGCGACCCTTGAAACGCATTGATGTGTGATGATTAAGTGTATCACGAAGAGAGGGTGCATAAAGAAGATTTGCAATTCATAGGCTGGCTGCTTATACTTCGCGCCGACTCTTCAAGGAGTCATTGCGTTATGGTAACTCTGCCGGTCCTCTCGCAACGATACACCGTGAACCTGGTCAGGCCCGGAAGGGAGCAGCCACAGCGGTCGACTCGTGTGCCGGGATGTGGCTGGTAGAGTTGCCTCCATATACCTTTCCCATTTCTAAACCTCCTTTTTACTTTTCACCACAATTGCTTAATTTTGTTGTTGTATTTCACCAAGGCTGCATGGTTTCTATACTAAGGCTGCATAGATTTAAGACTAGTTACACGTAATAATACTTTGCCTTTTACAGATCATGAATACTCAAATAGTGACCTTGACCTCTTATTGACTTCCTTTTGTTATTTCTGGCTTGTGAGGCAAATTCCATCATTGATGCGAGAATTGTCTTATGTCATTGCTGTTGATATTGTCATTACCGCTTATCTTTACTCCTGCACCTTTGTTTCTTCGGCAACATACCCGTTTAGCAGCATTTTTAACACTTATCGTTCCAGTACTCATTTTAACTATCATTGCTCCTCAAGTAAGCTCTATCCTAGCGGGTAACACACTTCTGTTCAGTATCGACTGGTTGCCCACTTTAGGAATCAGTTTTTCCTTAAGGCTAGACTCGCTTGCTCTTTTGTTCGTTGTTTTAATTAGTGTCATAGGCATAACAGTTATTTTTTATGCGCATCTGTATTTTTCTGGTAAACCGGATTCTTGTCGTTTTTATGCAATGATTTTGGCCTTTATGGCAGCAATGCTTGGCATTGTAATGTCCGAAAATCTGCTTTTCTTACTGATTTTTTGGGAGTTAACTAGTTTAATATCCTTTTTGCTGATCGGCTTTTATGGCAGCAAACAGGCTTCAAGGCGTGGCGCTAGATTGTCTTTATTCATTACAGGAGGGGGCGGTTTAGCTTTGTTAGCAGCAATCCTTCTTATTGGGAGTGTGGTTGGAAGCTTTCAAATTACAGATGTGATAGGTGCCAGTGAGCTTATACAGAAGCATGCTTATTTCCCATGGATACTTACATTATTTTTACTTGGTGTTTTCAGTAAGTCAGCTCAATTTCCATTTCATTTGTGGTTGCCACACGCAATGTCGGCGCCAACACCAGTATCTGCATACTTGCACTCAGCTACTATGGTTAAGGCGGGTATCTTTTTAATGATGCGCCTTTTTCCTGTTTTCAGTAGCAGTGAATTATGGTTTTACTATGTCGTTCCTATCGGGTTTATGACATTGCTTGTGGGTGCTTTTGTTGCAATTTTTATGCATGACATTAAAGGCTTATTGGCTTACTCCACCATTAGTCATTTAGGATTAATTACGCTTCTATTAGGTTACGGTTCATCTGCTGCGCTAAGCATTGCTGTGTTTCATTTATTAAACCACGCTATATTCAAGGCTCCTTTATTTATGATGGCAGGAACGCTTGATAAAGCGACAGGGACAAGGGATCTTCGTCAAATTAATGGTTTGTTTCGATACTATCCAATTCTTACGGTATTAAGTTTTGTTCCCATTGCTGCAATGGCTGGATTACCTTATTTAAATGGCTACATGAGTAAGAAGTTATTTATTGTAGAGAGCTTAGCGATCGAAAAAGAGGGAGGAATTGCATTAATCATAGCTTTATTAGCAATTGTAGCAGCTGCTATTTCCGTGGGGTACGCCATTAGACTTTTCCATAATACTTTTTTTAACGGAAAGCCGTGTGAATTGCCTAATTGGCCTTTGCCTAAACTATGTAACTGGATCTATTTGCCTTTGTCGTTTTTTGCATCTTTATGCATTTTTATAGGGCTTTGGCCAGAATGGGTTATGTCTGTCATTATAGATCCGGTAGTAATATCTGCTCAAGCTACTCAGGTGCTGTTTATAGAGTTGGCGCCTTATGATATGAGTGTGTTGAACAATTCTTGGTTGACATTAGTTTCCATCATTACATTTGCTGGTGGCGCTGCTCTTTATAGTGCCCGTAAGTTCTTATTTTCTTGGCATGAAACCTTACCAACTGTTGATGCAAAAGATATCTTTGAAAAAAGTATGCTTTGGCTGATTTCTCGAGCTCAAGAAGCAGTCCATCTTGTTGAAAATGGATCGCTTCAGCGTTATTTAATTTACATATTTTTAGCGGCTTTAGTTTTAACTGCTTGGCCTTTATTTCAATTAAAACAATGGCGAGGTGATTCAGAATTAATGCCTATTGATCCTATGTCAGCAGGTGCAATAGTTTTAATGATGTTAATGGCAGTTTCTGTTGCAGTGCTTCATCGTCAGCGATTAATAGCGCTATTGTTTACTGGTGCTACAGGACTATTAATTACTGTAGGATTCGCTCGTTTTTCAGCACCAGATCTTGCATTAACTCAGTTTTCGGTAGAAGTTATGGCTATCTTTATCATGATGTTAGCCTTGTCTTTTTTACCTCAACATTCACCAGAAGAGCAAAAGCGATATCGTGTGCGCCGTGATACAGCTATCGCTTGTGTTGCAGGTTTGGGCATATCGATAATAAGTTTTGCAGTAATGACCCGTCCACAGCAGACGATTTCTTCTTTCTTTTTAGAGAATAGTGTCACTGGTGGCGGAGGTACCAATGTAGTTAATGTTATTTTGGTCGATTTCCGTGGCTTTGATACTTTTGGTGAAATTACTGTCTTAGCGATCGCTGCGTTAGCTGTATTTGCATTGACTAGAAATCTTCGCTTAAAAGGGCGCGCCAATGCATCAATTCAACATGAATCCTGGCATGGATATGCACAACCTTACCCCCTGATATTAAGAACCTTGGCAAGACCATTACTTCCTATGGCTCTACTTGTGTCTGCTTATATTTTCCTTCGGGGTCACAATTTACCGGGCGGTGGGTTTATTGCAGGTTTAATTACCGCTGCTGCATTAAGTTTGCAATATGTGGCCTGTGGGATACGCTGGGCTCAGGTTCGCATGTTAACTCAGTTTAGACCTTTAATAGGGGTTGGTTTAATGATTGCTGGTCTGACGGGGGTAGGCAGTCTTGTGTTTGATTATCCTTTCTTAACCTCATGGTTTGGTTACTTTTATTTCCCAGTCATCGGGAAGTTTGAGCTTGCTACAGCGCTGCTTTTTGATCTTGGTGTCTATTTAACAGT
>REDB01000145.1 GCA_007693685.1 Oceanospirillales bacterium
CTTGATTGTTTGTCATTAATCAAAGCCAACCTCCGGGTTGGTTTTTTGTATCTAAGAAAGAAGCTTAAAGGCATAGACTAAAAGCAGCTTCTTAGTTTATGTAAATATTAAAGCCAATAAAAAACCGCGTTTCCGCGGTTTTTTATTTTTAAAACAGCAAGTTATTTGATCATAATAACAAACGTCTGATATCACTCAACAAGCCAGTTAAATCCGTTAGGAATCGGCCTGCATCACCACCGTTAATCGCACGGTGATCATAAGAGAGACATAAAGGCATCATCAACCGTGGCTCGAACTCTTTACCGTTCCAGCGTGGTTTGATATCTGCTCTAGATACACCCAGTATGGCGACTTCAGGTGCATTGACGATTGGCGTGAATCCTTGACCACCAATGCCGCCCAAGCTTGAGATAGTAAAGCACGCGCCTTGCATCTCATTCGGCTTAAGCTTGCGATCTTTCGCTTTGCCTGCCAGCTCTGCTGCTTCACGAGAAAGCTGATAGACGCTCTTCTTATCCGCATCCTTGATCACAGGAACCATCAAACCATTCGGTGTATCTACTGCAAGACCGATGTTCACATATTTCTTATAGACAACATGCTCACCATCAGCATGTAGAGATGCATTGAATTTCTGATGACGGCTCAATGCGATAGCACAGGCTTTAATCATGAATGGCAGCGGAGTCAGTTTAACACCTGACTTCAGCGCCTCTTCTTTCATCTCTTTACGGAAAGCTTCCAGCTCAGTGATATCCGCATCATCAAATTGTGTAACATGCGGAATATTCAGCCAGCAACGTGCCATATTGTCGCGGGTTAAGCGATCAATCTTGCTTAGTTTGACCATCTCCACTTCACCAAATTGAGTGAAGTCGACGGCAGGTATCGCAGGAATGCCAGAACCACCTGTAACCACGGCACCTTTTGGCTGCTCAGCAAGCTGTTTCAAGCTAGTCTTCACATAAAGCTGCACGTCTTCTTTCAGAATACGGTTACGAGGTCCGGTACCTGTCACTTTGGCTAGATCAACACCAAACTCACGTGCCAATGCACGAACAGCAGGACCTGCGTGAACTTGACGATTACTCTTTTCAAGCGCATTCAAATCTGCGACAGGTGCCGATTTAGCTGGAGCAGGTGCAGCAGCCGTGGCTGGTGCAGATGCAGGAGCCGATTGAGCAGGAGCAGCTGCCACAGGAGCCGCTGCCGCTGGTGCAGAACCTGCAACTTCTAATTCAAGCAACAGGTCATTTTCATTAACCTTGTCGCCTTCTTTGATATGCATCACTTTGATGACACCCGACATAGGTGCAGGTACTTCCATGGATGCTTTGTCGGTTTCCAGTGTGATTAAGCTATCACCTTCGTTGATGCTGTCTCCCGCTTTCACTAAGACTTCGATAACATCAACATCTGTCGCACCACTTAGATCAGGAATCAATACCTTTTCAATACCGCCAGCAGCAACGGGCGCAGCAGCAGATGCTGCTTGTGGCGCTGGAGCACTTTCTGCTTGAGGTGCTTCTGCTGCAGGGGCTGGAGCTGAGGACGCGCCCGCCACTTCTAACTCAAGCAACAGATCGTTTTCATTGACCTGATCACCTTCTTTGATGTGCATCGCTTTGATGACGCCACCCATAGGGGCAGGCACTTCCATCGAGGCTTTGTCAGTTTCAAGTGTAATCAGGCTATCGCCTTCTGCGATGGTATCGCCCACTTTTACTAACACTTCGATGACATCAACATCAGTCGCGCCACTCAAATCTGGAATCAGTACTTTTTCGACTGAACTAGACTGCGCGGCTGCAGGCGCAGCAGCAGGTGCTGGAGCTGCTGCAGGCGCAGTTTCCGCTTGAGGCGCTGGAGCGGGAGCTGCTTCTTGAGCGGAACCACCCTCTACTTCCAATTCAACAACGGCATCACCTTCGCTGCACGTATCACCTTCCTTCAATAGGATTTTGGTGATTTTACCTGCCGCAGTGGAAGGAACTTCCATGGATGCTTTATCTGTTTCTAATACGATGAGTGAATCGCCTTCTGCGATCACATCACCCTCTTTGACGCAGACTTCAATAATGTCTACGCCATCATAACCGCCGATATCCGGAACTGTTACTGTAATTTTGCTCACAATCTTATCCTCTCGCTATAGCTGTCAGAAGTACCTGTTTTACACGGTCCAAGGAGCCGGTTTTTCAGGGTTGATGTTGAACTTCTGCATAGCTTTAGCGACAACAGACGCTTCAAGCTTGCCTTCTTCCTGCAGTGCTTTCAGTGCAGCAACCACCACGTAGTGACGATTCACCTCAAAGAATTCACGCAGTTTGGCACGAGTATCAGAGCGACCGAAGCCGTCTGTGCCCAGTACTTTGTAGCGACGTGGAATGTATTCACGCAACTGATCTGCATACATTCTCATGTAGTCAGTTGATGCGATCACGGGACCTTCACGACCTTTCAGGCACTGCTCTACGTATGACTCACGTGGCTGATCTTCAGGATGCAGCATGTTCCAGCGATAAACCGCCTGAGCATCTCGACGAAGTTCATTAATGGATGTGGTACTCCAAACATCCGATTCGATACCATAGTCTTCACGCAGAATTGTTGCCGCTTCACGCACTTCACGAAGAATGGAACCACAGCCCATCAACTGCACACGAAGATCGGCTTTTTTGCCTTCTTCGAGCAAGTACATACCTTTGATGATGCCTTCTTCGGCGCCAGCAGGCATATCAGGATGCTGATAGTTTTCATTCAAGGTCGTGATGTAGTAGAACTTGTTCTCTTGGTCTTGGAACATACGCTTCAGACCATCTTGAACAATAACAGTCAACTCATAACCATAGGTTGGGTCGTAACTGACACAGTTAGGGATCATCTGCGCCATTAAATGACTGTGACCATCCTGATGCTGTAAACCTTCACCATTCAAGGTAGTACGACCTGAAGTTGCACCGATCAAGAAGCCTCGAGCTTGCGAATCACCCGCTGCCCAAATCAAGTCCATGACACGCTGGAATCCAAACATCGAATAGAAAATGTAGAATGGAATCATTGGGCAATTATTATTGCTGTATGAAGTAGCGCAAGCTAACCATGCACTAAATGCACCTGACTCGTTGATACCCTCTTCAAGAATCTGACCTGTTTTAGATTCTTTATAGAACATAATCTGATCACGATCATGCGGAGTGTAACGCTGTCCTTGTGATGTGTAGATACCTAGCTGACGGAACATACCTTCCATACCGAAGGTTCTTGCTTCATCAGGAACAATTGGAACAACGCGACTACCAACATTTTTATCTTTAACTAGAGTACTTAGCACTCGGTTAAGAGACATCTGAGTAGAAATTTCACGCTCGCCCGTACCCTTAAGCTGGCTACTAAAATCTTCTAGAGAAGGGGTTTGCAGTGACTCAGAAACACTTCTTCGAGCCGGATAGAAGCCACCTAGCTTCTTACGGCGCTCAAACATATACTTCATTTCCGCAGATTCAGGCGATGGACGGTAGTAAGGAACCGTTTCCAACTGCTCATCATCCAGCGGGATATTGAAGCGATCACGGAAAGCTTTTAGGTCATCGATGGCGACTTTTTTCATCGAGTGTGTATCGTTTTTAGCTTCGCCCGATTGACCTGTACCGTAACCCTTGACCGTTTGTGCAAGGATAACGGTTGGTTGACCTTTGTGGTTCATCGCCGCATGGTAGGCTGCATAAACCTTGTAAGGGTCGTGGCCACCACGGTTTAGATTCATAATATCCTGATCGGTCATGTCTTTGACCATCTCTAACAATTCAGGATATTTGCCGAAGAAGTGTTCACGCGTGTAAGCGCCACCGTTGGCTTTATAGTTTTGCAACTCACCATCGACCACTTCATCCATGCGCTTCTGTAGCAAGCCTTTGTCATCTTTCTCGAATAGTGGATCCCAATGGCGACCCCAAAGACACTTGATGACGTTCCAGCCTGCTCCACGGAAGATAGATTCAAGCTCTTGTACAATTTTGCCGTTACCACGAACAGGACCGTCTAAACGCTGCAAGTTACAGTTGACAACGAAAACGAGGTTTTCTAGTTGCTCCCGACCTGCTAGCGAAATAGCACCTAAGGATTCTGGCTCATCACACTCACCATCACCTAAGAATGCCCATACCTTCCGATCGCCTCGTTTAACAAAATCACGAGCAGACAAGTAACGCATCACGTGTGCTTGATAGATAGCTTGAATAGGACCCAGACCCATGGAAACGGTTGGAAATTGCCAGAAATCGGGCATTAACCAAGGGTGTGGGTAAGAAGACAGACCATTACCATCAACTTCACGACGGAAGTTATCCATCTGCTCTTCAGTCAGACGACCTTCTAGATAGGCGCGAGCATAAATACCCGGTGAGATATGGCCTTGGAAGAACACCATATCGGATTCGCGATCGCCTTCTGGACCATGGAAAAAGTAGTTAAAACCAATATCGTATAACGTTGCAGAAGAGGAGAAACTGGAAATGTGTCCACCTAATGCATCACTGTTGTCGTTGGCGCGCATAACCATTGCCATGGCATTCCAACGAATAAATGAGCGGATACGGCGTTCCATAAACAGGTCGCCCGGCATCCTCGCTTCATCTTTTGGTGAAATAGTATTTCGGTAATGAGTCGTTAAAGAACCAGCTGCGCCAAGGCCTATGTCTGATGCTTTACTGCCTAGTTTTTGTAAAATAAAACGAGCACGATCATCGCCCTCGTTCTTAGCTACTGACTCAAGTGCATCTAGCCACTCTTGAGTTTCGATCGGATCCACATCTTCTTTTATATCGTGCACTTTTATTATCTCCAAACAGCAGATGACTGTAGTTTTGAAAGACTAGACGGTTACAGCTGATTTTGCATGCTGCACCGCACAGATTATTTTGTAGTAATACTACCTTTTTCAGTCAAAAAAGTCCATAAAACCGCTATTTTAGGGTTGTTTTGCAGTGCAACAAATTATTTTTGTAATAAAAGTACAAGAATATTTATTTTAACTTATTGTTTTATCTTTTGTATTTACATCAACACGTCGTAAAGAGCGTTCGACTCGGGTATTTTCTCTACCCTGTTCTTGTAGTGCATCTTCAACAAAAGAAAGATGATCTTGCACAGCCTTTCTTGCTAAAACGGCGTTACCAGCCTCAATGGCCTCAAGCAACACACCATGCTGATCATGAATAGTGCGGCGGTAGTCAGGTTTTGGATAGATTTTCGAAAGATTGTCACCAATATGATGGCTTAGCAAACTAAACAATGCGCGCATCATATGCAGTAAAACCGTATTATGTGCCGCAGCTGCAATGGATAAGTGGAACTCCACATCAGCCTTTACCTCTTGATCAAACATACGCTGATCATGACAGCGCTGAAGCTCTTCGTAACAGTTACGTATTTTTTGCTTATCCGCTGCGGTTCCTCGCAAGGCGGCATAGTATGCAGAAACCCCTTCGAGTGCGTGCCTAAACTCAAGCAAGTCATATTGAGCTTCAGGGTGAGTTTCAAACAACTTCATCAAGGGGTCTGAAAGGCCCGAACCTAGAGTTTCGTTAACAAAGGTTCCACCGCCTTGGCGACTGGTAAGTAAACCTCGCGCTATCAATTTTTGAACCGCTTCACGCAATGAGGGGCGTGATACGCCAAATTTCACCGCCAACTCTCTTTCAGGTGGGAGTTGCTGCCCGGGACTGAAAGTCCCTTCAAGAATCATCTCTTCTATCTGACTCATTATCACATCAGATATTTTTGGCTGCTTAACGTTTTTGTAAACCATCGGTCCTGCCATTAATCAGTATTAAAGGTCGTCTTTTATCTATTAGTTTCTGTTATTGACCTCATCACAATAATTTAACCACAAACTCACTGACATAGCAGTGACTTAATCGTATAGTCACTCGTTTATCTAAGTAACAGGTTTTGTCGTTATGGAAGTCACTTCATGGATGGTGGTCGAGCGTATATTCCAGACCATCTTTCCGCTACTAGCGATCGTATTAGTCGGCTTTATTTATGCTCGCAAACGCCCCACAGACATGTCAGTTGCCAACAAGGTGAATATTGATATTTTCACGCCGGCACTGATCTTTTCCGTTATGTCTGCAGAAAACTTCGATCTTCCTAACTACTATCCACTTGCTATGGCTGCAGTACTGGTCATTATTTTATCAGGAATACTCATCTGGCCTTTATGCCGCATTATTGGTGTTAAACCGAAAACCTTCTTACCGCCGATGATGTTTTCCAATAGTGGCAATCTAGGCATTCCATTGATCGTCTTAGCCTTTGGTGAAGCGGCTTTACCAGCAGCCGTGGTTCTATTCTTAGTGGAAAACCTGCTTCACTTCACTCTTGGCTTATATATTCTGGATAACAAAACCAAGCTATTACAGCTCTTAAGAATGCCGATGATTATCGCAACCATTGCCGGAGTTGCTTGGAGCTACACCGATTGGATACTTCCAGCACCCTTAAGAACTTTTGTAGATATGCTAGGGCAGATTGCCATTCCTTTGATGCTGTTTGCACTTGGCGTTCGCATGACCAGTATTGATTTTACACATTGGAAAATTGGCGTGTGGGGAGCTGTACTAGCACCCGTAACAGGCTTAGCGATTGCTTTGTCTTTACAACCTTTTTTCCAGCTGGAAGCACAACACTTTGCCTACTTACTGCTGTTTGCTGCGCTGCCACCCGCTGTACTCAACTATATGGTGTCTGAGCGTTATAATCAGGAGCCGCATTTAGTAGCCGCAATAGTGTTGATTGGTAACGTGGGAAGCTTGTTATTTATTCCTGTAGTGCTGGCTTTCACGCTCTGACAACCAACCCCAAAGAGTTGATTGTCAGAAGGTGGTGTTACGATTGTTACTGCTGAGAAGTTGTTTCTAACAGTAATACGTCACGGTTGCGCTCCAATGTCGCAGGACCGATACCTTGAACTTGGGTTAGCTCTTCAATACTAACAAAACCACCTTTTTCAGTTCGATAATCAACGATTGCTTGGGCTTTCGCAGGTCCAACACCTGATAATGCAGCGGCTATTTCACTAGCTGTAGCACTGTTGATATCAATGGGTGAAGTTGCTTGTAAAGATGAACTGAGTGCTAGTGCAAAGACAAGTGCGAATGCACCCAAAATTGAGCGTTTCATAGAAGACCTCCTTGTTGATAAGTAACTGACTTTCCTAGTCAGCAAAGAAATCTTAAATCCTTTTACAAAAAAAGCCAGATAGATTTCAGCCTATCTGACTTTCTTTTGATCAAAATCAATTTTTTCAGCAAAAACCAGCGTTTCTTATATCAGTCAAAATTACTGAACAGCTTTCAGCAGGATCTTTTGCTTGAGTAATAGGGCGGCCAATCACTAAATAACTACTACCCTGCTCTAGTGCAGTCACAGGAGTCATAATTCTTTTTTGATCACCAGATTCTGAGTCGGCAGGACGAATACCCGGGGTCACAAGACAAAACTCTTTAGGTAAGCTGGTTCTTAATAAAGCAGCTTCTTGGGCGGAACAAACAACACCATGCAAACCAGATTGTGCCGTTAGGTGTGCCAAACGTTCAACCTGTAATGCTGGGTCTAAGTCGATACCTAATTCTTCAAGATCCGACTTCTCCATACTCGTTAAAACGGTTACTGCGATGAGTAGAGTGTCGCTGTTCGCCTGAGATAGGATATTCGCTGCCGCTTCCATCATTCTTCGACCACCAGAAGCATGGACATTAACCATCCATACTCCTAACTCTGCAGCAGCTTTAACGGCCATAGCGGTGGTGTTTGGAATATCATGAAATTTCAAATCAAGAAACACATCAAAACCTTGCTTTTGCAGTGCTTCAACGACCGCAGGACCTGCTCGTGTAAAAAGTTCTTTACCAACTTTTACTCGACAATCATTAGGGTCCAATAAGGATGCCATATTGAGGGCTGAAGCTTGATCTGGATAGTCTAGCGCGACAATGATGGGGCTTTTAGAGTGTGACATGGATTTTCCTAAACTATTCACCTTCTAAACCTTGGATCAGACGAGTACTGTCCCAAGTTTTACATGAAGGGCACTGCCAATAGAGTTGCTTGCTTTCATAGCCGCATTGTTGGCATTGATATTTGGGTTTGCTTTGAACTAATTGACCTGTTAACTCTTTTAAAATCATCAAACGATCACGCTCTTCTGAGGTACTTTCTTGTAACTTAAGATCGATTAAGTAGTGAAAACCTTTCAAAGATGGATGCTTTCTAAGTGCGTTGACCATAAATTCTGAAGCTGCGGTAATACCTGACTCTTTTTCAATTAAATGGGCACGCTCCATCCATGCTGTTGTGGATGGGTTAATCGCTAAACACTGGTCTAAATAGTTTGCATAGGCATCGGGATTGCCCATTTCTGTAAAGCATTTAGACAACATAGTTAAGGTTTCAGGAATCATTTTAGTATCTTGATCGGATACCTCTTTGAGATGCTTAACCGCACCTCTCCATGCATGTTTTTTCATGCGGTGCTGCGCCCACATCAGATTAGCTCTAACACAAGTTGGATCTAATCTTAACGCTTGTTTAAGCCAACTTTCGACTTCCGAATCATTGCTATCCAATGCTACTAAAGCCAATTCGCAAGCATAATTAGCCATTTCATGAGCAATATCAGCGCGTTTTGAATCTGGTAGTTTCATAGCAGCTTTTAACGCTAGCTCCCACTCTTGCTGAGCTTCATAAAGCTTGGCTAATTGACGACGAGCAAGATGCCGCTGTTCATCTCGAGGGTTTTCCGTAATGACAGATTGCAGCAACCCTTCAGCACGTTCAAATAGACCCACCGCTTTGTAATCCTTGGCCAAGGAAAGCTGAATACGAATAAAGTCTTCATGCAACAGATCTGTACGCGCTAATAACGTTTGATGCATCTCTATAGCACGATCATATTCACCTTTTCGCCTGAACAAGTCCGCTAAGGCAAGGTAAGCTGGAATAGTATCTGAGTTAACTTCTAGTGCTTTAATAAAGCTTTCGACGGCATCATCTGCTTTATTATCAATTAAAGAACCCAAGCCGCGATAATAATCACGATTAGGCGGGCGATGAGTGGATAAGGATGAGCGACGCAATTGAAAACGCCCTAATAGCCAACCAGCAGCGACAGCTATCACTGCTGCAATTATTGGCAACACTAACAGGGCGTAATCTGACATATCAAACAGGTTCTTTTAGACCTGTTGTACGTAGCTTATTTAACTCCTGACGAGTTGTGGTGACTTTTTTGTTTAAATAGTAGAGGCGCGTTTTTAATGACATCAGCATTACTGAACTGAGTATAACACCGACAAAACCACCTAGTGCAAAAGCACCCAGAAGCCACAATGATAGGCTAGCTTCAGGCAGAGTGATGAAAATCAGATCGATTGTCACTGGGGTCATGTTATGTAATGTAAATAAAATACCCACTAAGAGCACACATAACGCTAACAAAACCACAATTAAACGCTTTAGAAAACGCACGTTTCAACCTCCAAATTGCTGGCGTTTAGCCAGCATTCAAACTATTGTTCACCTGATCGCGCATCTCTTTACCGGGCTTGAAATGCGGTACATATTTAGCATCAAGAGAGACAGATTCACCTGTTTTTGGATTACGTCCAATCCTAGGAGCTCGGTAGTGTAACGAAAAACTACCAAAGCCACGAATTTCAATACGATCTCCATTAGCGAGTGACTCTGTCATATGATCAAGCATGGTTTTAACCGCAAGCTCTACATCCTTTACAGATAATTGCGGGTGCTGCTCAATCAGGCGTTCAATAAGCTCTGATTTCGTCATGGTTTCCTCCACTAAAAACGTTAAATGCTTAACGCTCAGTCGATAGTGATATTAATTATAAGATACCCTTATCGACCATCTTTTTCCATCTGAGCCTTAATCAAATCACCTATAGTCGTAGGGCCAGCTGGCTCTGCAGGTGCTTGCTCTTTCACTGCTTTGATGGCTTCTTTTTCAACTTGTTCTGTTAGCTGTTTTACTGATAAGTTCACAGTACGATTCCGACGATCCAAGCTAACGATCACAGCTTCAACTTCAGTTCCTTCCGGATAAAGTGAAGCTAAATTCTCAACTCGATCACGAGAAACTTCAGAAACCTTCAGAATTCCTTCAACACCTTCTGCCAGTGAAACTATGACCTGTTTATCATCACTGCTCAGAACTTGTCCGTTAACTTTAGCACCTTTTGGATGATTTTCAGCAAAACTTGCAAAAGGATCTGTATCTACTTGCTTGATACCCAACGCGATTCTTTCACGCTCTGGATCAACAGATAATACGACGGCCTCAACTTCTTGACCTTTTGTATAGGTTTTAACAGCTTGTTCACCCGGCTCTTCCCAAGATAGATCAGATAAGTGAACTAAGCCATCGATACCACCGTCAAGACCGATGAAAATACCAAAATCGGTAATCGACTTGATGACACCAGAAACTTTATCGCCTTTGTTACTATTTTTAGCAAAGGCTTCCCAAGGATTTTCTCTGCACTGTTTCATGCCAAGGGAAATACGACGACGCTGCTGATCGATATCTAGAATAACCACATCGACTTCATCGCCCACTTGAACGACTTTAGAAGGATGAATATTGCGGTTTGTCCAGTCCATTTCAGATACATGAACTAAACCTTCAACACCTTCACCTATTTCGGCAAAGCAGCCATAGTCAGTTAGGTTAGTGACACGAGCACGTACCTTATCACCGACTTTGCTTTGACTGGTTAGCTGATTCCACGGATCAGATTGCAACTGTTTCAGACCCAGTGAAACTCGACTTCTCTCTTTATCAAACTTAAGAACTTTTACATCGATCTCTTGACCAATGGTTAGCAATTCGCTTGGGTGCTTAACACGCTTCCAAGCCATATCGGTAATATGCAATAAACCATCGATACCACCCAGCTCAATAAAGGCACCGTAATCGGTCAGGTTCTTCACCACACCCTTAATGACCAATCCTTCTTCCATATTTTCAAGCAGCTTTTCACGCTCTTCGGTGTAAGCTTCTTCTAAGACGGCACGTCGGGAAACAACAATGTTGTTGGTACGAGCATCAAGCTTAACCAGCTTAAACTCTAATTCTTGGCCTTCTAAATAGGCTGTATCGCGAATAGGTCTTACATCGACTAAGGAACCGGGTAAGAATGCACTGATGCCATTAACATCGACCGTGAGACCACCACGAACCTTACCAGTAATGTATCCAGTCACGGTTTCGCTGGCTTCGTAAGCTTTCTCCAGCACACCCCAAGATTCTGCACGTTTGGCTTTTTCTCGTGAGAGTACGGTAGTGCCGAAACCATCTTCCATGGCTTCTAGGGAAACCTTAACTTCATCACCTACGGCAACTGTTAATACACCTTTGTCGTCCTTAAACTGCTCGAGTGGAATAACGCCTTCCGACTTAAGACCTGCATGAACGATTACGAAATCATTTTCTATTGCTACGACAGTTCCCGTAACAATTGATCCTGGGGCCATTTCAAGCTCTAGTAAACTCTCTTCAAATAGCTCAGCGAAACTCTCACTCATTACCCGCACCCTCAGTGTAAAACTGCCTATCGCAGCCCTTTATGTTTTGCTTCATCCAGCACCACCTCTAGCACCTCCTCAATTGTCATTTGGGTGGTGTCCAGAATCACCGCATCAGGCGCCGGTTTCAATGGCGAGATAGTGCGATTCATATCTCGCTCATCTCGCGCTTTTATATCCGAAAGGATATCTTCAAGGCTAGCACTCACTCCTTTGCTAATCAACTGCTTATAACGTCGACTTGCACGTTCTTCTGCGCTAGCGTCTAAATAAATCTTTAATCGAGCTTCTGGAAACACGACAGTCCCCATATCTCGACCATCTGCAATCAGCCCCGGAGTAGCTGCAAAGTCCCGCTGTCTCTGCAATAGAGCCTGACGAACAGTCGGCATTGATGCCACCACTGAAGCGTCCGAACCGATTTTTTCGGCACGAATCGCATCGGTAACTTCTTCACCTTCTAATACTATTTTTATCTCTGTAGTATGGCTTGCAAGGAACTGAACGTCCAAATGTGCAGCTACAACTTTTATCGACTCTTCATCTTCCATCGAAATTCCATGATGGTGAGCAGCTAGTGCAGTCAACCGATAAAGCGCTCCGCTATCTAATAAATGCCAATCCATTTGCTGTGCCAAACGTTGGCAGATAGTCCCCTTTCCTGAACCACTGGGGCCGTCTACAGTGATAATAGGTATTAACTCTGTGGTGGGCATTAACCTGCCTCCTTTTTTTGTAATATTTTAGCTTCCTTTTGCACGACGGGCTTTAACTCATAGGCAGTTCCCGTTAACAGAGTACTAAAATACTCTCGTGCAACTCGTGCTCTGGTGAAAATCCCTAACAGCGTTTGGCTATCGCCTTGATCTATGGCGGCTCTTAATCGCGTTAAACCATCTGTAAACTGGTCAATTTGGTCCAAAATGGCGTCTCTATTGGCATGACAGATATCATGCCACATCACAGGATCACTCGCTGCGATTCGCGTAAAGTCTCGAAAACCTCCAGCAGCATAACGAAAAATATCCTTATTTTGCTCTTCATGAGCCAAGGTATCGACTAATGAAAACGCCAATATGTGCGGTAAATGACTGGTTGCTGCTAACACTTCATCATGACGTTCTGGTGACATTTCTAGGACGTCAGCGCCTAGCGCTTCCCATAAAGATGCCACTATCTTTACAGCATCAACAGGAGTGGTCTGAAGTGGCGTCAATATAACTTTATGACGCTCGAACAAATCGTGATTAGCTGCCGTCACTCCACTTTTTTCTGCGCCTGCAATAGGATGCCCTGGAACAAAATTATGTGGAAGAGCACCAAAAACACGGTTAGCCGCTTCGATAATGCTCATTTTAGTGCTACCAACATCACTAATAATGGCCGTCGGCTTTATCACTTTAAAAATTTCTGCCAATAACGACTCTGTCGCCTTAACTGGAACGGCTAGCATGATCAGATCGGCTTCGGCAGCTGCACTTCGCAAGTCTGTGTTATATTCATCAATAACATTCAACTCGACGCCCAGCTGACACTCCTGTTCGTTGATATCATACCCAACAACCGTATTTGCTAAAGATCGACTTTTTATTCCACTCGCAAAAGAGCCACCTATCAGGCCTAGACCTACTACCAATACTCGATCTAGTTTCTGTATCACAAGCACACCTTTTCTAATGCTGCTAGAAATTGTTGATTTTCTACCTGAGTGCCAATACTAATTCTTAGGTGATTAGGCAAACCATAAACAGCCAATGGCCTGACAATCACTCCTTGATGAAGCAAAGCTTGATAGATAGGCTGAGCATCTTGTTTCATATCCAAGGTAATAAAATTGGCAGCAGAGGGTATAAATTCCAAGTTAAGAGCATTAAAGCCATCTACTAATTGTTGGTAGCCTTCTTTATTAACTTGGACCGTTTGCTGCAAATAATCGACATCAGCCAAAGCCGTCACTGCAGCGGCTTGCGCCAAACTACTGACATTGAATGGCTGACGAACACGATTGAGTAAATTGGTAATCTGAGAATTAGCAACTGCAAAGCCCACTCGCAATGCCGCTAACCCATAAGCTTTTGAAAAGGTACGCGTCACGACTAGATTGCTGCACTCTTCAAGATAATCCAACCCGTTCGGAGTATCAGTATCTTCAGCAAACTCTGTGTAAGCTTCATCTAACACCACAATGATGGATTTGGGTACTCGAGACATGAAAGCTTCAAACTCAGCTTTTGAAAAGCAGGTTCCGGTGGGATTGTTCGGGTTAGCCAAGAAAATAACGCGGGTCTTATCGTTAATGGCATCTGCGATTGCCGTTAAATCATGTCCATAAGCTTTAGCTGGAACAGCAATACCCTTTGCGCCAGCCGCTTTGGTGACTAGAGGATAAACAATAAACGCATATTGCGAATAAAGCGCCTCTGTTCCCTCTCTTAGAAAAGTTCTAGCAACGATTTCCAATAGATCGTTAGAACCATTACCCAGCGTAATCTGATCTGAAGAAAGACTAAAACGTTGCGATAACGCATGCTTTAGCTGGAAACCATTACTGTCTGGATAGCGAGTCAATTCAGGCAATGCCTGCTGAATAGCACTGATAACCTTAGGTGATGGCCCTAATGGATTCTCATTACTCGCGAGCTTTACAATCTCACGAATACCTAACTCTCGCTCAAGCTCATCCATGGGCTTACCCGCTTGATAAGGCTGCAAAGATTGCACACCTGGGTTAGCTAACTGCACATAATCACAGCTCATGCATCAATTCCTGTAACGATCAGAGAACAGCTCTGGGATAAGATCCTAGCACTTTTAAAGAATTATTTTCTTGCGGTAATTCCGCTAATGCACCTTTAATCAAATCATCTTCTTGATGACCTTGAAAATCGATATAGAACAAGGAGTATTGCTGCTTGTCTTGCTGCCAAGTTCGACTTTCAAGACGCGTTAAGCTGATGCCTCGATCTCTAAACACACCCAGCACATCATGGAGAACTCCAGGTTGATCAGGAAGCGTCAGTAGAATGGAGGTTTTATCCTGCCCACTCGGTCCTACATACTGTTTACCTAAAACGAGATAACGAGTATCAGCAACCAGTGTTTTGTCATCTGAAGGATCTAACTCCAGCTCCACTTCACCACAAATGCGCAAATCATAACGACGGAAAAGATCTAAGGTGTGACTAACCAGTCCTTCTTGAGTGGATTCAATGGGAGTCACTGCATAATGACAGCGCCCTTCCTCAACTGCTTTAAAAGACTGCTCAGGATCACTCATGGCAACGCCTTTTACGGAGAAACCAAAATGCTTACGAACGGCCTGTTCAGTATAACCACCTTCAGGACCAGGATAAGCAACCATCATTGGCTGCTCTAGAGCGAGGCAAACTGACATTATTTCTCGAAATAAACGTGCCATGTCTTGGTCTGGTAATGGACCTTGATTTCGCTCCATGACACGACGCAAGACTTGTGCTTCACGTTCAGGTCGATAAAAAACGGCTGGATGTTGATTGCTAAACTGCTGCTTAACCTCTGCTACCTGTTGCGCACAGGTAGCACGCTGATTGATCAGTTGCTGTATCTGTTGATCAATAGAGTCAATTTGATTACGCAGCTCTAACAAAGCCGCTTCAGCTTGATCCGTATTAGTCGCTACCGGATTAACCATAGCGTTTCTCGAAATCAACCATGAAAGCAATCAATGCATCGACGGCTGCCTCGGGAACAGCATTGTAGATACTGGCACGCATTCCACCTACCGAACGATGTCCCTGAAGATTTAACAATCCAGCTGCTTCAGCTTCTAATAAGAAGGTTTTCTCTAAGCTTGGATCAGCAAGCGTGAAAGGAATATTCATGATCGAACGACTGTTTTTGGCAATCGGATTGGCAAAGAATTCGCTTTGATCTATCGCAGAGTAAAGTTTAGACGCCTTACGCTGGTTAAGTTCTGCCATGGCTTCAACACCACCTTGGCGCTTTAACCACTGAAACACTAAGCCCGACAAATACCAAGCAAAAGTAGGCGGCGTATTATGCATCGACCCGCCCTCAGCTTGAACCTGATAATCATACATGGTCGGTGTTCCAGCAACCGTTTGACCCAGCAAATCTTCGCGAACAATGACTACTGTCAAGCCAGCAGGGCCAATGTTTTTCTGAGCACCTGCATAGATCAAACCGAAACGGCTAACATCCATAGGGCGAGACAGAATATCGGATGACATATCAACCACTAGCGGCAGATCTACTTCAGGAATATAGTCAAACTCTACACCACCAATGGTTTCGTTACTGGTGTAATGCAAGTAAGCTGATTCCGGATTAATCTTGATTTCGCTTTGTTCTGGCGCTCGCATGAACTGATCGGATTCAGTCGACGCTGCAATATTTACTTGGCAATATCGCTTCGCTTCAGCAATCGCTTTTTTAGACCAAATTCCTGTATTGACATAGTCAGCAGATGATTTGCCGCGAAGTAAATTCATCGGCAACATCGCAAATTGACTGGTCGCACCACCTTGTAGAAACAATACTCGATAGTTCTCAGGAATCGACATTAAGTCACGCAAATCCTGCTCTGCTTGCTCAGCTACCGCAACAAACTCATCACTGCGATGGCTCATCTCCATAATCGACAAGCCTTTACCCTGCCAATCAGCTAAGTTTTGTTGAGCTTCCAGTAATACTTCATCCGGCAAAGCAGCCGGCCCCGCGCTAAAGTTGAATTTACGTGTCATCTTCTTACTCAATGTAATAGCACACATCTTTTTATTAAAAGATGTGTGCGCCGATTATTAAGCGTCCAAATCACTGCTGTCAGATGTTGTTGAATCTAGCTCGGAGCTATCTTCAGACTCTTCATCTTCAGGCTCTTCTATACGGGCCAGCCCAACCAGTTTTTCATCGTCACTCAAACGAATAAGCATGACACCTTGAGTGTTACGACCGAGTACCGAGATCTCATCCGTACGGGTACGTACCAAGGTTCCACGATTACTGATCAGCATTACACCATCACCGCTGAAGATCTGTACTGCACCTGCTAATGCACCATTACGCTCAGTACACTGCATAGCAATAACACCTTGACCACCACGACCACGCAGTGGGAAATCTTCCACAGCCGTTTGTTTACCGTAACCTTTTTCCGATGCAGTTAACACTTTGCTACCGGGTTGCGGAATAATTAACGAGATAACACTTGATTCTTCAGGCATACGAACACCACGAACACCTCGAGCTGTTCGACCCATTGGACGAACATCCTGCTCGTTAAAGCGAACTGCCTTTCCTGCACTGGTGACAAGCATGACATCATCATTACCACTGGTAATGGCAGCACCGATTAAGCAATCTCCTTCTAAAATATCTAAGGCGATTAAACCCGTGCTACGTGGTCGAGCAAAGCTTTGTAAAGGAGTTTTCTTAACCGTACCCTTGGCAGTTGCCATAAAGACATAGCGATCTTCATCAAACTCTTTAACTGGCAGTATCGTGTTGATGCGTTCACCCTCTTCCAGAGGAAGAATGTTAACCAACGGACGGCCACGTGATGCTCTACTCGCAGGTGGAATTTCATACACTTTGAGCCAATAGACCTTACCGCGACTCGAGAAGCAAAGTACGGTGTCATGCGTATTCGCAATCAAAAGATGTTCAATGAAATCTTCATCTTTCATCGCGGTCGCAGATTTACCCTTACCGCCACGACGCTGAGCTTGATAAGCATCCAAAGGCTGAGTTTTCGCATAACCACTGTGTGATATGGTCAATACCATATCCTCTTCAGTAATTAAGTCAGCAACGGTCAAATCTTGCTGTGAAGCGATAATTTCAGTGCGACGTGGGTTAGCATATTCAGCAACGATAGCCTCCAACTCTTCACGAATCACTTCCATCAAACGCTCACGTGAAGAGAGAATAAACAGAAGCTCAGCGATTTTTTCAACCAGACTACGGTATTCAGCAATCAGCTTTTCGTGCTCTAAACCGGTTAAACGGTGTAAACGCAGATCCAAAATAGCTTGCGCTTGAACCGGTGACAGATAGTACTGACCTTCACGCAAACCGTATTGAGGTTCAAGATCTTCGGGGCGGCAGGCATCTTCACCCGCACGCTCCAACATTTCGACCACGTGACCTGGATTCCACGGAGTAGCAATCAGCCTCTCTCTGGCATCTGCAGGGGTCGGAGAATCTTTGATCAGCTGAATTACGGGATCTATGTTAGCAAGCGCAATGGCCAAACCTTCCAATACATGCCCACGTTCACGCGCTTTACGAAGTTCGTAGACGGTTCGGCGAGTGACCACTTCACGACGGTGCAGAATAAAGCATTCAAGCATCGTTTTAAGATCAATAATTCGTGGTTGACCATTCACCAAGGCAACCATATTGATGCCAAAAACGCTTTGGAGTTGAGTTTGATTAAAGAGATTGTTGATAATTACTTCAGCTACTTCACCACGACGAAGCTCAATGGCAATACGCATACCATCTTTATCTGATTCGTCACGAAGCTCGCTAATGCCTTCTATCTTTTTCTCTTTAACCAGTTCAGCGATTTTTTCAATCGTGCGTGCTTTATTCAACTGATAAGGAATCTCAGTGATCACCAGCATTGGGCGACCATTACGTGGATTCTCTTCTATATGGTGACGCGCACGAACATAAATGCGGCCGCGACCTGTGCGGTAAGCCTGCAAAATACCTGCGCGACCATTGATAATAGCGCCAGTTGGGAAATCCGGACCAGGAATAAACTCCATCAACTCATCGATGGTTAAATCTGGATTTTCGATCAGTGCTAGACAGCCTTTTACTACTTCACCCAAATTATGGGGTGGAATATTGGTTGCCATGCCCACTGCAATACCTGATGAACCATTAACCAATAGGTTAGGGACTCGTGTTGGTAGAACAGCAGGTATTCTTTCCGTACCATCATAGTTATCGACGAAATCGACGGTTTCTTTGTCCAGATCAGCCAATAACTCGTGCGCTATTTTAGCCATGCGGATTTCGGTATAACGCATCGCCGCAGCACTATCGCCATCGACGGAACCAAAGTTACCTTGACCATCGACTAGCGGCGCGCGCATTGAAAAGTCTTGCGCCATCCTAACGATCGTATCGTACACAGCACTATCACCATGTGGGTGATATTTACCGATAACGTCACCTACCACACGGGCAGACTTCTTATAAGGTTTATTCCAGTCGTTACTTAACTCATGCATCGCAAAGAGTACACGACGATGCACAGGCTTAAGACCATCACGTACATCCGGTAATGCGCGCCCTACAATGACACTCATTGCATAATCGAGGTAGGACTGTTTAAGCTCATCCTCAATATTGACTGGCAGGACTTCTTTAGCTAGATCACCCATTCGCTCAGCGTTCCTTGATTCGGTATGCTTACACGCCGACAACACGGCAGTTAATTAGCCGACAATTGTACCATAAACACACGCTGACTCACCTCTGCTATGAGTGTTAGAATCCACTAGAATTGAATTATTTGGAATTTTATTGACCATGAGCAAGCCAAACACGCTAAATCTTGATCCGGCAGAGATCGCAAAATTTGAAGAATTGGCTAGTCGCTGGTGGGATCGCAACAGCGAATTTAAACCGCTGCATGATATTAACCCCCTGCGCGTAGGCTTTATCGACCGTATTGCACGCCTTGCAGAAAAAAAAGTGGTGGATATAGGCTGTGGGGGCGGAATCCTATCCGAGTCTATGGCCATTCGCGGCGCTCAAGTAACCGGCATCGATATGGGTGAAGCACCTCTTAAAGTCGCGAAACTGCATGGATTAGAAAGTGGCGTCAAGGTTGATTATCAACGAATAACGGCTGAAGAGTTTGCAGAATTACATCCAGAGAGCTTCGATGTTGTCACCTGCATGGAAATGATCGAGCATGTTCCCGACCCTAGCTCAGTGATACGAGCCTGCGCCACTTTAGTCAAACCCGGTGGCTACGTATTTCTATCAACCCTAAATCGCAACCCCAAAAGCTATCTATTCGCTATTTTAGGCGCAGAGCGACTATTAAAGCTGGTCCCTCAAGGAACACATGACTTTAATAAGTTCGTCAAACCCGCCGAGCTCGCCGGCTGGGTCAGGGATAGCGGACTGACATTAAAAGAGATGACTGGATTAACCTACAACCCACTCACACGACAGTACAGACTAGATCCACATGATGTCGATGTGAACTACATGATCGCCACCCAAAAACCGGAGCTTTCATGAAACAGGTTGATGCGGTTTTATTCGATCTTGATGGGGCATTGGTGGATACCGCACCTGACTTTCTTCGCATTTGTAATGAACTACTTATCGAAGAAGGGTATCCAACTATCGACTTTGAAACTCTTCGCTTGAGCGTTTCTAATGGCGGTCGCGCGGTGATAAAAACTGCGTTTAAGATTGAAGAAGATCACCCTGATTTTGAAAGATTACTAGCAGAGATGCTGAATCGCTATGAAGCTAACCCAGCTCAAGACAGTGGCCTTTTTGATCAGTTTGACCAATTACTGCATTGGCTTGAAAGTAGAAATATCCCTTGGGGGGTCGTCACTAATAAACCTGCTCGATTTACCTACCCCCTAATGCATCAACTTAATCTTTTTGATCGTTGTGCGGTGATTATTTGCCCAGACGATGTCAAAAACAGCAAGCCTGATCCAGAAGGACTGTTACTAGCTTGTCAAAAAATAGCAAAATCGCCTCACAACTCATTGTATGTTGGTGATCATCAGCGCGATATACAAGCGGGAAATGCTGCCGGTATGTTCACGCTAGCAGTCACGTTTGGTTACCTTCAGCCTAATGAAGATCCAAGCAAGTGGGGCAGTAACTATATAATTGACAAGCCAGATGAACTACTTTGCCTTTTAAAATCCTTTACTCAGCCCTACACTGCGCGTGATTTGGGTTAACAGGAGCGATACCATTATGTTTTCTTATCAAGCGCCAGCAGACTTACTGAAAGATCGAATAATACTTGTTACCGGCGCTGGCGATGGCATCGGTCGCGCCGCTTCGTTGCACTATGCAGCCCATGGTGCCACCGTTATCTTATTGGGACGCACTCAAGAAAAGCTTGATCGAGTGTATGATGAAATCGAAGCGGCAGGCCACCCTCAAGCAGCTATAGTACCGATGAATCTTGACGTTGCCACCGAACATGACTACATAGAGCTTTGCAACACACTGCATCAAGAGTTTGGTCGACTGGATGGAATTCTCCATAACGCCAGCGTTCTTGGCGTTAGAACACCGATAGAAAACTTCGATCCGATTATTTGGCATCAAGTGATGCAGGTTAACGTCAACGCGCCTTTTATGCTAACGCAAACACTGATGCCTTTATTAGCCAAATCCGAAGATGCATCGATTATATTTACAAGCTCTAGTGTTGGTCGTAAAGGCAAAGCCTACTGGGGAGCTTATGCCGTATCTAAATTTGCAACCGAAGGCTTAATGCAAGTATTGGCTGATGAGCTTGAAAACACCGCTAATATTCGCGTGAACGCGATCAACCCGGGTGCGACACGAACGAATATGAGAGCTTTTGCTTATCCTGGTGAAAACCCAGAAACTTTGCGCACACCCGCAGAAATTATGCCTTTGTATCTCTATTTAATGGGGCCAGATAGCAAAGAAATACAAGGTCAATCAATGGATGCTCAGGCTTAAAAAAGCTTTTACTCCGACAGTTAAAGTAAATAAAAAAGGCTGCACTTTTTACAAAGTGCAGCCTTTTAAGTTTTACGAATCAGATTATCTAGCAGTACGTTTTCCAACGGATCGACCACGTGGTTTTTTAGCACTACGACCCTCAGTTTTTCCATCAGCCGCATGCTGACGTACACGCTGACGACGGAATCGACGCTCTTCCACTTCCAACTGTGCAGGTGTTCTTCTGAAAGGTGTTGTATCAGCAGGTAAATCAACCTCTGCCGCTAAGACATTAGCTTCTTTACGACCTAGTTCACGCCAAGTTCCGACCTTAACATCGCTCGGCAGGAAAACAGGCCCAAAGCGAACTCGCTTAAGACGATTAACCTGAATCCCTTGAGATTCCCACAGACGACGAACCTCACGGTTCCGACCTTCCATCAACACACAGTGGTACCATTTATTGGCACCCTCTCCGTTGAAAAACTGAACATCAGTGAAGCGAGCCATGCCATCTTCAAGCAGAACTCCCTGCCTCAAACGCTCTAGCATATCCTCTGTAACATCACCCAAAACACGCACTGCATATTCACGATCAATTTGCGCTGAAGGATGCATCAAACGATTTGCCAATTCACCATCTGTGGTGAAAATCAGCAAACCTGTGGTATTAATATCCAAACGACCAACTACTATCCAGCGCCCCTCTTTAAGAGGAGGCAGGCTGTCAAACACTGTCGGACGCCCTTCTGGATCATGACGCGTACAGACTTCATCCAATGGCTTGTTATAGATAAGAACGCGCCTCGGCGACTCTGATGCGATAATCAACTTAACAGGCTTACCATCTACACTGACCGCATCACTTTCGGAGACTCTATCCCCTAGTTTTGCTTTATGGCCATTTACAGATACTCTTCCTGATTCGATCCAACGCTCCATCTCACGACGTGAGCCAACTCCGGAGCGCGCCAATACTTTTTGAATCTTTTCATCTGACATTGACGCAATCCCAAAACATAATTTAACGAAGCACTATTACCAGCGACTATTATTCGGCACTAGGTAATTGATCTTTACTGATACCCTTTGCTTGCATGTAATCAGCAAATACAACTGGAGTTCTGCCACGACCAGACCATTCGTGACGTTGGCCTTGATCATCAACAATATAATACTTGGCTTTTACAGTCTTTTTAGGAGCGACTTCTGCCAGATCAGATAGATCAGAAATATCAAGACCCGCTTCTTTCATAGCCTGACGAATCTGCTCAATCTTTTCAATTCGCTTACTTTCTTCAGCGGCTAAACGAGCTTCCTCTTCTCTGCGCTCTTCAAGAATATCGTTCAAATCAGCCAAGACTTTTTCAATATCTGCAACAGAAAGTTCCTGACATTGCTTTCTTAAAGAGTTCTTACGCAGAAGCGTTTTTGCAAATTCAGACATTTTAAAATTCTCACTTTATATTAATGACTGGACTATTATCTTCAGTTATAAAAGTTTTGCAATATTTATAATCAAACCTAGCATTAATTAAATACTGAAATATCGCCCGCGCCCTCACGTGTTACTTCAGGCACATCATTAGTTAAATTAACAACCGTAGTTGCTTCCATACCACAAAAACCGCCATCAATAACTAAATCTACTTGATGTTGCAAGGTATCACGAATGTCATATGGATCAGTTAAAGGTAAATCTTCACCAGGCAATATAAGTGACGTACTCATTATTGGCTCACCTAATTCAGCCAATAATGCAGCGACAATAGGATTAGCAGGCACTCTGATACCTATCGTTCTTCTTTTAGGGTTAAGCAAACGCCTCGGCACTTCGCTAGTGGCATTTAAAATAAATGTATAGGCTCCAGGTGTATGGGCTTTTAGCAAGCGATACACACTATTATCAACCTTGGCATAAGTTGAGATAACCGACAGATCACCGCAGACCAGTGTAAAATTATGCTTATCATCCAAACGGCGTATCAATTTTATTTGATCTACGGCTTTTTTATTTTCTAAAGTACAACCCAACGCATAAGCACAATCTGTTGGGTAAACGATGACACCACCTGACCTCAATATCTCAACTGCCTGTGCAATTAATCTTTTTTGAGGATTTTCGGGGTGTATCTGAAAAAACTGGCTCACTTCGACCTCCACGACCGATCAACTCATTCGAGCATCTACATTCATATTAGAAAGCAACACATTTAAAATATGGTTTTCATTTAACTCTATTTCTGGAAAGCAACCGGGCAAAGTCCAAGGTGATAAGGTAGAGTGAAAATCACTACCTGCTGAAACTTTAAATCCATAATGCTTAACCCAACGCAACAACTCTCGCCCTTGATCTGGATTTAAACCCGGATAACTCACTTCTATTGCATCAACGCCTAAACCTTTCAACTCTTCAAATAAAAGACGCAGACGTGTAAAGGTCATGTTGTATTTAGTTGGATGGGCCAAAATTGTATAACCATTTGCCTGCTTTACAAGGGCAATCACTTTTTCAAGATCAGGCCATAATGCCTTCACGTCACCAGCTTTACCTTGACCCAAGTAAACATCAAACGCATCTTTTACACTTCGAACATACCCCATCTCAACCAGCGCTTTTGCAAAATGAGGGCGGCATAAACTGACATTTCCAGCAATAGCTTGCGCATTATCCAAGATAGAAGCGTTTATTCCTTTTTTAACCAAACGTTCAGCAATTTTTTCTGCTCGCTGCTGACGAATAGTTTCTAATTCAACCATAAAAGCTTTAACTTCTGGATTATGCTCATCAAGACCAATTGATAATAAATGCAAAGTCTGACGACGCCATACACAACTTAGCTCTATCCCTGATATTAAATTAAGACCTAATTCTTCAGCCTTTTTACGAGCCAAAGGAAGACCTGATAGGGTATCGTGATCAGTGAGCGCCACACACTGCAATTTTTTTTCTGCGCACAAGGACATCAACTCTTCTGGTGAAAGAGAACCATCTGATGCAGTGCTATGCAAATGCAGATCGTAACGCAAGCAACATCTCCAAAAAGTTATTTTTTTCGTGGTACGAAAATATTTCTGATATCGTTTATTATAAACCTAACTGACTATAAATACTCTTTATGATCAATTAAGCTTCAGCATTAATGCTTAATATTGGAGATAGCAACAATGTTTTACGCTGTAATAGCAGAAGATAAACCCAATAGCCTTCAGAAAAGACTAGAAGTTAGACCAGAACACCTTGAAAGAATTAAACAATTGAACAATGAAGGTCGACTCTTGTTAGCAGGCCCCCACCCGAGCATAGACGCAGAAGATCCAGGTGAAGCTGGTTTTAGCGGCAGCTTAATTGTGGCTGAATTTGACAGTTTAGAGCACGCAAAACAATGGGCTGATGCTGATCCGTTTGTAAAAGCGGGTGTATATGACAAAATTACTGTTAAACCCTTCCGTAAGGTATTGCCCTAAGCTACTGTATTTCTGCTATACTACCTGTGTAAAACTTGACCATAAGGGTAATGTTTGGTTATAACTTGCGTTATTACTAGGCACTGCGTTTATCTTAGGTTAAGCTTTAGTATGCTTAAATTAAGCTGAGAAATTTAACTAAAAGACCTACATCCAACCTGGCACAAGGAAATGATGATGAAGAAAATTGCTATCGCTGCCGGCCTGGCCATGACTCTCGGCTTCTCTGCCGTTCAGGCCTCGGTACCCGGCTATGCTGTAAACTCTAGTGGAACCGTATGGCGTACAAGCTTCGGTGAATGCTGGCAGACATCTTCTTGGAGTGCTGATAAAGCAATTCCAGGATGCGCAGGCTATGTTGCTCAAGCTGAACCAGCTCCAGCACCTGCTCCAGCTCCAGCTCCTGAAGTAGCTGAAATTGAGCGTAAATTCGCTCTTTACTTTGATTTTGACAGCACTCGTGTTGGTGACATCTCTACTATCGTTAACCACATTGGTTCTTTAGCTAGCGTTGAAAGCATCAAACTAGTTGGTCATGCTGACCGTATCGGTAATGCTGCATACAACGATCGCTTGTCTCAGCGTCGTGCTGATGCTGTTGCTGCTGCACTAGCAAATGCTGGCGTTAACCCAAGCCTAATGTCTACCAGCTCTATGGGTAGCCGTTCACCAGTAGCTAACTGCTCTGGTCGTGGTGCTGAATTGATCGCTTGCTTGCGTCCAGATCGTCGTGTTGACGTTGAAATCACTGGAACTCGTCGCGCTCAGTAATCACTGACAGATATAAAAAAACCAACCCTCGGGTTGGTTTTTTTTGGCTTAAATTTTGATGGGAAGAGCCTTTATAGTTAAATTTGCTCAGACTCAAACACCATTGGGCCATCCTTGGCACCAAACACTCTAACGCAATTTAACTCTAAAGGTTAAATTAGCGCAAAAATATCGCTTATTTTAACCACGCACGTGCATTTCTAAACATACGCATCCAGCTTCCATCTTCACTCCAATCCGTAGGCTTCCAAGAATGCTGAACTGATCTGAACATACGCTCTGGGTGAGGCATCATAATCGTTACGCGACCATCCGATGTTGTCACACCTGCAATACCGGCAGGTGAGCCATTAGGGTTAGCCGGATACTGCTCAGTGACTCGACCACGGTTATCAACATAACGTAACGCAATATCACCAGACTGCTGAAGTGTTTGTAGATGCTGTGCATCTTTAAACTCTGCCCTACCTTCTCCATGCGCAATAGCAATTGGCATTCTAGAACCTGCCATACCATTCAAGAAAATCGACGCACTTGACTGAACTTCAACCATCGCTACTCGTGCTTCAAACTGCTCTGACTGGTTACGAACGAAGTGTGGCCAATGTTCTGCACCTGGAATCAATTCATGCAGATTAGACATCATTTGACAGCCATTACAGACACCTAAGGCAAAAGTAGATTGGCGTTCAAAGAATGCAGCAAATTGATCTCTGGCACGATGATTGAAGAGCACAGATTTTGCCCAACCCTCACCCGCACCTAATACGTCTCCATAAGAGAAACCACCGCAAGCCACCAAGCCTTG
This sequence comes from Oceanospirillales bacterium, assembly GCA_007693685.1. Taxonomy (GTDB): domain Bacteria; phylum Pseudomonadota; class Gammaproteobacteria; order Pseudomonadales; family Balneatricaceae; genus Nitrincola. Next base: position 26,354 of record REDB01000145.1, read on the forward strand.
GAAGTTTTCTAAAGCGACTCTACCAGACAAAATGTCACTCATATGAACATCAACTGCGGCAAATCCTGCTCTATCAAATGCCGCACCCATCTCGATCTGACCGTTAACTCCCTGCTCACGCAGAATGGCAATTGAAGGGCGCTTTCCTGTTGCTATAAACGGAGCCGCGACATCTTCATTGATATCATAGCTAAGCGCTACATGCAGACCTGGATCTTCTTTGTCCTGTATCTGTTCAAACTCTTGCTGAGCACACTCAGGATTATCACGTAGTGATTGAATCTGATAGGAAGTTTCTGCCCAATAGCTTTGCAGCAATGAGCGGCTTTCACTAAACACTTCTTCTTCATCGAAATAGAAGTTAATGGTGTCATCCTTATTGATACTACCGATGACACTAACGCACTCACCTAAGCCCGCAGCATTAAGTTCATTTAACACCACTTCAATTGAATCACGGCGAATCTGAACGACAGCGCCCAACTCCTCAGCAAACAAGGCCGCAGGAATTTCATCAGGATTAGCAGCCAGCATATCAAGGTTGATATCCACACCACAGCGACCTGCAAACGCCATTTCAGCCAGCGTTGCCAATAAACCACCATCAGAACGGTCATGATAGGCTAACAACAAACCTTGCTCATTCAACTCCTGAATTGCAGCGAAGAATGCATTCATCAATGCAGGATCATCTAGATCAGGCACTTGCTGGCCGACTTGATTGTATACCTGCGCTAATGCTGATAAGCCTAAGCGGTTTTGACCCTCACCCAAGTCAATCAATAGAAGATCTGTTTCACCCTGATCGATTTGTAATTGCGGCGTCAAGGTTTTACGGATATCGGTCACTGGAGCAAAACCAGAGACTATCAGTGACATAGGAGAGGTTACGCTCTTCGACTCATCACCGTCTTTCCAAACGGTACGCATCGACATGGAATCTTTTCCGACTGGAATAGTAATACCCAGTGCTGGACACAACTCCATGCCTACTGCTTTGACCGTATCGTAGAGCTTTTCATCCTCACCAGGATGACCTGCTGCACACATCCAGTTAGCAGAAAGTTTGACATCACGAATATCTGCAATACGCGCTGCAGCAATATTAGTAAGTGTTTCACCGACAGCCATACGACCCGAAGCAGGAGAGTCTATCAAGGCTAGCGGTGTACGCTCACCCATTGCCATCGCTTCACCCGCATAAGTATCAAAGGATGCAGCGGTTACTGCGCAATCTGCAACAGGCACTTGCCAAGGACCTACCATTTGATCACGAGCGACTAAGCCAGTAATCGTTCTATCACCGATGGTGATCAAGAAAGATTTTGAGGCAACGGCTGGCAGTTTCAGAACACGCTCGACAGCCTCTTCGAGATCAATGCCTGACGCGTCAAATTCTGGAACTTCATAAGATTGTCGCTGAACTGAACGATGCATTTTAGGTGGCTTGCCAAATAAAACACTCATCGGCAAGTCAACAGGCTTAGTTTCAAAATGCTGATCATTCAAGGTCAAGTGTAGCTCATCAGTCGCTTCACCAACCACAGCATAAGGACAGCGTTCGCGCTGACATATCGCTTCAAAACGTGCCATATCGTCAGGATTGACAGCTAAGACATAACGCTCCTGCGCTTCATTACACCAGATTTCCAATGGTGACATGCCTGGCTCATCGTTATTGATATTACGCAATTCAAAACGACCACCTCGGCCGCCATCTTTCACCAGTTCAGGGAAAGCATTAGACAGACCGCCAGCACCCACGTCATGAATAAAAGCGATAGGATTGTGATCACCCAATTGCCAGCAGCGGTCGATCACTTCTTGGCAACGACGCTCTAATTCAGGGTTGTCTCGCTGTACGGAAGCAAAATCAAGATCTGCAGCAGAGCTACCACTGGTCATAGAGGAAGCTGCCCCCCCTCCTAAACCGATCAACATCGCAGGTCCACCCAAGCAGATCAGCTTGGCACCGACAGGGATCTCACCTTTTTCGACATGATCTGCACGGATATTACCCATACCACCCGCAATCATGATGGGTTTATGGTAACCCCTGACCTCTTCACCCGCTGCACCCGCAACCTTTTGCTCAAAGGTACGGAAATAACCCGTCAGATTTGGACGACCAAATTCGTTATTAAACGCTGCACCACCAATCGGGCCTTCCAACATGATATCTAAAGCGGTAACAATACGCTCAGGCTTACCATAGTTTGATTCCCATGGTTGTTCAAAACCTGGAATATTTAGATCAGAAACAGTAAAACCAGTTAAACCTGCTTTAGGTTTTGCACCTTTACCGGTTGCACCTTCATCACGGATTTCTCCACCCGAACCTGTCGCAGCACCAGGATGAGGTGCTATTGCAGTAGGATGATTGTGAGTTTCAACTTTCATCAAGATATGGATAGGTTCTTGATGATAACCATACTCAGCAGTATCTGGATTTGGAAAGAAGCGACCTGCAACAGATCCAGCAATAACCGCAGCATTATCTTTGTAAGCTGAAAGAACATTATCGCCCGCTAACTCGTTAGTGTTACGGATCATCGCAAATAGCGATTTTTCTTGCTCTTCCCCATCGATATCCCAACTCGCATTAAAGATCTTATGACGACAATGCTCTGAGTTTGCTTGAGCAAACATCATCAACTCAACATCGGTTGGATTGCGCTTCAAGTCGATGAAGCTAGATAACAGATAATCTATTTCATCTTCAGCTAAAGCCAAACCTAGCGCGACGTTTGCATCCTCTAAGGCCTTACGACCTAACTGCAACACATCGACATGATTAAGCGTGCGAGGAGCCTCCTGCCTAAAGAGTGCCTGTGCAGCAGATAAGTCATTCTCAACTGTCTGCGTCATGCGATCGTGAAGTAATGCTGCAATGATATTTTTCTGTGCTTGATTAAGTGCAGAGTCAGATTGAATATAGTAGGCTAAACCACGCTCTATTCGATTAATTTGCACTAACCCACAGTTGTGTGCGATATCTGTCGCCTTACTAGACCAAGGCGATATGGTTCCTGGACGAGGAACAACCAAAAAAAGCTGTCCAGTTGGACTTTCAACACAACCTTGAGGTCCATAGCTTAAAATACGATCAAGCACATGGGTCGAATCTGAGTCGAGCGGTGATTTAATATCGGCAAAGTGAACAAACTCTGCATACAGGCCTTTAACCTGTGATACTTGAGTCTGAAGAATTGATAACAGCTTATCGTGACGAAACGTCGAGAGAGCAGGTGCTCCACGCAGAACGAGCATGTCGATTTCGAGCCTCTTTTGGTGCCTGACTTTTCAAGCATTAACAGCGGGAAATTAAGTGTATAGTTTACCCGAATAGGGGTGCTCGATACCAGAAAAGCAAAGCGATGATAACGACACAAAAAGTAAACTTCCTTAGGGAGCTTCTATTATCTGTGTTGTTTCTGGGATTGATCTTCGTATTAGTGATGATCAGCCTTAGTTACAACAGCCAACTGTCTCTTATTGAGAGACAGGGTAAGCTTCGTGTTGCCACGCTGAACAACCCTATGTCTTGGTATCTTTTACGCGGAGAACCGGCAGGATTTGAGTATGAACTTGCACACGCCTTTGCTGATTATCTTGGCGTTGAACTCGACCTTACCGTTAGCCGCGACCATCAAAGCTTGTTCAATAGTCTGAATAATCGTAGCGTTCACCTAGCTGCTGCAAATTTACTTGCCACGGATGAACGCCAAGAAAACTTTTATACTGGTCCGGTTTACAGAAAAACCAGCTCAGCGCTGATATATCGGCAACGACAAGGCAAACGCGCACCAAGGTCAATTAAAAATATCGCCAATAGTAAAGTAGGAGTTGTAAAGGGAAGCAGCCACGAGCAAACACTGCTTCAACTCAGTCAAGGTATTGATGGCTTAATAGTTGTGACTGATGAAAACCGAGACCCTATTGATATACTCCGAGCAGTTCATGAAGGCGAACTTGATTACGCCGTTGTTGATAAGTTCTTTTTTGGTACTCAACGTACTTTTTTTCCAGGTTTACGCTTTGCATTTGAATTAGGGGAGCCTGTACCCGTGAGCTGGATTCTTTATCCGCAACGAGATAACTCATTAACTCAAGCACTGAACGCTTTTTTTGCTGAACCTTCTACTCAACTATTTATTGCCGATCTAGAAGAACAATACTTCACTCAGGAAAATCCACTTAACTACTTTGATACTGTTTCCTTTAGATCTCATCTAATAGATAGATTTATGAAACTAGCTCCATACTTCGTTCAGGCGGCTGAGAATACAGGCTTCGAACTTTCACTACTTGCTGCCGTAGGATATCAAGAGTCACATTGGGACCCAGATGCTGTTTCTCCAACAGGAGTTCGTGGCGTAATGATGCTGACAAATGCTGCGGCCAGCGAAGTCGGGGTTGAAGACAGAACAGATGCAGGGCAAAGCATTCTTGGTGGTTCTCAATACCTCTTGAACATGAAAAAAAGAATTCCAGAGAGAATACCTGAACCTGATCATACCTGGTTCGCGCTAGCAGCATATAATGTTGGCTTAGGTCATCTAGAAGACGCTCGACGACTCACACAACAACTGGGTGGCAACCCTGATCGTTGGGCTGATGTAAGATCCCACCTACCAAAACTAGCTCAAGAGCGTTATTACACTCAACTACGCCATGGCTATGCACGTGGGCACGAACCTGTTCGATATGTCGATAATATCCGACGATACATCGATGTGTTTGAATGGGAGTTACAACTGCAAGGAGGATTAGACCCAGAAGATGAAAGCACAGAACAACTACTTCAAGCTGATAGCGCTGAGGCCTTCCGCGATATTAGTGAAAAAGTGCTAAGGAATTTTGCACCCAGCCTCTAATTTAAGAGAAGTGCATCTCTGTATCTGAATAGATACTAGTATTTTGATTTTAAGCAGACATTATCGGCTGGATTCGCTTTGCTGCTCTTCTCGCTTTAAAAAAATCACTAAGCTGTTGAGAGCATTCTTCAGCCAATACTCCACTCGTCACTAAAGGACGATGATTAATGTGCGCGAGTGAAAAGCTATTTATTTTACTATCAACGGCTCCCGCTTTTGGTTCACTTGCACCATATATGACTCTAGCAATTCGTGCATGAACAATAGCACCCGCACACATCATACAGGGCTCTAGGGTGACATAAAGCTCAGCTTCAGGCAGACGATAATTACCAACGCGTTGCGCTGCATCCCTCAGTGCCATAATCTCCGCATGAGCAGTGGGATCATGAGAAGCAATGGGTTGATTGTATCCCTGCCCTATGATCTCTCCATCCAATACCACTAGGGCACCCACAGGCACTTCGCCTAACTCTGCTGCGCGAGCAGCCAACTGAAGCGCTTGTAACATCCAAGCGCTGTCATTTTCAGTTGCGAGCGTCAGAGTGCTATTCCCACTCAATAGTAGCTGGTGGCTTACTCGACACATCGTAGGTCACTCGCGATACTTTGGCGACTTCGTTGATGATGCGTCCTGAGACAGTTTCCAATAACTCATAAGGCAGATGCGCCCAGCGAGCGGTCATAAAGTCGATAGTTTCTACCGCACGGAGAGCGATCACATACTCATAACGACGACCATCACCGACTACACCAACGGATTTGACTGGCAGGAAGACCGCGAAAGCCTGACTGGTTTTGTGATACCAATCCGCTTTATGTAATTCTTCAATAAAGATAGCATCGGCTTCACGAAGAATATCAGCATATTCTTTTTTCACTTCACCCAGAATACGAACACCTAAACCAGGACCTGGGAAAGGATGGCGGTATACCATATCGTAGGGCAAACCTAGCTCTAAACCGATTTTGCGAACTTCATCTTTGAAAAGTTCACGTAGCGGCTCAACTAGTTCGAAATTCATATCGTCAGGCAACCCACCCACGTTATGGTGAGATTTAATAACGTGAGCTTTGCCAGTTTTAGATGCAGCTGATTCGATAACGTCAGGATAGATGGTTCCCTGAGCTAAGAAGCGACATTCCGTTAGTTTCTGAGCTTCTTCATCAAAAACATCGATAAAGGTGTTTCCGATAATCTTACGCTTAGCTTCAGGTTCAGCTTCACCGGCAAGGCGAGTCAAGAAACGATCTTCAGCATCCACACGAATAACACGCACACCCATGTTCTTAGCAAACATTTCCATCACTTGATGGCCTTCATGTTTACGCAGCAGGCCGTTATCGACAAATACGCAGGTCAGACGATCTCCAATCGCTTTGTGAAGCAAGGCTGCTACCACAGAGGAATCAACACCACCCGAAAGACCTAACAGAACTTTATTATCACCAACTTGCTCACGCACTTTGGCAATCAGGTCATCAATGATATTTTGCGCCGTCCAAAGTGCTTCAGCACCTGAAATCTCTTTAACGAAACGATCTAAGACACGCATTCCTTGCTTAGTATGCGTTACTTCAGGATGAAACTGAACGGCATAGAAATTTCGCTGAGGATCACACATCGCAGCAATCGGTGCTGACTCAGTGGAAGCAATAACATGGAAGCCTTCAGGAATAACCGTGACTTTATCGCCATGGCTCATCCATACATCTAATGACAAAGCACCGTTATTGGCAATATGATCTTCAATTCCCTCAAGTAAACGGCTTGGGCTATTAGCCAATTTAACTCGTGCATAACCAAATTCACGCTTTTCAGAGGTTTCTACCTTGCCACCCAGTTGCTCAGCCATGGTTTGCATGCCGTAGCAAATACCTAATAAAGGTA
>REDB01000151.1 GCA_007693685.1 Oceanospirillales bacterium
TTTTTGGTCACTACGATGTTAGACACATTAATGATTTTTATGCACAGCTTTACGGCAGCCCTGTACTGACCATTGAAGAGTGGAATGAAGACTGCCGCGTCGGTGGTATGTTCTGCTTATATGATAACCAAGGTAAGTTGGGTTTTAAGGTAAATTTAGATGCAGTGGGTCGCAGTCAAGTTCGAATCCATCCTGGTGTTCTTAGATTAGGGCAGCGCAGGGTAAGTGAATGAGCCAAGAGCATTCTAATACATCAACAGACTTACCAAGTTTAAAGTCTTTATACAATCGTTCTAGCTTAAGGGCGATTCTTCTGAGTGTCACATTCGTTGGTCTAGTGATGGGCGGAATTGGGGTGACTAAGTTATTAAGTATTGCTCAGACGAATGTCGAATTAGTAGCTCGATCAGCTTCTGTGGCGATTGAAGCCGCCGTTTATTTTGATGATCGTGAAATCATTCATGAGCAGTTAGAACAACTGCTTCCTAATACAGATATTCGTAAAGCAGAACTTCTTCTACCTGATCAAATTCAATACGAAGCGTGGCGCTTATCCAACGAAGAGCAACTTAATTGGGCAGCACAACTACTTGTCAAAGGCCTGCTAGATCCGGTAGATGTTCCGGTAAGTTTTCGTAACCAAGAGCTTGCTACCTTAACACTTTGGCCCAATGGTGAGCGCATACTTCGATTCATGTTAGTTGGTTTTTTTGCACTGGTTGCTAGTTTGCTGATTACGTCAATGATCATTATTTATACAACTAGGCGTCTGCATACTCAATTAAGTGAACCCTTACTAGAATTAGCAAAAGTCTCTGCAATGGTGCGGACAAATAGAGACTTTAGCCTTCGTGTTAGTCGCAGTCGTATTGCAGAAATTGATAGCTTGCGTGTTGACTTTAATGCCCTTTTAGATGAACTGCATCAGTGGCAAGGTACAATGGAATCTTTGAATCAACATTTGCACTACCATGCTAATCATGATTCTTTGACTGGCGTTGCCAATCGACATTTTTTTGAGAAGTCACTGCAGCGTGCATTGGACTATGCAAAAGAAAATGGGTCAGAGTTGTCCATACTCTATCTAGACAGTAACGATTTTAAGCTAATAAATGATAATTATGGTCACGCTGCTGGAGATCAAGTGCTGCGTGAGATGAGTCATCGGATTAAGTCTGCATTAAGAGAAACTGACCTTGTAGCTAGAGTGGGTGGTGACGAGTTTGCTATTTTGCTGAATCATATCGGTGATCTTGACGAAATCGATAGCTTAAAAACTAAAATAGTCAAAGCTGTTAACCATCCTTTGAGCATCTCAGTAGACACGAAAATTGAAATGATTGTGAGTATTGGACAGGCACGTTATCCCCAGGATGGTGATAATATGGATGCCTTGATGCATGTTGCTGACTATACTATGTACAAGGATAAGCAGCGTCAGAAGTCTTGATGTTCATTTTAATGATGCACAACTGCATTTGTTTTAGGGATGAGTTTGATGAAAAAACTAGTAGGTTTTTTTTCTGTAGTGACACTATTGCTGCTGTTATCAGCTTGCCAAAGTATGCCGCAGGGTTTTTCCCAGCAGCAAGTACGTGTGTTGCAACAACAGGGGTTTGAGCCCATTGGTGATGATGAGTGGATGTTAAGCTTGTCGGCATTAATTCTATTTGGTTTTAATGATCATCAATTAACAGAAGAGAGTCGTGAACAAGTTCAGCAATTAGGAAAAAGCTTGTTAGATATTGGCATCACTCGTCTTCGTGTTGAGGGTCACGCAGATAATCTGGGTGATCCTGATTATAACCTTGGGTTATCTCAACAGCGTGCCGATGCTGTTGCAATAGAAATTTCGGCTCTTGGGTTATCGCGTGATTTTATTCAATCACAAGGTTTGGGAAGTATGTACCCTGTTGCTAGCAATGAGACCCGAGAAGGACGCGCCCAAAACAGACGCGTCACTATTATCGTTAGCCCGTAATTGTTGTAATTCGACCCTCTTCTGACGCCCAGCAAGAAACCAAGCTTCCTTGAGTTTCATGAATTGCTGGGCGTTGTTGTTTGCATTTGGCATTCGCGAATTCGCAGCGTGGATGAAAGGTACATCCTGATGGTGGATCTATTGGACTCGGTATTTCACCAGTAACTTGCTTGCGTCGACGCCCACTCATCTCATGATCTGGAATCGCATCCAGCAGCATCCGTGTATAAGGATGTGCTGGCTGCTTAAATAGCTGATCACTGGGTGAGTTTTCCACCATAGAGCCTAGATACAAGACTCCGATACGATCTGCCATGTGCTTAACGACCGAAAGATCGTGGCTGATAAACAGATAGGTAAGCCCAAATTCATCTTGTAGGTCACGCATCAAGTTAAGTATTTGAGCTTGAACCGATACATCGAGTGCAGACGTTGGTTCATCACAGACTAAAAAGTCAGGCTGCGCTGATAGAGCTCGCGCGATGGCAATGCGTTGACGTTGACCGCCAGAGAATTCGTGGGGGTATTTGTGTCTATCCCGCCCTGCAAGCCCCACTTTATCCAATAATTCTTCAACTGTTCGAGTGACTTCTATCTGGCTTTTAGCTAATCCGAAAGCGTGGATAGGCTCCGCAATAATGTCACCGACACGCCAACGTGGGTTAAGGCTAGCAAATGGATCTTGAAAGATCATCTGGATACGCCTTCTCAGTGTTTTGAAAGCTTCACCGCGTGTATTACGTAACGACTGACCATCAAAACGGATATCGCCAGATGAGGGATGGATTAAATCCACAATCAATTTAGCGATAGTTGATTTTCCAGAGCCTGACTCGCCTACTAAAGCGAAGGTTTCACCGCGATTAACATTGAATGAAACCTGATCGACAGCCGTTAAGAAACGCTGTGGCTCGCGCTCTATCATTCGGTTTAACCAAGGCTTTGACACATCGAAGTGGCAGGATAGCTCTTTGACTTCAAGTAAAACCTGCTGAGTCATGGCTTCTCTCCTTCATAAAGCCAGCACGACACTTGGCCTTGACTGGTCGCGATCAGGTCGGGTCTATCTTGTGTACAACGGTCAATTTTCTGTGTGCAGCGAGGATTGAAGGCACATCCTGTGGGTATAGCATCTAAACGCGGCATACTTCCGGGAATTTGCGTCAGACGTTCAACACGCTCGGTGATGGAAGGAATGGAACCCATTAGTCCCTGAGTATAAGGGTGTTGAGGGCGTTTAACGATCTGTCGAACATCTCCAATTTCTGCTATCCGACCGGCATACATCACTGCAACGCGATCACAAGCTTCGGCAATGACACCCATGTCATGTGTTACCAGCATGACAGCGGTTTTATGCTCGTGACACATACGTTTTAACACATCGATAATCTGTGCTTGAACCGACACATCTAAAGCGGTGGTTGGCTCATCTGCAATGATAAGCTCTGGCTCACCGGCTAAGGCTAACGCAATCACCACCCTTTGGCGCATTCCGCCAGAGAACTGATGAGGGTAATCATCAATACGCTTGCTGGCCGCAGGGATACCGACTTCGTCCAAGAGTTGAATAGCACGTGCGCGTGCTTCCTTATCATTTAAAGGCAGATGAGTTTGAATGGTTTCAATTAGCTGATTGGCAATGGTTAAGATTGGATTAAGAGAGGTTAAAGGGTCTTGAAAAATCATCGCAATACGCTTGCCACGCAAGCGGCGCATCTGATCATAAGGAAGCTGATCGATGCGTTGATCTTTAAGCCATATTTCTCCTGAAGCGACGTGCCCAGGTGGTTCCAGCAAACCAATAATAGCTGCGCCAGTTAATGACTTACCGGCACCTGATTCACCCACCATACCCAGTATTTCACCAGGATGTATATCGAATGAAACTTTATCAAGCGCCGTTAGACGCGTTTTACGTTTTGGGAACTCGACTACAAGGTCCCTGACTGATAACAGTGCTTGAGTCATGTTAGCGTAACCTTGGGTTCAGAGCATCGCGTAACCAGTCACCTAGCAGGTTGACTGACAATGCTAAAATTAACAACGTGAAGCCAGGGAAAAGGGTAATCCACCATTCGCCAGAAAATAGAAACTCATTACCAACTCGAATCAACGTGCCTAAGCTTGGCTGAGTTGCTGGAACACCAACACCTAAGAAAGATAGGGTTGATTCTAAAATGATAGCTAGGGCAAGGCCGATGGTGCCGATAACTAACACGGGTCCCATCACGTTAGGAAGAATATGGCGAGCAAGAATACGTAGGGAAGAAACGCCAAATAATCTTGCAGCTTGCACATACTCTTTGTTTTTTTCCGCTAAGGTTGAGCTTCGTACTGTCCGAGCATATTGCACCCAATCGCTCAGGCCGATGGATAGAATAAGCACATAGATCGCTGCTTGCTCTTGCATTTCATTAGGTATCAGGCTTTTGCTAATACCAAAAATAAGCAGGGCAACCAAAATAGCAGGGAAGCTTAGCTGAACATCGGCAATACGCATGATAACCGTATCTACCCAGCCGCCTTTGTATCCAGCAACTAGCCCTAGGGTGATCCCTAAGATAGCGGCAAAAGCAACAGCAGCAAAGCCGACCAGTAGCGAGATACGTGCTCCATAAAGTATGGCGGAAAAAATATCACGACCTTGGCTATCGGTTCCCATCCAGTAAACATTTCCCGTAAAGGCGTTAGGCTCCATCGGAGGTGTGAAACCATCCATTAAGTTCAGAGAAGCTGGATCAAAAGGAGTATGGGGTGCAATCCAGGGAGCTAAGGCTGCCGCTAAAATAATCACCACCGTCAGAATGGCTGACAGAATGATAATAGGACGGCGGCTAAAGTCGTAAAATAAATCACTGTCTAAAAAGCGACGAAACACACCGCTTTCGGCAGGAGGTGTTGAAAGTGTCGTTTGATCAGTCATAAATATTTCTCATAGTTTGTTAACAAATCGCTGGTTAACAATAAGCTTTGATAAAAGCTCGCTAACACTAGCGACCTGCACTGCGCTTCGTCGCTCTTAAACGTGGATCAACCGCGAAATACAACAGATCTACGATCAGGTTGATGACTACGAATACCAAGGCAATCAACAGCAGATAAGCAGACATAAACGGAATATCGACAAAGCGTATAGCATTGATAAAGAGTAAACCTACGCCCGGCCACTGAAAGACGGTTTCGGTAATAATGGCAAAGGCGATAATGGAGCCTAACTGTAATCCAGCAATGGTAATAACGGGTAGTAAGGTATTCTTTAACGCATGATGGAAATGAATCGAGCTCTGTTTAATGCCACGAGCTCGAGCGAATTTGATGTAATCGGTACGAAGTACTTCTAGCATTTCTGCCCGAACTAAGCGCATTAATAAAGTTAGCTGGAATAGACCCAAGGTAATCGCTGGTAGAATTAAAGATTTCCAGCCGGATACTGTTAAGAGTCCGGTGCTCCAGTTTTCGGTAATCTGAACGGTTTCGCCTCTGCCAAAGGATGGCAGCCATTGCAACTCCACTGAAAAAAGATAGATCAGCAGGATACCGATTAAGAAAGTGGGTAAGGAAACGCCAATTAAGGATGAAGACATTATAAAGTGACTAAGCCATCCATCTCGTCTAAGTGCAGTATAAACGCCAAGTCCAATACCTAAGCTTATGGCTAGTACGCCTGATACTAAGGCTAGTTCTAAGGTAGCAGGTAAGCGTTCTGCAATGACTTCTGATACAGGTCTTGCCATGCGATAAGAGATACCAAATTCACCCTTAACTGCATTGCCTACAAAGCGAAAGAATTGGATCGGAATGGGATCATTTAAGCCTAAACGTTCGCGTAATTCAGCACGATCCTGTTGGCTTGCTTCTTGGCCGACCATGTTATTAATCGGGTCGCCAACAAACTGAAATAAACTAAAAGAGATGAAGGCAACGACCAACATCACTAATGCCGCTTGTATCAAGCGACGTATCAACATTGCAATCATAATGCTGTACTCATCAGAAGCAGGTGACCTCCGCCTTGGTTAAGGCGGAGGGAATTACAAGTTACTTGAATAATAAGTTACTTGAAAGACAAGTATTTCAGCATCGGTTGGTTCTGGGACTGCACGGCAAAGTCTATATCTTGACGAACGGCCCAGTTAAGTACTTGGTGATGGACAGGTAAGTAAACGATCTCATCCTGAACAATTTCCCATGCCCGAGCGATTTTTGCATTACGCTCATCTAGATCCGTTTCAGTCGGTAGTGCACGCGATAAGCTATCAAACTCTTCGTTTGACCAACCCGTGAAGTTCCAAGCGCCGGTGTCAGGTGTTTTAGTTTCCAATAGGAAGTCAAACACATAGTGCGAATCCAGTGGTGGAACCGCCCAGCCAAGGATGAAGAAGTCTAACTCGCCCTGCTGAAGCTCAGCAAAGTGAATGCTGTTAGCACGGGCATCTAAGCGAACATTGATACCTGCTTGCCCTAACATGCCGGTCACTGCCTGACAGATAGCCTCATCGTTTACATAGCGATCGTTGGTACAGGTCAGTGTTACCGTGAATCCATCGGCATAACCAGCTTCTGCTAAGAGTTCTTTAGCGCGGTTCACATTAGTTTCAGGAACGGTATCCAACTCGGCTGTCCAGCCGTTGACGAAAGAAGGTGCAATCATTCCTGCAGGAACGGACTGACCACGCATTACCACTTGCTGTATCGCATCACGATTAATGGCGATATTCATCGCTTCACGAACACGAATATCCGCAAAAGGATTTGCGCCTTTTACGTTAGAGGTGCGAAGCTCTTCGCGACCCTGATCCATACCAAAGAAAATGGTACGGTTTTCAGGTGCAGATAGCATGGTGATATTGGCTGAGTTGTTTAGACGGTTGATATCTTGAACAGGTACATCCTGTAGGAAGTCAATTTCGCCTGATAGCATTGCTGCTGCTCGTGTAGCGGCTGATTGAATTGGAGTCATTACGATGCGGCTGATTTCCAATGGGAATTCTCCGATACCCCAGTATTCATCGTTACGAACCATCTCGGTTTTTACGTCAGGATCACGACTAACCAAGCGGAAAGGACCCGTGCCATTAGCATTTCGTACGGCAAAGTTCTCCTCACCTGCAGAGTAATCTTGAGGTGTTAAAACATTATTGGCTTCTGCCCAAGCTTTGCTCATGATGAACAAGTTAGTCAGGTTGTTGGGAAGTAGTGGAGTAGGGCCATTGGTTTCAATATGAACGGTCAAGGGATCAACTGCACGGACTTCTTTAACAGAGCTGATCAGTGTGCGCATATCCGAGTTAGGGTGTTGCGCGCGCTGAAAAGAGAAAACCACATCATCAGCGGTAAATGGAGTGCCATCATGGAAGGTCACGCCTTCACGCAATTTGAATTCCCAGACACTTGGGTCGTCAGTCACTTGCCATGACACCGCAAGGCCTGGTTGCATTTCAGAGTCTAAATCTAAATAAATTAATGGGTTGTAAATCTGATGTGCAACTGCGTGAGTTTGTCCGTGATTTTGTGAATGTGGATCAAAGGTGAGTGAGTCACCTGCACTTGCCCAGCGTAGTGTTTGAGCATTTGCGCTGGCCATCATAATCATTGAAATGGCAGTACCAAGTGTAACGGCACGAAGTGTCTTCTTCATGTGGATTCCTCATGAAATTATTATATCCTAACAGCAGGGTTTGCTGTTCAGGCTGAGTTTGTTTTCAAACAGCTTAAAGAGTAGCCTTAGAGTCGCCTATTATCTAGTTTGATCTTATGGATCATAACCAACAAAATACACTGCTCGGAAATTATTTTTAATGACAATTTCATTCAGGATAACGGTATGAAGACGCCAGGAACACTTTTTATTATTTCAGCACCCTCGGGAGCAGGTAAAACTAGCTTGGTTAAAGCCTTGCTGAAACGTGATGAAGGTATCAGAGTGTCGGTTTCTCATACCACTCGTCCTCCTCGTCCAGGTGAGCAGGATGGACAAGACTATAACTTTGTATCTCATGCTGACTTTGATCATATGATCGGAGAGGGTGCTTTTCTTGAGTACGCTGAAGTATTTGAGAATAAATATGGAACGTCACAAATTTGGGTTCAAGAACAGTTAGCTTTGGGCGTTGATGTGATTCTTGAGATTGACTGGCAAGGTGCTCAACAGGTTCGCCGTTTAATGAAAGGAGTCGTATCAGTATTTATTTTGCCACCGAGTCGACAAGTACTAGAAAAACGGCTGCAAGGGCGAGGGCAAGATGATGACTCTGTAATCGCGCTGAGAATGTCTAAAGCTGTTGATGAAATGAGCCACTATCCTGAGTTCGATTATGTTATAATCAACGATGATTTTGATCAGGCGCTTGTAGAGTTGCACAGCCTGTTTCTGGCTAGGCGTCTTAGACAAGAAACCCAGCAGCTTCGTCATCAGGGTTTGCTGACTGAGCTCTTGTCGTAAAACTGATCATTTTGTAAACTATTTGTCCTTTTTTGCCCCACAATCTGAGGTTGGTATGGCTCGAGTAACTGTAGAAGACTGTCTTGATAATCTTGAAAATCGTTTTGAACT
>REDB01000208.1 GCA_007693685.1 Oceanospirillales bacterium
CCCAATGGACACTACGAACTAGAATTATTTCCGGTTGTTGAAAACTTTCCAACAGGAGATGATGTAACTGACGCCACGATCATAAACGCTGAAATTGAGCGAGCGATTCGCAAAGATCCAGAGCAGTATATGTGGGTACATCGTCGATTTAAGAGTCACCCTAAAGGGAAGAACTATCTTTATAAGCAGTAATTAGCTTAACAACCACTCAATCGGATCTACCTGTTTTGGTGGCATTTGACCTGCATTCTCAACGAATAGCTTCGCCCAGATCGCCAACTGAATTAGCGCTGCTACAGGTTCAATCAGACTTTTATGCAACGGACTTGATGACATCATGACAGGCTCAACTGCTTTAAGATCAACAAAGTACTTCAAAGTCGCTGAACGTTGAAAGGCCAGTAACAGTTTTTTCCGATCAAGCGACTGAACCCAATCGACGACGGGAACTGAAAACCCTTTCTTTTTACCCATAGAGTTTATACCGTTAAGGTTTTTTTGTAACCACTTTCTAGGTAGCTGCTTACCCAACCGACCTTCTATTTTCATCTCATCAGGTAAGCCTAAACCAAACAGAACCAACTCATGATCTAGGAATGGCACTCGACCCTCTACACCACAGGCCATCAACATGCGATCGGCTTTTGTTAAGAGATCATCCACCAACCAAGTATCAATATCGGTCACTTGCTGGCGCTGTAGCCTATTAAATCCTGAAGATGATTGCCAAGATGCTTTGAAAGGACCTCGCCAACAAAGTCTCATCTGTTGGCGAAACTCAGGCAACAACCAACCACTGGGTATCGACTTATCAAATCGACCTCGAGTTCTGAAACCCGCTGTCCCCGGAGCTTTCAATAATTGCAACCAACGCTGCAACGCCGGCATTCGATAGCGACCATAGCCAGCAAAGACCTCATCCCCTCCTTCACCCGTCAACACCACCTTGTGACTTCCAGACGCCGCTTGAGCAAGCAATAATGTTGGCAAAGAAGCAAAGTCACCCATCAACTCATCGGTCGCCCAAAGGGTGTATACCAGATTGTCGAACAGACGAATGGGATCAACCCGGATAACCTCCAAATCAATACCACACACTTTCGCAATCTCTGCCGCAGTACTCGACTCATCCTGAACGGAGTCACTTTGAAAGCCAAGACTCCAGGCTTTCGGCTGACCTGACTGAGCAGGCATGCGCGCTAGCTGTGTTGCCAAAATACTAGAATCAACACCGCCAGAGAGAAACAAACCTACGGGCACATCCGAACGCAGATGCTCAGTTAAAGAAACTTCTAAGCGCTGATCAAATTCTTCTAACGCATCATCAAAAGATTCAGAAAAAGAGGACTTTCTACTCAACTCATTGTTTAATGACCACCAAAATTCCGTTCGAATCTTGCCATCACTATTTAGATATAAGCTTTGTCCCGGTGCTAAGCGTTTTATCTTACTAAAAGCAGAGCTTTCACCACTTGCAAAATTAATTTGCAAAAATTTAGCAACTGCGACTGGATTAATCTCAGGCGTTTTATCCAGCAATGCCAGCAACGCCTTAATTTCAGAAGCAAACGCAACTCCACCGTTAACTTCCATGTAATAGAGTGGTTTTATCCCAAATCGATCGCGATGCAAACTGAGCTGACGGGTTTCGCGATCAAACAGAGCAATCGCAAACATTCCCTTAAGTTTTGATAAAAAAGAAGCAGGATTCTCACGAAATAGGGGCAAAATGACTTCACAATCTGAGCCAGTGGAAAACACCTGCCCTCTCTGAAGTAAGTCTTGACGAAGTTCAATGTGATTATAGATCTCGCCATTGGCCACTAAGACTTGTTGCTGATCTTGACTGTAAAGAGGTTGCTGACCGTGTTCCAGATCGACGATAGAGAGACGAGCATGAAGGAGAGCTGCATCTTTCTCGATAAAATGCCCCTCGCCGTCAGGTCCTCGATGCTTCAATGCATTGAGCATAGGTAAAACATGAGTAGGAGAAACCTCGATACCGGGGGTATAAACACCTGCAATCCCACACATTAACGAGACCTCTTAAGTAACTGCTCATACAAGTCTTGATAGGATGATAGGATCACTCGCTCACTAAACCTAAGATCGAGAACCTTAGCACCTTGATCGATGAGTGACTGTCGCTGTTCTTCAGAGGCTTCCAAGACCGTCAGCATTTGAGAGGCCATCTTTTGAGCATCATCGACATCACACAATAAGCCTGAGACCCCGTCCTCTATCAGCTCTAATGCACCATGCGATCGTGTCGAGACAACTGGACAATCATGCGCCCAAGCTTCAAGTAACACATTACCTAATGGCTCATGTCGAGAGGGGCAAACAAAGAGATCAGCCAAATGAAAATAAGGAGTCGGATTACGCTGCCAGCCTAACCAATGAATTTGGTTGGCTACAGAACTTACAGTTACTTGATGTTCTAATTCAGATTTCAGCGGCCCATCACCCGCGATGAGAAGATGCACAGGGCGGTCCTGATACTGCCGTGCTAACTGTTCAAAAGCATTAATCAGCGTGTCGAATGCTTTGTTATGATGAAGTCGTCCCAATGAAAAAATAATCACTGCATCTTCGGGGAGTTGCAGTTCTTGCCTAATACTTTGTAACTCTTCCTCAGGCGTTGCTTCAGGTACAGCCACAAAATTACTGATAAAGGACACTTTTGAAGAGGGCACACCTGACTGTATTAAAAAGTCACATATGGATTGCGTATTACCCACCAAAGCATGAGCATGTTGATACTGCTTTGGGTCATAAAATCCACCTAACCTAGCAACATGCACAGGTCCTTTTGAAGGATTTAAATGCACTAAACGGGTTGCTCTACCCATCCAGGTTTGCACGATATCGGGTTGATATTGTTTAATTAAACGAGACAATCCAAAGCGGGAAAAAGGATCAAAAACACTTCTCATAGAGCTAGTTGCGATAGGCTCTATGAGGCTTTCAATCAGCTCACTAGTAGGTGGGGTAATAGCGACAGAGCTCATACTTTCTGAGCGAACCAGCGCCTCATGCAAGCGTACAAAAAAACTTTCTGCTCCGCCTAGCTTTTTACTACCAATAATTTGCATTGTCGCAATCTGTGTCATCACCCCTCCCTAATAGGGTAGCTCTCACTGCGTCGGGGTTGATATCTACCGACAATCCAATGAAAATGACGTTTAGTATATCAAACAAACTTTTTTATCCCAGCGAAAACCGGATCATCTATGAACTCTGCCAGCTTACCGATCAGCGTCACCATCATTGCCTTAAATGAAGCAGATCGTATCGCTCAAGCCATTGAAAGCGTCAAAGACTGGACAGATGAAGTAATTGTGGTGGATTCAGGAAGCACTGATGGCACAGTTGAAGTCGCCAAAGAAGCGGGGGCCAGAGTGATCTTTAATGCTTGGCCTGGTTATGGTCAACAAAAACGCTTTGCTGAGGATCAAGCTCGAAACGACTGGGTATTCAATATCGATGCGGATGAGCGAATTCTTCCTGAGCTCAGAGATGAAGTTATTTCTTTATTTCAGCAAGGTGCGCTTGTCGACGGATACTTTACGGCGATCCATGATCGACTATACCTAACGGACAAACTCAGCGCTTACACTCCATACAACCCAGTACGTCTCTATCGGAAAAGCAAGGGTCGCTACAGTGAAAGCCCCGTTCATGATCGTGTGATCATGCTGCCAGATACCAAGACAGCTCAGCTGAAAGGTCGTATTGCCCATGACTCTTTAAGATCCTTCCATCATCGCCTTGAAAAGATGAATGAATACAGCGAAGCACAAGCCGCCGACCTGATAGCAAGGGGCAGAAAGCCCTCAGCATTCAGAATTATCACAGAACCTTTTAGCGCTTTTATCTCGGGTTATTTCTTCCGAGGATACTGGCGCGGAGGGCTCATGGGCTTTATCTATGCAGTCAACTTTGCTTATAGTCGTTTTTTGAGGCAAATAAAGCTATATGAGAGAAAAATGCAGTCATCGTTAAGAAGATCCTAATGATGACACTACCTTTTACTGCCTTTTTTATAAGTAATATCGAAGTGATCCACCATAAACGGGTAATTTTTAAGTATATCTCTTCGGACACATTGATCAGAATTGTTAGTCATTTTAATACTATTAATTCCTACCATTAAATCCTTAATTCGAACAATATTTTTTGAAAAATATTCACGTAAAGGATTTGAGTATTTCGGAAAAAGATTTCTTCTTTCATAAACAGAAATAATGTCAAGTACCCTTTCAGGAAAGTTAAGGTTCAAATACTCTTTATAATAAGGCTGGTAACGACGTGTAAACCTATTATCTAAAGACCAAGGTTTATTTTCGCTAATAAAATGAATGATATATGGATTAGCATCATCAAGGATATCAAGCGTCAACTTGTGCATCTGCCAATTAAAGGCAAACGGCAAAAATGCCATTTCCTTTAATAAAGCCCCATTTAGTGCCGACTGATCATGGCATCTTAATTTTGAAACATTTTCTGATACATATGTAAAGACTTTGTTGAAGCTTTCTTTTCTATTAAAGTTGCGAGTATTAAAAACTAGAACACCTGCATTACGATAAATATGATCAAACTGATGGTAAGCGCCAAAATATTCATCTGGCACTCTACTTTCCAACCCTTTTGTCGAACGCAATACCAGTTCAGAAATATCCGTCGCAGCCGCCACACAAAAATCTTCATCTAAAGCATCAACAACACACATCAGTTCGTCATAAAAGGGTCGATTGATAAAGGTATCTGCATCAAGATATAGAATATATTCATAGATACCATCAAACATCTGTGGTAAAAATAAACGATGATAAGACGCTAAGCTCAATTGACCTACAGGCAGACTATCGATTCCCTCCACAGAAAACTCTATAAATCGAATATCACTCTTGAGAAATTTTTCTGGTACTGCATCCATATCAGGCAAGCAAATACAAATATCACACGGCAATTCGTCATAACAAGCAATAAATTGCTCAGCTACAAATAATGCATAGGGTAGGTAACCTTCATCAACACAAAATGCTAAGGTATTATTTTTCTTTTTTTGACCAGATTGTCGAAGAACAGTAGCCGAAGCATTCATGTGCACTTTACTCGTATAGTCATTAATTTATTAAGAAGAAGCTAACAGCTTATCAAAATAAGCAATCGTCTTAATTAAGCCTGCATCCAACTGTACGTTAGGTTCCCAATTTAACTTCGATTTAGCTAAAGATATATCTGGTTGACGCTGCATAGGATCGTCAGAGGGAAGAGGCTTATAAATGATTTTTGAACTTGTACCAGTCAAACTTATCACTTTTTCAGCCAGCTCTTTGATCGTAAACTCATTAGGATTACCAAGATTCATGGGTCCCGTTAAGTCCGGTTCATTACAGTTCATAAACCTAACAAAAGCATCAACAAGATCATCTACATAACAAAAGCTACGAGTCTGAAGGCCATCACCATATAAGGTTATATCTTCACCCTTAAGCGCTTGAACAATAAAGTTACTAATGACGCGGCCATCATTAGGATCCATCCTTGGGCCATAAGTATTGAATATTCTAGCCACGCGAATACTCAGATTGTACTGTCTGTAATAGTCAAAAAATAAAGTTTCAGCGCAGCGCTTACCTTCATCATAACAACTACGAAGCCCAATTGGATTGACGTGCCCCCAATAATCCTCTGTTTGAGGATGAACTTGAGGATCACCATATACTTCACTAGTACTCGCTTGAAAAATGCGCGCCTTAGTTCGTTTAGCTAATCCAAGCATGTTGATCGCGCCACTGACACTCGTCCGAGTCGTTTGAACAGGGTGTCGTTGATAGTGTATTGGGCTTGCAGGGCAAGCAAGATTATAAATCTGATCAACTTCAACATATAAAGGAAAGGTTACATCGTGACGCAAAAGTTCAAAGTTGGGTTTTGAAAGTAGATGTGCTATGTTTTTTCTAGAACCTGTATAAAAGTTATCGACACAAAGTACCTCATGATCTTGACTCACTAATAGGTCACACAAATGAGAGCCAAGAAAACCTGCACCACCCGTCACTAAAATTCTTTTTGATTCTTTCATTTCATTTCCAATATTTTAAATTTATAAATATTTTTTTAAGAGTAATTCAATAGATTCCAGATCAGCTATAGAGCTAGCTTTTTTCTCACTCGTATCATCTAGATTAAGCACAGGGTGGTAATTAAAACCTCTTTGCTTAGACATAATAAAATAATGTGGTGCACAAAGAGAAGGATTTAACATTTCAATCACAGTACAAGCAGGATTCTTTCTAAACATCATATTTGTCAGCGCAGCACCATGTGGGCTTATTATCAGTTTCGCACTAGCAATTTTATTTATCTGCTCTTGCAATGAGTGTTCCTGAGGATCAAAGAACTCTACATTGTACTTAGTCAGCAAGGAGGATAACTCTTGTTGATTTCTTATAAATCTTGCATTTGCAGATTTAGAGCCACGATTTAAATAAATAGCTTTTGACTCTTCATCATCAACGTAAGGTGCGTTTAACTTGTCGCGTAGCCAGTTTGCAGCTTCAACATCAAACTCTTTCCCTTTGACAACAAAACACTCTTCCGCATAAATCACTTCATCCTTACCTTGGATTTTTATGTTGTAGCCATCAAAAAAACCTAATAGCAACAGTTCCTTGAAGAATTTTTGCTTTGATAACCCTTCAGATACAATAAAAGTAGCATCGCGATCTACTTTATTTAAGATAGACAAATAAAACTTAGGTAAAACATTACCGAAGAAGTGGTAGTAATTATTATCAAATAGATTATGAAGCAATATCACTTTTTTACAGTAAGTTTTATCACCATATACATGCTTGATAAACTTTGGCGTTCGCTCTCTGGCGGGATAGTCCGTACTTCCCCATATCACTCTACCATTCTTAAATAGAACTCCAGTTTTCGGATCAATAGTAACCCCGTGATAAGAATAAATATATTCTTTTTCGGTGTTTTCAATCCACTCTCTCAGCATCTCTCTGCCATTCACAGGGAAATCTTGTTCACTAACAAAATCAACACCTGCATTCTCTTTATAAAATATAGTATTTTTTAATGAGTCGCCATTAAAAGCCGGCCACAATCTTTTTAACTGCCGACTTATCTTCTTTCTATAACTAATTAGCTGATCATGGCTCATCAAAATACCTTTATCAGAAATAATATATTAATAATCTATAATGCAAGATAAGGATTTAAGTTTATTTTTATAAAATAATTCTTGAGCATTGTTGTAGGCCCTAAGAGTAATAGAATCCCATTGAGGTTTAGATTCGAGTGCCTCTGCTATTGTATACTCAAGACTAATGGCACTTTCTGGCTTAGCGAGCCAGCCATTAACACCATGCTCTATCAAAGAAGCCGGACCTTCTAAATTAGTAGATATCACTGGTTTTGAATAGCTAAATCCCTCAATAATAACAATTCCGAAAGGTTCATAAACTGATGGGAAAACCAACAAATCAACATCCTTCATCCAAGTTTGCAGATCTGTTACCCACCCTGAAAACGTTACCTTTTCGGACAATCCGAGCTGATTCACTTTCTCTCGTAAACGCTGACTTTCACCACCTTCTCCTGCGATAGTTAAGGTCACAGGATAGGTATTTTCTTTAAGTACTAAAGAAAATGCTTCAATTAAGTAATCTACACCTTTTTCAGGATCTAAACGACCTACAAAGCCAATGCGAACTGTATCACCACTGATAACAGGGGGTTGATACTCTGGCAGATGCATTAATACGTTAGCAAAAATACTGAGCTTTTCTTCTGGAACACCATTGTTAACGTAATGCTGCTTCATGTGCTCAGTTAGCACGACAATATGATCTGCCTTGTGCATGCGCTTGTGTTTATAACTATGTGAGAAACCTATGTGCTTGATTGGGCTACCGATCAACGCAGCAGCCATAATACTCACGGCTCTAGCATTGTGTGAGATCACTAAATCTATATGATGCTGTTTGATTAAAAGCCTAGCTTTTATTATTGAGAAAACGTCGTAGTAACCCGTTGGATCAAAGTGAATGAAAGTTGCGGCAGGGTTCAGAGAAGCCAAATAGGGAGCTTGTTTTGGAATCAGGGCTATCACGTCATGACCAAGCTCAACTAGACAGTCCGTTAGATTTAAATAGGCTTGCTCTAAGCCACCTTTACGATCTGAACATAGCACATGAAGAATTTTAGCCATTGGGTAAGCCCACTCTTTGATACAGCTGATATGTTTTATCTAGCATCATCGACAAGCTAAATTGATCAACTTCATCTGGCTGTTTATTTTCTGATATCAATTCGATAACTTTCTTATCTAAACCCTGGGTGTTCAATAAAACTCTGCCTTCTGGAAACAACTCACCCAATATCTCCCCCACTCCCCCATGATCATACCCAACCACAGGCGTTCCAATACTCAAGGCTTCAAGCACAGTTCTACCAAAAGATTCAGGCTTTTTTGATAATGACAACACAACATCAGAGATCG
>REDB01000210.1 GCA_007693685.1 Oceanospirillales bacterium
GGAGATAAGATTTTTGGTACACGTTAATGTTTAATCCTTAAGTCATGATGCTTAATTATGGCTTGGTCATAACCTATTTCAGTCGTAATGGAGAAGAATATGAGTGGAGAAGTGGCGCAAAGCGCCAGTAACTTTAACTGGCGAACCATAGTGGCGGGTTCACAGATGTTGTTTGTCGCCTTCGGTGCCTTAGTCCTGATGCCGTTGCTGACTGGCCTAGATCCCAGTGTGGCTTTATTTACCGCAGGGATAGGAACGCTATTATTTCATTTCGTTACCGGTGCAACCGTTCCTATCTTTTTAGCATCCTCGTTTGTATTTATCGCACCGATTATCTTCTCTGTGCAAACCTGGGGTGTTCCCGCGACGATGGGAGCTTTGTTCGCGGCTGGTATCGCTTATATGTGCCTTGCCTTGGCGGTTCGTCTTAAAGGCCCTGGATTTTTACACCGAATTCTCCCGCCTGTCGTGACAGGGCCTGTCATTATGGTGATAGGGTTAGGCTTGGCGCCGATTGCCGTCAATATGGCGATGGGTAAAGCAGGGGATGGCAGCTTTGAAATTTATCCCTATCAAGATGCCATTATCGTTGCCATGATAGCCTTGATTACGACGGGTGCAGTGGCTGTCTTTGCTAGAGGTATCTTCCGTCTATTACCGATACTTTGCGGTGTTATTGTTGGTTATATTGCCGCTTGGTTTATGGGAATGGTGGATTTGACTCGTGTGCAGGATGCGCCCATCGTCGCTATCCCTGCGTTTGTCATGCCGGAATTTCATTGGCAAGCGATTCTATTCATGGTTCCTGTTGCGATAGCGCCTGCGATAGAGCACGTGGGCGATATGCTGGCGATAAGTAATGTGACTGGGAAAGACTATGTTAAAAAGCCAGGTCTGCACCGCACTCTGTTTGGTGACGGTATAGCTACGTCTGCAGCGGCTATGTTTGGTGGCCCACCTAATACCACTTATTCAGAAGTAACGGGTGCTGTCATGCTGACTAAAGCATTCAATCCCATCATTATGATCTGGGCGGCCGGCTTCGCTATCCTTTTAGCCTTTATCGCTAAGTTTGGCATGTTGCTACAAACCATTCCAACACCTGTAATGGGGGGGATTTTGATTCTGCTGTTTGGTTCTATCGCTGCAGTTGGGATGAATACCCTGATTAAAGCTAAGGTTGATATGGCTGCTCAACGTAACTTGGTGATTGTTGCGACAGTGCTAGTGTTTGGTATCGGTGGTATGGCAATCGGTGAGGGTGCCATGAGCCTACAGGGTGTGAGCTTGTGTGGTGTGGTAGCGATTATTTTAAATCTGGTATTGCCTCATCCGGATACCGATAACGACCTGCATGTAGAGCAAGAAGTTGTTGAAGATTTAGTGAAGCATGCGCGTGATTAATACGAAAAGCTAGAAACTAAAAAACCCGCTAATTAGCGGGTTTTTTAATGGATTTAATTACTTATTGCTTGCTTCGTAAGCAGCGACAGATTCAACAATCGCTTTACGTGCAGCATCAGCATTTGACCAGCCTTCAACCTTCACCCACTTGCCGACTTCGAGTTTTTTGTAGTTCTCGAAGAAGTGAGCGATGCGGTCTTTAGTTAGCTGAGGCAGATCATCAATATCGTTGATGTCGCCGTAGGCTTTTGAAAGTTTCTCGTGTGGAACAGCTACCAACTTAGCATCTTCACCCGCTTCGTCAGTCATGTTCAAAATACCCACTGGACGGCAACGAATAACTGACCCTACTACAACAGGGTAAGGAGTGATGACCAAGACATCTAGTGCATCGCCATCGTCAGCTAAAGTGTTGTTGATGTAGCCATAGTTAGCTGGGTAAAACATAGGAGCAGCCATGAAGCGGTCTACAAACACGGCATCAGAGTCTTTATCTATCTCATATTTGACCGGCGAGCTTTCAGCCGGGATCTCAATGATGACGTAAATATCGTTAGGCAGATCTTTGCCTGAAGGTACGTTTACAAAGCTCATAGGTTAATTCCTGTGATTACAAGTTACGGTTAAGTTGAATTCCGGCATTAGCTTCATTTTAAAGCCAGAAACAGCTGACCGCTATTCGACTTAGGGTCAGGCTGTCGAGCTTTAAAAGTTGTTTGCTTGTTAAGCTTGATTCTTTTCCTGCTGATGATAGTCCATCAATACTTGCACTTCATCGCGAGATCCTAGAGCTACAGATACTCGTTCATGAATATGCTTAGGCTGAATCTCCATGATACGACCGTAACAGGTAGAAGAAATTCCACCCGCTTGCTCAATGAGCATGCTCATTGGATTGCCTTCATACATTAAACGAAGCTTTCCTGGTTTATCTGGATTTCTTGAGTCCCACGGATAACTGAACATACCACCGCGAGTTAAAATGCGATGAACTTCGGCAACCATCGAGGCAATCCAGCGCATGTTGTAATTTTGCTCACGAGGACCATCAGAACCTTGAATCAGGTCACTAATATATTGCTGCATGGCGGGTTCCCAATAACGCTGGTTTGACATGTTGATGGCAAACTCGCGCGTCGTTGAGGGGATGGTGACATCTTCATGAGTCAGTAAGAAGTCACCGGTATGAGCTAATGTGAACATGTTCACGCCATCACCTGTGGTGAGCGACAAAACTGCATGAGGTCCATAGAGTACATAACCAGCGGCTAGTTGCTGAGTGCCGGGTTGCAAGAAAAGATCATCGTTGTCTTCATGCTGGCCCTGAGGTACTTCTAGAATCGAAAATATTGTGCCAACGGAAACATTGATGTCTATGTTTGATGAACCATCAAGAGGATCAAAGGTCACTAAGAAGCGACCTTCAGGATTTCCAAATACGGCATGGTCTTCCTCTTCAGAGGCAACACCGCGAACTAACGGATTATCCAAAAGAACTTTTTTGAGGACTTCATTGGCAATAATGTCGAGCTTCTTTTGAGTTTCGCCCTGAACATTGGTGATATCAGAGATACCCAGCACACCTGAAAGTTCGCCTTCACGAAGTTGTAATGCAATCTCTTTGCAAGCAAGCATTAGGGTGTCGATAAGTTCGATCAGTTCAGAATCGATTTTTTTGTGTTTGAGAAAGTTACTCAAGAGTTGCATGACGGGCTCAATCCTCGGAGTTTGTTACTGACTAATGTTGATGTATTCCTTACATCATGCGCGATTGTACGTGAAAATCACTACAATTGCACAAGCTCTGGAGCTTAAAAATCTAATCGTTGCTCCCTTGTCAGGGATAAACAGATAAGGATAAAACTGATATGATTCGACACGGTTTTTTTGAGGATGGATTAAGGTGCATATTCATATTTTAGGTATCTGTGGAACCTTTATGGGCTCTTTGGCTATTTTGGCAAGAGAGGCAGGTCATCGCGTGACGGGTTCTGATTTAAATGTCTATCCTCCTATGTCGACTCAGTTAGAAGCTGAAGGTATTGAACTGATTCAAGGCTATGATCCTATTCAACTTAATCCAGCGCCCGATTTGGTGATTGTGGGTAATGCCATGTCTCGAGGAAATCCTTGCGTTGAGTATATGCTTGAGAAAGGAATGCCCTATACCTCTGGTCCTCAGTGGTTGCATGATCATATTTTGCCAGGTCGATGGGTCATGGCGGTTGCGGGTACTCATGGAAAAACCACGACCTCTACTATGTTGGCTTGGATTCTAGAACAAGCTGGAATGTCACCCGGATTTTTGATCGGTGGCGTGCCGCAGGGATTTGAGCGTTCTGCTCGCTTAGGGAATACGCCATTTTTCGTTATCGAAGCCGATGAGTACGACACTGCTTTCTTCGATAAGCGTTCAAAGTTTGTGCATTACCAGCCCCGTACGTTAATAATGAACAACCTAGAGTTCGATCATGCGGATATTTTCCCGGATTTAGCTTCCATTCAGAGACAGTTTCATCATGTTAACCGTTTAGTGCCGGCGTCAGGACAAGTCATCTATCCATCAGGTGTTAAAGCGTTAGACGAAGTTATTGCCATGGGATGTTGGAGTCAACAAGTAAAAACAGGATTGAGTGATCAAAGTGAATGGACAGCCGAGCTGTTAGTTAAAGATGGTTCTAAATTCGAAGTGCTTCATCGTGGGGAATCTTTAGGCGTGGTGCACTGGTCTTTAACTGGTGAGCATAATGTCATGAATGGCTTGAATGCGTTAGTGGCAGCTAGACATGTGGGTGTTCTTCCAGAGCAAGCCATAGAAGCTTTAAGCCAATTTGCGGGTGTGAAACGCAGAATGGAGTTGTTAGGTGAAGTGAGGGGCGTCAAGGTATACGATGATTTTGCCCATCACCCAACGGCTATTGAAACGACGTTGCAAGGTTTAAGAGCTGCGGTTGGTAATGCTCCGATCATTGCGGTCATAGAGCCTCGCTCTAACACCATGCGTTTGGGTATGCATCAACAACGTCTAGTGGATTGCACACAGACAGCGGATGAAGTTTTGTGGTATCAGCCTGCTGGAATGGATTGGTCTCTCAGTGCGATCGCTGAAAAATCTGAACGTCCGGCTCAAGTATTTGACAAGGTTGAACAGTTGATAGAAACCTTGGTCATAAAAGCACAACCTGATACGCATATAGTCGTGATGTCTAATGGTGGGTTTGCCGGTATACATCAAAAATTATTGTCTGCTTTAAGGGCTCACTAAATGTCTACAGAATATAGCGGGCGCATTACCTTGGCCCTTACCGGTGCCTCTGGTGCACAGTATGGGCTTCGACTGTTAGAGTGCTTGGTTAAGGCTAACTATCAAGTAATGGTGTTGATCTCGAAAGCTGCTCAAGTCGTCATTGCAACTGAAACGGATGAAAAACTTCCCGGCACTCCTGATGCCCAGCAAAGCTATTTGCAACAACGTTACTCAGCACAGGAAGGTCAGATTCGTGTGTTTGGGCGTGAGCAGTGGATGTCGCCAGTTGCATCAGGCTCTGGAGCGCCCGCTGCTATGGTGGTTTGCCCTTGCAGTACCGGTACGCTATCGGCAATTGCCACGGGGGCGAGTAACAACTTGATAGAACGTGCGGCTGATGTAGCCTTAAAAGAACGTCGTCAATTGATTTTAGTGCCCAGAGAAGCACCCTTGTCGACTATTCATCTTGAACATATGTTGTCACTTTCGCGGCAAGGTGTTGTTATTTTACCAGCAGCACCAGGCTTCTATCATAAACCGGAGCGAATTGAAGATATGATCGACTTTGTCGTGGCTCGTATTCTTAATCAACTGAAAATAGATCAAACCCTGATGCCGCGCTGGGGAGAGGAGTACTTACAATGATGCGTCTTTTGGCTTTAGATACCTCCTCTGATGCGTGTTCTGTAGCATTAATGCTGGGTGATGAAGTAATCGAAGATTTCCGCATCGAACCTCGTCGTCATACGCATCTGTTGTTACCGATGGTAGAACAAATTTTAGCTGATGCTGGTGTGACGCTATCTTCTTTAGATGCGATTGCTTTTGGCCGTGGCCCAGGTTCTTTTGCAGGAATTCGAATTGCAACAGGTGCCGCACAAGGTCTTGCGATGGCTGTTGATCTGCCTTTAATTCCGGTATCGACACTCAGTGCCTTGGCAAACAGTGAACTTAAAAAATCACCTGATGCACAAGTGCTGGCCATTTTGGATGCGCGGATGGATGAAGTTTATTGGTCAGTGTGTGAAGCAACAGATCAAGGGGTTGGCTTATTGCAGCCAGAGCAAGTTGGTGCTCCAGATACGGTCACTATTATCTCGAGTACAAAGCCGTTAATCGCTGTCGGAACAGGTCTGGTGTATCTAGATCGTTTTCCTGAAGTAACGCGCAGTAGCATTCAAAGCTCAGATGTAAAATGTTATCCTCGCGCTTCCGAAATGCTCACTCTTGCTGCAATAGAGTTACAGCAGGGACGGGTGTTTTCTCCTGAAAAGGCACAGCCAGTGTATTTACGTGATCAAGTTGCTTGGAAGAAAAAGGATCAACAATGAATGTTAGTGAATGGATTCAAGTTGCCGTACTGGCACTGATTCAAGGATTGTCAGAGTTTTTACCTATCTCAAGTTCTGCTCATTTAATTCTACCTGCGCAATTATTGAATTGGGAAGATCAAGGGTTAGCCTTCGATGTAGGGGTGCATTTGGGTACCTTAGTCGCGGTGTTAATCTATTTTCGTAATGATATTAAGCTGATGTTTTTTGCATGGTTGGAGTCCATTCAAGGTCGGCACAGTCCTGAAGGCACGCTAAGTTGGTTGGTCATCCTGGGTACCTTGCCAGCGGTGATTGCTGGTGGTCTGTTTGTGGGCTTAATTGAAACCTGGGGACGCTCGATTTTAGTTATCGCGGCGACCACGTTGATTTTTGCCGCTGTGATGGGTTGGGCTGATGTTAAACGTTCTGAGCATCGAGAATTAAAAAATATCAGTGTTAAAGATGCCATCTGGATAGGTTTAGCTCAGGCGATGTCATTAATTCCAGGAACCTCTCGTTCTGGCGCAACCATCACTATGGCGCTGTTGTTGGGGTTCGACCGCGCTTCTGCGGCTCGTTTTTCTTTCTTGCTGTCTATTCCGGTTACCTTTGGTGCTTGTGTGATGATGGCAAGTCGTGTGACCTCTGGTGACAGCATCTTACCTTTGCATATGTTATTTGCTGGCGCAGTGATTGCGGGTGTCAGTGCTTGGATGTGTATTCATCTATTTTTAAAATGGATCGCTAAGATCGGCATGATGCCTTTTGTTATATATCGACTGATTTTAGGTGTTGTGTTGTTATTCATCTATTTTAATTTGCCAGCCATCAGTTAATGCTATGGCAGAGGTTGTTCCTTTAGCCAGTGCTTGGCAACATGAATCATATCAATCTCAGGCGACTACTTTATCGGAGTCTCTTGGTTTGCCATGTATTCAGCTGAATGATCTTGCCGATGCTCCTTATGCTTATGTTTTGCTCTTCAACGAGACTGGACTGTCTATCCAACCCTGTGGAAAAAAACCGTCAGGACCTATTCTGGTTGATTTTGTCGGTGGAGCGGTGGGTCATCGGCGTCAGTTTGGTGGTGGGCAAGGTCAGATGATCGCTAAGGCGTGCGGTGTTGGCAAAGGTGTACGTCCCAGAATTGCAGATGTTACCGCCGGTTTGGGGCGAGATGCCTTTGTGCTTGCGAGTCTGGGTTGTGATGTGCAGATGGTGGAGCGTTCACCTATTATTGCGAGTTTGCTTGAAGATGGAATGCAGCGAGCTCAACAACATCCAGAACTGCAACCCATCATCGAACGAATGCATTTACATAAAGCCCAGGCGTTGGATTGGTTAAGGTCTACAGCCAATCGTTCAGAAGAGTCGTGTCCACAGGTCATCTACCTTGATCCTATGTTTCCTCATCGGGATAAATCAGCTTTGGTTAAGAAAGAGATGTTAGTTTTTCGCGATCTGGTGGGGGCGGATGAAGATGCCGATTTATTACTCGATGCCGCTTTAGAAGCTACGGAATGCCGAGTCGTTGTTAAGCGCCCTAGAAAAGCACCTTACTTGATGAATCGAGCACCTTCATACCAATTAGATGGTAAAAGCAGTCGCTTTGATATTTATGCACTGAAAAAGCTAATTTAGTGCTAGCTAGAGATCCCTTTATCTATCAACCATTGGTTAGCTTTTTCGATCACTTGAGCTGGAAATAACTTGTCCGCAAGCTTAAGCACATTGTCTAGAGGCCGAGTTAATTGCAACTTTTCCGAACTGCCAGTGAGTATATCTTCTTCAAGTAGTTGTTCTGTCATTCCTTCAAAAACGCGTCTGTCGGCATATTCTGGCGCAGCATAGCCATAGTGAAGATGAATATGCAGTGCTAGCTCTCTAGTCGTCTCCAGAAGTTCAAACTCGCTTGCTTGTTGTAAACGAGTGATGACTAATATCAGTAAATATTGACGCAGTAGAACGGGCTCAGCTAGGCGAATAAAGTGCTCTGCTAAAGGTTTGAGTTGTGCTGATGGCTTTAGATTTTCTGTGTGGTTAGTTAGTAGCTGATGTTTCTTCAGTAGGTCACGCGCCTTGTGAATTAGCTTAAGATCTAGATCTCCTTTAGGATCAGGTAAGTTAAGTTCAGCGCGGATATAGGGATAAATGGCACGTAAGAGCCGTGTTTGTGTGCTGGTTCCAGAGGATGCGAGGCGACGTGAAAAAAGCAGTATCAAACCAGGTAAAATCAGGTGGTGCATTAACATATTGCGATAGAAGGTCAATTCAGCCGCCTGATCTGCGGTCAATGCAATAGCGTTTTGCCCTCGACTTATCTGTTCCCTTATAGCTGCTTGTTCAATCCATTTTTGCGGGTTATCCAAAGGCGTGGCTACGCCGCTGTCAGCAAGCCAAGTCGTTAACTCAGTTAAGCG
>REDB01000212.1 GCA_007693685.1 Oceanospirillales bacterium
CATGTCCGACAGACTCGATCGAATCTACACCCGCAGTGGCGACCAAGGAACCACAGGACTTGCCAACGGTAAACGCATCCCAAAAACTCACCCCAGAATTGAAACCCTAGGCGATGTCGACGAACTTAACAGCATCATCGGTCTAGTAATAGCAGAACTAGACCACCCACACCCACTCGCCGAACTTCTTTCAAGACTGCAAAATGACCTGTTCGACCTAGGTGGAGAACTCGCTATCGCTGATAAAACCTACACCGTTATCACACTGGAAAAAGTAACCTACCTCGAAGAACAGCTAGACGCATTAAACAGCAAACTTCCCCCTCTGAAAGAATTCATTCTTCCTGGTGGCAGCAAATCAGCAGCAACAACCCACCTAGCTCGATCCGTATGCAGACGAGCAGAAAGACAAATGGTATCTCTTGCCAGCATCGAAGGAGAAACCATCAACCCTATGGGAGCAAGCTACCTAAATCGCCTATCCGACCTACTCTTTGTGATGGCGAGAACGCTGGCCCGTGAACAAGGTGGACAAGAAATACACTGGAAACCTTCTGCACCAGAAACGCTCTAAGACGAAGTATGATTTTACACAGCAGTACAAATCAGGATAATCTGAACTAGAACAGGATCATAATAGCTAATAATAGGAGAGTCAGGTGGAACAAGAAACAATTTGGATTATTGCCATTGTTGCTCTTGCGGTCGGTGTACTCATCGGTTTTCTGATGGGTAAATCCGGAAGCAGCGAAACTCAACGCAAAACCCTCGAAGACGAACTGAAGGGGTCTCGAGCCGAAATGGATCGTTACAAAAAAGAAGTGACCTCTCATTTTGAACAAACTGCTTCTTTAGTTAACGAACTAACCGAACAGTACCGCAAAGTTCATCAACACCTAGCAACGGGTGCTCAAAACCTATGCCCTGACCAAGCAGCTGGTCGTTCGCTTCAATCTTCCTTACAGCCTAAACTGGAAAACTCAGTAAGTGAATCTCAACAAGTTGATAAAGCTGAATTAGATCAAGCCGTTGATGGGAAACCTAACATATCTTCTGCGCCCAGTGAAGAACTCAACGAAGTGAATACAGAAGAAACCAAAGACAACTCGACAGAAAGTAAATCTTCTACAGAGAAACAAGAAGACCCTGAAATCAATATTGAGCCACCAAAAGACTGGGCACCGAAAAGCGCAGATGACGAAGGTACGCTTTCTGATCGTTACGGTCTTAAAAAGAAGTCGGAAGATATGCCAAATCCACCCCATCCAGATCCAGGTCTGAACGAGGATGAATCTGACAAAAACGATTCACAGAAAAAAACTAAAGACTAATCTGTGAAGACTATACTGGGTTCACAATCTCGATAAAGCGGTGTTCTAGGCCAAAATGGCGAGCTAAATGCTCGCCTAATGCCTGAACACCGTAACGTTCAGTCGCATGATGCCCAGCTCCGATATAATGAATACCCGCCTCACGCGCGATATGTACAACTGGCTCAGAAATCTCACCACTGATGTAGGTATCCGCCCCTAACTCTATGGCTTTTTCAATATAACGCTCTGCAGCTCCCGTACACCAAGCAACTTTACTAACCTTGTGAGTTCCTCCTTCAATCACTTGAGGCTCTCTGTCTAACACCTGATTAACGCGCTGCGTGAAAAGCTTTAACGAACAAGGTTCTGAAAGACGCCCAATATTACCAATCGCATTAACTTTACCTGGTTCTAGTGTATCTTCTATTTCTAAACCTAAACGAACCGCTAAGCGAGCGTTGTTACCCATGACTGGGTGTGCATCCAATGGTAAATGATACGCAAGCAAACTCATCTCATTAAGAATTAAGGTGCGAATGCGACGATACTTAATACCGGTCAATACTGATGACTCGCCTTTCCAAAAATAACCATGATGTACTAGAACCAAATCTGCTCCCCATTCCACCGCTTCATCCAATAAAGCTTGGCAAGCAGTCACACCCGTGACAATTTTTTGAACCTGAGAGCGCCCTTGAACCTGCAAACCATTCGGGCAGTAGTCATTAAACTGAGCTGATTTGAGAATCTCATCGCAATATTCAACTAACTCAGTCAACTCAACGCTATTGTAATTCATTGTAAAATTCCCAATTTCTCATTTAGAGACGTATAATAGCCGATCACTTTAAACGAAATGGATATATGGGTAAATTCAAACTACTATCTTGGCCTGTCACCACTGGTATCTTAGCGGCGCTATTACTGATTCAGTTTTTCTACAACACTGATCAATCAGATCTAGCTCCTAAGGTCGAGATTATTGAAACGCAAGCCATTACTCAGCAAGAAGCGAGAGCCTTGCCGAGCAGACTTTCTTTTGCCGAAGCAGTGGACAGAGCTTCGCCAGCAGTAGTAAACATTTACACCCAAACCGTGGTCAGACAGCCAGCTAACCCTTTGCTAAATGATCCATTGTTTCAGCAGTTCTTCAATATTGAACGCTTACCTCAACAAGAACGCATTCAATCAAGCTTAGGTTCAGGTGTCATTTTAAGCCCTCAAGGCTATGTCGTGACCAACAATCACGTTATCTCGGGTGCTGATAGTATTGTCGTATCCCTCCAAGATGGTCGAGAGGCGCTAGCAACCGTGATTGGCAGCGATCCAGAAACGGATCTAGCATTACTAAGAATCAATCTACCCAGCCTTCCAAGCATCATTTTGAATACCACGGACAACCTGCGCGTTGGGGATATTGTTCTTGCGATTGGCAATCCATTTGGAGTTGGACAAACGGTTACCCAAGGAATCGTCAGTGCAATTGGCCGAAACAGCATAGGGTTAAGCACCTATGAAAGCTTTATTCAAACGGATGCAGCCATCAATCCCGGTAACTCTGGTGGTGCACTAATTGACCCCAATGGACATCTAGTGGGAATAAACACTGCAATCTTTTCGCAATCAGGTGGATCGCACGGGATAGGTTTTGCTATTCCAGCCATTACCGCCCGTCAAGTCATGCAGGACTTAATAGAACATGGACGCGTCATTCGTGGCTGGTTAGGCATTGAAGTCCAAGAGCTTACATTGCAACTCGCTGAATCCTTTAACTTGGAATCTAATTCAGGTGTCATTATCTCAGGTGTTGTGCGAAACGGCCCTGCTCATAGTGCAGGTCTTCAGCCGGGTGATATTCTTCTTGCGATGGATGGTACAGCCATCACGACTGGACGTGATTTAATGCGCCGCATAGCAAGAACAAAACCAGGAGAATCAGTTAGATTTGAAATTCTGCGTAACGAGCGCAAATTTTCTATCATTGCAGAGATGTCAGAAAGAGCTCAACCTGCACGCTGAGTACAGGTTGAGTCAAATTTGAAATTTATTTATCAGAAAGAATACGATATTCCGCTGATCGAGCGTGTGCGGTTAAACTTTCTCCACGTGCTAAGACCGAAGCAACCTTACCCATTTCTGATGCTCCCTCAGCAGAGAACATAATAATGGAAGAACGTTTCTGAAAGTCATATACACCTAAAGGTGACGAGAAACGCGCAGTACCCGACGTCGGAAGAACATGGTTAGGGCCAGCACAATAGTCGCCCAGGGATTCAGCCGTGTAACGACCCATAAAGATCGCACCCGCATGACGAATCGATGGCAATAAGGCTTCAGGATCTTCCACTGAAAGCTCAAGGTGTTCTGGTGCAATACGGTTACTCAATTCAGCTGCGGCTTGAAGATCATCTACCTGAATTAAAATCGCACGATTTTTAAGTGAGGTTCGAATAATCTCTTCACGCTCCATCGAAGGAAGAAGCTTTTCGATACTTGCTTCTACCTGATCGATGTAGCTTGCATCGTGGCAAACCAAAATCGACTGTGCATCTTCATCATGCTCAGCTTGAGAAAAGAGATCCATTGCGATCCAGTCAGGATTGGTTTTACCATCACATATGACCAATATCTCAGAGGGACCTGCAATCATATCTATGCCAACAGCTCCGAACACAGCTCGCTTCGCTGTAGCAACAAAAATATTTCCAGGACCGACAATTTTATCAACTCGTGGAACAGTTTCTGTTCCATAAGCCAAGGCAGCTACCGCTTGTGCGCCACCCAGAGTAAATACTCGATCAACACCTGATAAGGCTGCCGCAGCGAGAACCAGCTCATTAACAACTCCATCTGGAGTCGGAACGACCATGATTATCTCTTTAACACCAGCTACTTTTGCAGGCATTGCATTCATTAGTACAGAAGAGGGATAAGCGGCTTTGCCACCTGGAACGTAGATACCCACCCGATCCATCGGTGTGACTTGCTGACCTAAGACCGTACCATCCGCTTCAGTGTAACGCCAAGATTCACTTTTCTGACGCTCGTGGTAATCCGCAATACGTTTTGCTGCAATTTCCAGAGCCGTTCGTTGATCAGCAGGTAGGTTTTTTAAAGATTCATGTAAACGTGCTTGGCTCATTTCCAGTTCAGCCATGCTTGCTACATTCATTCTGTCAAAACGATTGGTGTATTCAACCAAGGCTTCATCGCCACGTGATCGAACATTAGCAATCACATCATCGACTATCTGATTAACTTGCTTATCAGAAACACTTTCCCAAGCTAATAATGCATCCAACTTTGCATCAAAATCTGTTTGGCCTGCAACCAAACGGGTGATCTCTAAAGTCATCTTAAACCTCGCGTTTAGCCACAACTGCGGCCTGCATTTTTTCAACGATGGGCTGTATCAATTCATATTTCATTTTCATTGAAGGCTGACCGACAACAAGTCGAGAACTGATATGCGCGATATGCTCAAGTGGTTCAAGCCCATTAGCTCGCAATGTATTACCGGTGTCCACTATATCGACAATTCGGTCAGCTAGCCCCATGATCGGCGCTAGTTCCATGGCACCATAGAGTTTGATGATATCAACTTGCATACCCAAGCGTGCATAATAGTCGCGGGTAATATTCACAAACTTGCTAGCAACTCTTAGACGACCTTCTACTGGGGTAGCACCTTTCATACCTGCCACCATCAATCGACAGCAGGATATCTCAAGGTCTAAAGGCTCATACAGTCCTTGTCCACCATGCTCCATCAACACATCTTTACCAGCAATACCCATATCAGCCCCGCCATACTCTACATATGTCGGCACATCGGTAGCACGGATCACTAATAGTTTAATATTGCTATGGTTGGTATCAAAAATCAGTTTCCGACTACTAAAGATATCCTCTGATGGATGTATATCAGCAGCCGCAAGCAAGGGTAGCGTCTCGGTTAAAATACGTCCTTTAGATAAAGCAATCGTCAACTGCTGGGAGTTCATGCACCCGTCCCCTTACCAGAAATTCGCTTGATCTGAGCACCTAAAGCCTGAAATTTTTCTTCAATACATTCATAGCCACGATCAATATGGTAGATACGGTCAATCAAAGTTTCACCTTCTGCAACTAATCCAGCAATAACTAAGCTGGCAGAGGCTCGAAGGTCTGTTGCCATGACCGGCGCTCCCTTTAATTTTGCTACGCCTTCAACGACCGCAGTATTTCCATCGATGGTAATATCAGCTCCCATACGACGCATCTCTTGCATATGCATAAAGCGGTTTTCAAAAATCGTTTCTTTGATGATTCCGACACCAATAGCGACTGTATTCATCGCTGCGAATTGTGCCTGCATATCGGTTGGAAAGGCAGGATAAGGTGCAGTGGTTAAATCAACAGCTTTAGGACGACGCCCTTGCATATTCAACTCAATCCAATCTTCACCCGTGGTAATATCTGCACCCGCTTCTCTTAGCTTTTTCAATACAGAGTCAAGGGTATCAGGACGTGTATTTCGGGTACGCACATGACCACCGGTTGCAGCAGCTGCGACTAAAAATGTTCCCGTTTCAATACGATCAGCCATGACAGGGTAACGACAGCCTTTTAATTCAGCAACGCCACGTACCGTGATCATATCGGTACCTGCACCACGTATATCTGCACCCATGGCATTTAGGCAGTTAGCTAAATCGACTATTTCAGGTTCACGTGCAGCGTTTTCGATAAGGGTTTCACCCACAGCTAAGGCAGCAGCCATCATAATATTTTCAGTACCGGTTACCGTTACCGTATCAAAGAACACCATGCCACCTTTCAAGCGCCCATCACAAGAAGCTCGAATATAACCTTGATCGACTTCAATAGTTGCACCCAATGCCTCCAGCCCTTTTAGGTGTAGGTCAACTGGACGACTACCTATGGCACATCCCCCTGGGAGGGAGACTTCTGCCTTGCCAAACCTTGCTAACAATGGTCCTAGTACAAGTATTGAGGCACGCATAGTCTTAACAAGATCATAGGGCGCAACAACTGAGTTAATCTGTGTTGAGTCTATTTCGACACACATTGATTCGTGCAACGTAATCTCGACACCTAAGCGACGCATCAACTCCAGCATGGTGGTGATATCATGCAGGTGCGGCAAATTCGAGATGGTGACGGGTTCCGATGCTAGCAGTGTTGAGGCTAAAATCGGCAAGGCAGCATTTTTGGCGCCAGAAATCCAAACATCGCCTTTTAGGCAAGCGCCGCCTTGTATCAAAAACTTATCCATTTATCTATCCATTTTGGGCGATCAGTTCAGCGCGGCCCATTGTTCAGGGGTGTAGGTTTTAATCGTTAACGCATGAATAGCGCCACTGGCAATTTGCTCATTTAAGCAGCCATAGACCATCTGTTGTTTTTTTACCGGCGAAAGACCAGTAAAAGCTGGGCTAATCACTGTAATTTCAAAATTACATCCTTCTCCAGCCGTCACAACTTCACTGTCTTGAATTTGACTTTCAACGATGCGTTTTACTTCTTCAGCTTGCATAAAAGCTCCGAGAAATTCTTAATAACTTACAAAGGGGGGCTATCTTAACGCAAAAAAAGGCTTTTGAGCGAATCTACTCAAAAGCCTTACAAAGGAATTAGTTTAATTGATCGTCAATGCCAACTAATTTTGCAATCGACAGCATATCAGAGGGCAAGTTAACGACTTCTAATGATATTGATTTAGCTTGAGCAAAACGCTGACAGCACAACCACAAAGACAATGCAGAACTATCAACTCGACCCACGGCACTAAAATCGATACGACATTGACCCTTGGAATCTCTCAATTGATTCAGCAAAGCGTCGCGTTTAGCAACAACCGTTGAAAATAACAGATCACCATCGACTGTTAATTCAACGATTGAAGTGTCATCCTTCGACATCTTCTACTACCTCAGCAATAGTTCTAGCAACACGCTCTTCCCAATTATCGATAACCGCTGTAACGTTTCTTGCACGCTGGAACATGTCAGCAAACTGGTTTTGGAAGGTTAAACGCAGGTTTATTCCCTCAACGGCAACGTTCACTAACATCCAATTTCCGTCAATATTACGCATGTAATAAAGAATATTATATGTTCTGCCAGCGGTTGAAGTTAACTGCACATTAACCACCTGCATGTCAGGCTGAGGGCTAGGCGCTCTAGGTGGTGTGATTGAGTATTCACGAACCGCAAACTCACTAACCGCTAAAGAATAAGTGCGAATTAATGTGGTTTTTAAAATCTCAGCAAAACGTTGAAGCTCATCTTCCGTAGCAGTTCGAGCAAAACGCCCCATTACACCGCGGCCAAATCCGTAAAAATCAATGACTGGGGTTACAATGGTTTCTATTTTAGATTGCAGCTCTGTACGATTTTCATCTTGCAACAAGGAACGATCTTGCATCAATGCGATGACATTTTCAGTCGTTTCGGCAACGACAGCCCTGGCAGCTTCCCACTCTGCATCTGCTGCCATGGACTTAGCAGAGATCAACATGGAAACTAAAAAAATCCAACCTGCGTTATACAGTTTATTCATTAGTGTTTACTCACTCACCTGATTCATGAGAAATTTTCCGACCAGATCCTCAAGAACGAGAGCTGATTGGGTATCAAAGATAAAATCACCATCACCTAAAACATCCATATCACCACCAGGAATAATCCCGATATATTGCTGACCAAGAAGTCCTGAAGTCAGAATCATTGCTGAACTGTCTGTACTAATAAAATCAACATCGCCAAAGATGCTCATCTCCACTTCTGCCATCAACATTTGTGGGTCGAGTCGAATACTGCGAACTTCTCCAATTTGTACGCCTGACATTGCAACTTTAGCTCGTGGTGTTAGTCCACCTATATTCTCAAAAGAAGCGTAAATCGTGTAACCACCTGCTTTTGGCTTTAGGGTTAGACCGCTTACATTTAAAGCCAGAAGAATTAAGGCTACAAAACCTAACAACATAAACAGACCGACGCTGATT
>REDB01000126.1 GCA_007693685.1 Oceanospirillales bacterium
TGCAGAAAAAAGAGGTTTACGAGATGGAAGTTATTCTGCTCGAAAATATTGGTAAATTGGGTAGTTTAGGTGACAAAGTTGCTGTTAAAGGCGGCTACGGACGTAACTACTTAGTACCTCAGGGTAAGGCTGTTGCAGCGACTGCTGCAAACGTTGCAAAGTTTGAAGAGCGTCGTGCAGAGCTAGAAGCTGCTGCGACTGCTAAACTGGCTGAAGCACATCAGCGTGCTGAAGCACTGAATGATTTTGCACTGACCATGCTTAGCAAAGCAGGTGAAGAAGGTAAGTTATTCGGTTCTATCGGTACTCGTGATATCGCAGAAGCGCTAACGTCAGCAGGTCAAACTGTTGATAAGAGCGAAGTGCGTTTACCAGAAGGCACTATCCGCCACGTTGGTGAATTCTCTGTTGATATTCAGCTTCACCCAGAAGTGACTGCAAGCATCACGCTGACTGTCGCTGCTGAGTAATCTCGCTTTATTACAAATGCCTGATAGGAGTGAGTTTAGGCTCAAATCTATCAGGCATTTTTGTTTTTAAAATAAGCATTTTTTGTCACGCTGTACCCCTCCGCACAATATCGCTAGAATAGTCTCTCCCTGATTTTACACCTCGGTATAACGTCCAATGGATTTCGCTGAACAGACACAGGACACGATCGACTCGATCAAGACGCCTCCTTTTTCACTTGAAGCAGAGCAATCCGTACTGGGTGGCTTGATGCTTGATAATCAAGCATGGGATGCGGTATCCGAAATTTTGGTGGATAGCCATTTCTATCGACCTGATCATCGAATGATTTTCCGCACCTTGCAGAAATTAGTCGATGAAAACCAGCCCTTTGATGTGATCACCCTCTCTGAAGAGTTGGATCGATCAGGAGAGTTAGAGCGAGCCGGTGGTCTTGAATATCTGGTTGAGCTAGCCAGAAATACACCCAGCACCAGTAATATTCGTGCCTATGCTGAGATCGTTCGTGATAGAGCGTTATTAAGGCAAATGATTCAGGTGGCGAATGAAATCGCTGATAGTGCTTTTCAGCCCCAAGGACGTGCTTCAGAAGAGATTCTTAATGAAGCGGAACAAAAGATTTTCCAAATTGCTGAAAACCGCCCGAATCAAGGTGGCCCCGAGCCCATTAATCCGCTGTTAAAGCGCGCCGTTGAACGTATTGATCACCTATTCAATAACGCAGACGCTTTAACAGGGGTTACAACCGGCTTTGACGATCTTGATTCACGTACAGGTGGTTTGCAACCCTCTGATTTAATTATCGTTGCAGCTAGACCCTCGATGGGTAAGTGCATCGTATCCGGTTCTCTTTTAGTAGATCCAATGACAGGTGCACGAGTAACGATTGATGAGATGGTGAAAGATCGTAAAGAAGATGTTTTAAGCCTGAACGATCATTTCAAACTGGAGCAGCGAAAGGCAAGTGCATTTGTAGATGACGGACTTAAACCCGTTTATCGTGTAAGAACTGCTCTAGGTCGAACCATTGAGACTACATTGACACATCCATTTTTAACCGCCTATGGTTGGCAGTCACTTGCGAAGATAAACCTCAATGATTTAATTGCAGTGCCTCGCGAACTTCCTGTTTTTGGAAGTAAATCTCTGGCTGAATATAAGCTCAAGACACTGGCGTATTTTCTTGGTGATGGCGGTACAACACAAAGTTCGCCCATTTTTACGAATACAAATGCACGTATCATGGATGATTTTATCTCTGCAGTAGAGAGTTTTGGCGCTATCAAAGTCAGTCGTACAGAGCTATCAGATCGTGCTCCAAGTTACAGAGTGTCTGGACGAAGTAATAACCCCATTTTGATAAGAA
Source organism: Oceanospirillales bacterium (assembly GCA_007693685.1). GTDB lineage: Bacteria > Pseudomonadota > Gammaproteobacteria > Pseudomonadales > Balneatricaceae > Nitrincola. The sequence continues at coordinate 1,838 of REDB01000126.1, forward strand.
AAGCCTTTGCAGACCTCTTGAATCAGGCAATTAGCCTTGCTGGATATACTGGCAAACAGTTAGCTACTCAGTTAGGTACCGCTGCATCGACAATTAGCCAGTGGCGGAATGGGATTGCTGTTCCATCGCCTCGTATCTATAACGAGTTATGTTCTGCATTCGGTCAAGAGTTTAAGGTTACATCACAACCTTTGTTCGAGTCAGCTTCGACATTATTTAATCCGGTGACTCAATATCTAAAGCAAAATCAGCTTTGGGGAAAACTCTCTTATGAGAAAGCAGTTCCTGAGATAGTGTTTGAGTTGCCAAGGCATCAGATAGCGTTATTTTTGAGTCGCCTGTTTGCTTGTGATGGGGGCATTACAATCAGCAACACGGGTCAAGTCCGTGTGACTTATGGCAGTGCCAGTGAAGTCCTTGCCGAACAAATTCAACATCTTTTACTTCGCTTTGGTGTTCTTGCTAAGCGACGCGAGAAACACCATCACGAGCGTGTGCAGTATGAGATTGAAGTACTTGATCAAACCAGCATTAAACGTTTTTGTAGCGAAATAGGTATTTTCGGCAAAGAGGCTAAGGTTTTAGAAGCACAGGAGATGCTTAAAGATCGACGTTTACATAGCAATTTAGACGCACTACCAGAAACTGCAGTTGATTATTTGCTAAGCATCAAGGGTGAACGTAGTTGGTCATCAATATTTGCTGCCAAAAGTCTTTCTCTACCTGACGGATATAATCTTCATTTATTCGGTAAAAGTCGTCGCCAATTGAGTCGTCAAAGAGCTGCTGAGTTTGCAGCACTCCTAGATGATCAATATTTAGCTGATTTGAGCAATTCAGATATATATTGGGACAAAGTCGTCGCTATCGAATATCAAGGCTACAAACAGGTTTATGACCTGACCGTTCCTGAGTTACATAACTTCGTCGCTCAAGACTTCTTTGTGCACAACACCACCTTCGCGATGAATTTGGTCGAAAACGCTCTGATGGGAACGCAGCGTCCTGTGTTGGTGTTTAGTTTGGAGATGCCTGCGGACCAGTTGGTCACGCGTATGTTGTCATCCTTGGGTAAAATTGATCAGACTCGGGTTCGTAACGGTCAGCTACTGGAAGAGGATTGGCCTAAGTTGACGACGGCGGTCAATATGCTCAAGGGTAAGCCACTTTTCATCGATGATACCGCAGGTATCAGCCCTAACGAGATGCGTACTCGAGCTCGCCGTATTGTACGTGAGCAAGGCGATCTGGGTATGATCATGGTCGACTACCTTCAGTTGATGCAGTTAAAAACCGGTAAGTCTGAAGGCAGAACGGCGGAAATTTCAGAGATCTCACGGTCGTTAAAAGCCTTAGCCAAAGAGATGCAATGCCCTGTAGTTGCGCTGTCTCAGTTGAATCGAAGCCTCGAAAACCGCCCTAACAAGCGCCCGGTAAACTCTGATCTTCGTGAATGTGTCCTTGGAGATACATTGGTTATGCTTTCAGATGGTACCCGCAAGCCGATTAAAGATCTTGTGGATACTCAGCCAAAGTTACTATCCCCCAGTGAAGCTGGCGTCATAGAGCACTCATTATCAGATAAAGTTTGGTCGGTAGGGTTTAAGCAGGCGTTTCGGGTGAAATTAAGTTCTGGACGAAATATTGAATGTACAAATAAGCACAGACTACTGACTTTAGGCGGCTGGAAGGAGTTAAAAGATTTAGAGGTCGGTAGTCGTATTGCAATCGCACGTCGCGTACCAGAACCACAGCAAGTTATCGAAATGGCAGAGCATGAAATCATCTTTTTGGCACATATGATCGGAGATGGTAGCTATGTCAAAGGACAGCCACTGCGCTACACAACGGCTAGTGAAGATAATAGCGAAATTGTAAAGCATGCAGCTGAATTGTTTGGATCCTCGGTTAATCGAAGAGAAGGAACAGGTAACTGGCATCAGTTAGAAATTGCTGGAAATGGTAATCGTTGGCATGCTGCTGGTGCCGGTAAGTTTCTTAAAGAGCTTGGTATTTTTGATCAAAGATCTGCTCAAAAAAGAATCCCTGAATCCGTTTTTAGATTGTCTAAGGAACAGTTATCTTTATTCATACGCCATTTATGGGCAACCGATGGCTCGGTGACTCTTACTGAAAGTGCATCAAGAGTCTATTTCTCGACAGCGAGCGAATATTTGATTCGAGACCTCGCCGCTTTGCTGCTTCGCTTTGGAATTGTTGGCAGAATTAAACATAAACAACAGCAAGGAAGTGAGCAAGGATGGTATGAGTTAGATATTTCAGGCGCAGGCTTTAAGCAGATATTTATCGACGAAATTGGTGGCTTTGGTCATCAACAAGCAGCGGTTAACCAACTTAAAGAGCGGCTTGCTGCAACGATTGCTAACACTAATGTTGATACTCTGCCCATCGAAATCTTTAACCAAGTTAAAGAACAGATGTCACAAAGAGGAATTAGTCAGCGTGAGATGGCGAAGCTAAGGGGAACCGCCTATGGCGGTAGTTCACACTTTAGTTTTGCACCTTCGCGAGAAGTGCTGTTGAGCTATGCAGAGATTCTTGATGATACAGTCCTTAAACAAATAGCGACTAATGATCTTTTTTGGGATTCCATTGTTGAGATTGAAGAGTTAGGTGAGCAAGAGGTTTTTGATCTTACAGTGCCGGGGAACGCTTCTTGGTTAGCAGATGGTGTCGTGAGCCATAACTCCGGAGCGATCGAACAAGATGCAGACGTTATCATGTTCATCTACCGTGATGAGGTGTACAACGAAGATAGTCCAGAGAAGGGTGTGGCTGAGATCATTATCGGTAAGCAACGTAATGGTCCTATCGGAACATCACGCCTTGCCTTTATTGGTAAATATACCCGCTTCGAAAATCTCAGCCATATTCATTATGATTATGCTGATGAATAACCGCTTAGGTTTCTTTTAACATACGATCTTTAAACGCAGCCGGAACAGGGACTACCTTTCTGGCTTCGTAATCAAAAAAGACAATGCCTGTCTTTGCATGAGCGATCTCTTTGGCATCTTTCTTATTGGTTAGCAGGTAGTAAAGATCGCAGCCATATTTGTTAAAGTCTGCAACGGCAATATCTATCTGTAACAACTCTCGATGAAATCCTTCGGCTTTATAGACAATGGCAGAGTCGGTCATGATGATGCCATAACCTTCAATATCTAATTCTGAATATTGATACTGATTCAGAAAGCGGATGCGCGCTTCGTGGATGATTGATAGCATCGCATCATTACTTAAATGTCCGCCATAGTTGATATCGCTGATGCGAATCGGAATCTCAGTGGTGAACAAGTAGTTGTCCGGCATATCAATTTTGATGCGTGGCATGATGTTACCTTATGTTAATACACTGTCTTGATTTGTTAATCTAATCGTTGAATCACGGTTAAAATGGATTCACATAGCGATTTTAGTTCGGCTGGCTGAATTATGTAAGGTGGCATGATGTAGACCAGTTTACCAAAAGGCCTGACCCATACGCCGGCATCCACAAACCAAGGCTGCACTTGGTGAAGATTGACGGGATGATGCAGCTCTATAACCCCGATAGCGCCGAGGCATCGTACCTCGGCAACTTGTGGGAATTGTGATGCAGGTTCTAGGTGGTGCTTTAGCTGTGTTTCTATCGCTTGAATCTTGGTTTGCCAATCCTGTTCTAACAGCAGGTCGATACTCTCACAGGCAATCGCACAGGCCAGTGGGTTTGCCATAAACGTCGGACCATGCATAAAGCAACCTGCACCGCTAGACGAAATAACCTCTGCGATATGAGCCTTTGTCAGTGTCGCTGCCAAGGTTAAATAACCTCCCGTGAGTGCTTTTCCAAGGCAGAGAATATCAGGAGTGATCTGGGCATATTGGCAAGCAAAAAGTGCTCCTGTTCTACCGAAGCCAGTCGCAATTTCATCCGCTATCATTAGCACATCATACTGATCGCATAGTCTTCTAGCATGACGCAGGTAATCAGCAGAATAAAAGCGCATACCTCCTGCACCTTGGACAATAGGCTCCAAGATGAATGCTGCTACTTCATGATGATGCTTAGCAAAGGTTTCTTCTAGAGCAGTCAAGTCGTCTTGGCAAATAGTGGTTTGCCAAGGTGACTGAGGTGCTGGCAGAAATACTTGCTCGCTTAGAGTGCCTTTAAAAAGTTGATGCATGCCAGTGACAGGATCACAGACTGACATAGCCGCAAAAGTATCACCGTGATAACCACGACGCAGACTCATTAAGCGATGCTTTTCAGACCGTCCTAATGATTGTTGATACTGAATTGCCATTTTGATCGCCACTTCCACACTGACCGATCCTGAGTCTGAAAAGAACACTCGGTCCAATCCATCTGGGGTTATCTGAATGAGTCGTTTGGCCAGTTCAATCGCAGGTTGATGCGTTAAGCCACCAAACATCACATGTGAAAATTTGTTTAATTGTTGCTGAGCTGCATGATTCAGTCGCGGATGTTTATAGCCATGAATAACAGACCACCAAGATGCCATGCCATCGATAACTTTTCGTCCATCGGCTAACTGCAGATACACACCTTCAGCATCGATCACCATAAACACAGGGCTAGGCTGGTTCATCGAGGTATAAGGATGCCATATATGCTGACGATCAAATGCTAGCGATTGTTCTTGAAAGGGGGTGATCAATGACATGCCAATTCCGATGTTAAAGAGTTGATGTTTGTAGAGTTTTAGATTTAAGGCTTAGTAACAGTGTTTATCTCTATGACATGAATAGCATCACTATCCACTCGCCAACGAATATTAAAGTGATGTAAGCGAACGCCATAGATGCGCTCAGGATCTTTTTGATAAGCCGGTCGCGGATCACATTGTAAAATTTCGGTGATCTGAGCTTTCAGAGGGTGCTGATCCAGTTCTTCAGCTTGTTGGCACTGTTGTTCTGCTTGTTCTGAAAATAGGACAGGTAAATTCAACACTTCAGGTGCTTCGCCGAGTGAAAAGTGCGCTGTTGGTAGACTGTCTGCATAGGGTAAATAAGGTTTGATATCGAGCACTGGCGTACCATCCAGCAGGTCACTGTCGGCAAGCTCTAGACATAATGTGCCATCTTGCTGCGAAATACTGATTAGGCGTGCGACCGATAATCCTATTGGGTTAGGACGAAAGGTGGATCGAGTCGCAAACACTCCCAATCGCTGATTGCCACCAAGACGAGGAGGGCGAACCGTCGGGTGCCATCCCTTATCTTGTGTTGCACTAAATACAAAGATAATCCAGATATGGCTGCAGGTTTCTAAACCACGAACGGTATCGATATCGTTGTAAGGGGTCTGAAGGCGCAGTGTCGAACGGATGGACTGCGTAAGACCTGGCTGTCTAGGAATTCCAAACTTCTCTTTGAAAGGACTGTCTATGTAACCGATAGCGTTAAACTGATACACCTAGCACTCCAAATAAGATAAATGCCGACAAGCAGCGCAGATCATACCTTGCTTGTCAGTTGCTGACAAAATCAAGGTTGATTACACTTCAGCCTCATTATGACCGACATGCGGTTATTAAGATGTAAACTTAAGGTGTGAACATTAGGAGCCATGCGCATGAAAATAGCAGTTTTTTGTGGATCGAGTAGCGGTAATAAAGCCTTGTATACAGAAGGTGCCGAAAAACTGGGTCGTTACTTGGCAGAAAACAACATAGGTCTGGTCTATGGGGGCGGTAAAGTAGGCTTGATGGGTGTTATCGCTGATGCTGTATTGGCTGCTGGTGGTGAGGTATATGGTGTCATTCCTGTTTCTTTATCGACAAAAGAGTTAGCTCATCCAGGTCTAACTGACTTACAAGTCGTTGCCGATATGCATGAACGCAAAGCAGCGATGGCAGACATGGCAGATGCCTTTATCGCTATGCCGGGTGGTGCAGGAACACTTGAGGAGATATTTGAAGCTTGGACTTGGGCTCAGTTGGGTTACCATGCCAAACCCTGTGCGTTTTACAACCTCGACGGATTTTTTGATCCTCTATTTGCCATGATAGATAAGATGAGTCAGTCAGGCTTCGTTAAACCTATGCATGCTGAAATGTTGATTCGAAGAGAATCACCGGAAGAGCTTTTGGCAGCGATCCATGCCTATCAACCACCCAAACATAAATGGGCTTAAACTCAGCAATCTAATTAAACTGAATTTGGGGTGCTCTTCTTGTTTGGGGTTACCCTCCTTAATCGGGAAGATAACCCTTTGCTTGTAGAGTAAAGAGTTCAGCGTAACGACCGTTTTGAGCCATTAAAGAAGCATGGTTCCCCT
>REDB01000214.1 GCA_007693685.1 Oceanospirillales bacterium
CCGCACGTAACATTGCATAGAATGCTGTGAAATACCATACCGGAGCGATGTGATCAGGTGTTTTTAGTGCGTTAGCTGGTTCGAAGTTGGGTGCTTCAATAAAGAAACCGCCTCCTTCTGGGAACCAGAATAGAACAATAGAGAAAACAAACAAGAAGACACCGACACCCACTAAGTCCTTAACTGAGTAGTAAGGATGGAATGGAATACCATCTTTAGGGATACCGTTTTCATCTAGGTTATCAGCGATATCGATACCATCAGGGTTGTTAGAACCAACTTCGTGTAAAGCAATAATGTGCAATACAACCAGCGCTAACAACACGATAGGTAATGCAACCACATGCAAGGCAAAGAATCGGTTTAGCGTAATACCTGAGATCAGGTAGTCACCACGAATCCACTGCTGCAGGTCTGGACCAATAACTGGAATCGCGCCAAACAGGGAAATGATTACCTGAGCACCCCAGTAAGACATCTGACCCCATGGTAGCAAGTAACCCATGAAAGCTTCAGCCATTAACACTAAGTAGATGGTCATACCGAAAATCCACACTAACTCGCGTGGTTTTTTGTAAGAACCATACATCATACCGCGGAACATGTGCAGATATACGACAACGAAAAAGGCCGAAGCGCCCGTTGAATGCATATAACGCAACAACCAACCATATTCTACATCACGCATAATGTATTCTAGTGACGCGAACGCTCCCTCCGCAGAAGGATTGTAACTCATGGTCAACCAGATACCTGTAACGATCTGATTCACTAAAACAAGCAGTGCTAGTGAACCGAAAAAATACCAAAAATTAAAGTTTTTTGGTGCGTAGTATTTAGCAAGATGGTCATCCCATAACGCGGTTGCTGGGAAGCGATCATCGATCCACCCCATTAAACCCGGATTACCTTTATTTCTTTTGCCAGCCATTATACTTCCTCCGGATCTAAACCAATTATCAGGGTGTCATCATCCAGATACGCATGTGGTGGTATAACCAGATTAGTTGGCGCAGGCTGTGCACGGTAGACTCTTCCAGATAAATCAAATCGAGAACCATGACATGGACAGAAAAATCCACCCTCCCAGTTCGCACCTAAATCTGAAGGAGCTATGTCTGGACGATATGTTGGCGAGCAGCCTAAGTGAGTACATATACCTACTAATACGATGTAATCCGGACGCAAAGCACGCTCTGGCGTGTTAGGAATATAATCAGGCTGATCTGCACGATTTGAGTCTGGATCAGCTAGACGGTCATTCATATTTGGAAGGTTCGCGATAGCTTCTTCTGTTCTGCGAACAACCCATACAGGACGACCACGCCACTCAACGATCATCTGCTGACCCGGCTCAAGTTTACTTATGTCAGCTCGCGCAGGTGCACCTGCCGCCCTGGCCTTGGCACTAGGATGCCAAGACGCCACGAACGGCACAGCAACCCCAACAGCACCCACTGCACCTAATGCAGATGTTGCACCGAGGAGGAGCCGACGCCGACCTTTGTTCACGCCGTCATTACTCATTAATATCATCTCCACTCATTCAACTTCACTAGACAGAAATTGCCTAGCTCAGCTGCCAGCTATTAAACCCAAAAATTGAATTCATCAAATGGCAGAAATATTAAAGAATTTACCCAATTTATACAAGGTAAAACCGTCCTACCTTATGCTTAGGAGCATAAAAAAACCCAGAGAGCCGAAGCCATCTGGGTTTCTTTTGCCACAGCCAAAATGGCTGGTGCAAATTAACGCTTAGAGAACTGTGGACGCTTACGTGCTTTACGTAGACCCACTTTCTTACGCTCTACCATACGCGAATCACGAGTTACAAAACCAGCTTCACGTAATGCAGGACGCAATGTCTCATCGTATTCCATCAGAGCACGAGTAATACCGTGACGAATCGCACCTGCTTGACCGAAACCGCCGCCACCAGCAACAGTAACGTACACATCGAACTTTTCAGAATTACCTGTCAGCTGAAGAGGCTGCATAACGATCATACGAGCAGTTTCACGACCAAAGTAGTTTTCCATGGTACGCTGATTGATGGTCACTTTGCCTGTACCAGGACGCAAAAATACACGTGCAGTAGAGGTTTTGCGACGGCCTGTGCCGTAGTATTGAGTTGTAGACATATTGCCTTCCCCTTAGATTTTCAGTTCTTGCGGTTGCTGAGCCTGATGCGGATGTTCTTTGCCCGCGTAGACTTTCAGCTTGGAGTACATTGAGCGACCTAATGGGCCTTTTGGAAGCATGCCTTTAACAGCTAACTCAATTGTACGCTCAGGGAAGGTCTGTACCATCTTGTTGAAGTTGGCTTCTTTCAAACCACCTGGGAAACCAGAATGACGGTAGTACATTTTATCATTACGCTTGTTACCTGTTACGTGAACTTTTTCAGCGTTCACAACAACAATGTAATCACCCGTATCAACGTGTGGCGTAAATTCAGGCTTGTGCTTACCGCGTAGACGGCGTGCAATTTCAGTTGCCAGACGGCCTAGGGTTTTACCCTCTGCGTCTACAACGTACCAGTCGCGTTTTACTTCGGCTGGCTTGGTGCTAACAGTAGTTTTCATGGGTCGTTTCACCTTAACTCGTTAAGTCTCGATCCACATCATCGTGATTCCGACTTACCTTATAGTTATTCGTTGCTAGAATTTGCTTTTTTCAAAGATTTTCTAGCAAGCCTTCTTTCCCCAATATCAGGGAGCGCAGCATTATACTGAGCTTGAGTAAAAAAAACGAGCCTTTTTGTCGATAATTTATACAACCATCAACAAGAATAAGCTCGTTTTAATCTAGAAACGTTTACAGTGCTAAGAATCCTAAAGCAATCAGTCTCGAATCTTAACCAGCACACGACCTCTTACTTTTCCATCGATCAACTCTTCAGCGGTTTGTACCACCTCATCAAGGCTGATTTCATGAGAGAGTGCTTCGAAATCCTCAGCCACTAAAAGTTCGGCTAATCGCTTCCATGCTCTCTCGCGATCTGCAAGAGGACGCATAACACTATCAATACCCGCCAAGGTCACACCACGAAGGATAAATGGAGCTACCGTTGCAGGGAAATCCATACCCTGTGCCAAACCACAAGCGGCTACAACACCACCATAACGTGTTTGTGCACAAGCATTAGCAAGAGTGTAACTGCCAACCGAATCTATCACTGCAGCCCAGCGCTCTTTTTGCAAAGGCTTACCTGGCTCACTTAACGACTGCCTATCGATAATTTCTGTCGCACCTAGCGCCTTCAAATAATCTGATTCTTCAGGTCTACCAGTAGAAGCAACTACTTGGTAACCCAAGCGGCTTAACAACTTGACGGAATAACCACCGACTCCGCCATTCGCACCAGTAACCAGTACATCCCCGTCTGCAGGCTTAACGCCTTTATCCTCGAGTGCCTGTACGCATAACATAGCAGTATAGCCAGCCGTGCCTGCTGCCATCACTTGAGCCGGCGTGAGTCCTTCAGGCATCGCAATCAGCCAGTCACTTTTTAAGCGGGCTTTTTCAGCCAAGCCGCCCCAATGTACTTCACCCACACCCCAACCATTTAGCAACACAAGATCATTTTCTTTGAAGCGTGCAGATTCACTTTCCAGCACACGGCCAACCAGATCGACTCCAGGGACCATAGGAAATTTTCTGACAACTGGACCTTTGCCCGTTATCGCTAAACCATCCTTGTAATTAAGGGTGCTATAGATCACTTCAACAAGAACATCACCTTCTGGCAACTGCGCCTCATCTACTTCAGTTAGCGTTGAGTGATATCCTTTCTCTTCGTTTTTGTCTATAACGATTGCCTTGAACATGTGACCTCCAGCAGTTTTTTTATTATATAAGCCGACCGCATTAACCCGCGCGGTGTTCTCGTGCTAGGTACTCATGCGATTGCATCTCTAGCAGACGACTTTTTGTGCGTTCTATCTCGAAAGATAAACGCCCTTCTGTGTAGATATCATGAATACCTACTTCAGCAGATAGAATCAGTTTGACACCACTATCATAAAATTCGTCAACTAAATTGATGAAGCGACGAGCGGCATCATCGTTTTTGACTCCCATCTGAGGAACATTACTGACCAATACTTCGTGATAAATCTTAGCCAACTCTATGTAATCATTTTGCGAGCGTGGGCCTTCACATAAATCTTTAAAGTTGAACCAGACTACGTCCTCGCAGACTCGACGGCAAGGGATATGACGACCATTCACTTCAATTAGCTGATCATCTTTAGCTTCATTGATGTCAGGAGCCAGTCTTTCAAAGCTGGTATTTAGGCTCGTATCGGCGGTTTCATCTAATGGAAAATGATAAAGCTCTGCTTGTTCTAGAACTCTAAGACGGTAATCAATACCACCATCAACGTTGACCACTTCGGTATGCTTATTCAGCAAAGCGATAGCTGGTAAGAAACGGGCACGCTGCAAACCATCTTTATAGAGGCCGTCCGGTACAATATTGGACGTTGCGACCAAACTGACTCCATTGGCAAAAAGCTGCTCTAGCAATCCACCCAAAATCATTGCATCAGTGATATCGGAAACAAAGAATTCATCGAAACAGATAATACGCGTCTCAGAAGCATATTTTTTACCTATTTCCACCAAAGGGTTTTTAGTACCTTCTAGCTCTTTCAGTTCGCGGTGCACGCGCTGCATAAACCGGTGAAAGTGGGTTCTCATCTTTTGTTCAAAAGGTAAGCTATCGTAGAAAGTGTCCATTAAGTAGGTTTTTCCACGACCCACCCCACCCCAAAAGTACAGTCCTTTCAACGGCTCTTTTTGATCTTTTTTGATCATTCCAGACAGCCTACGGATCATACTTGGTACAGGCGCATTAACCGATGCAATCAATTCGTCATATAAGCGCTGTAGATGCTTAACCGCCATCTCCTGCGTTGCATCATAGGAAAAGTCTTCCCGCTGTAGATCTTTCTGGTAACGCTCTAAGGGTGTCATAAACGCTTTTACCTCAGTCTCTATCGTGACAAGCGCGAAACTTTACTGCGCTCACTGCCTGCTTGCAATGATCCATTGGCGTAACATGCCATCAATTCATTCCCAGACCGCTCTTACGGTCTCCATCGCTGCTTTGATGGGTGGCTCAGAAAATCGATCTTTCCGACAGATAAACCCTAAAGAGGCATCAATACTGACTTTATCTGCAATAACAATGCCCTGCTCGTGAGCAGCCTGTAATGCCAAGGAATCTCGCGCTAAGGCTAAAGCCACTCCAGAGTGCACTAAATCCATCATCGAAGACTCAACATCTACCTTAGCAACCACATTCGGTTCAATCCCTAAATCACCAAATACACGGCCCAATAAACGGTTATGAACTGATTCTGATGGAGTTGCAATCCAAGGTAATAATGATAAAGCTTGCCAATCCTTTCCCTTTACTAATGAGCGCCAGCTCGGTGGTGCTATTACTCGATAATTAAAGTCAGCTAGGGTATGCACATGAAAGCGCTGCTGCATCTCCGGCAACCCTGGAAAACCAAGTGTGAATGCGACATCCAAACTGCCTTGTTCCACTTCACGCAATATACTGCCCGATATCCCATGACGTAACTCATAGGTCAAACCCGGATGGTGATTGGCCATCAGCTTTAAAAAAGACCCTAAACGTAAAAACTCCGGATCAACAATCGTACCTATTTTTAACTCACCGTGAACAATCCCTTTTAAACCCGCTGCAGCTGACTGAAACGCTGCAAAAGACTCTAATGCTTGCTCCGCTGACGCTAATAATCGACGCCCCTCATCCGTCAGCTGCATCCCCCTCGGGGTTCTCTTGAATAACACCAATCCCACTGAGTCTTGCAGCTTCTTTAATTGCAGACTCAGGGCGGGCTGAGTGATACACAATCGATCAGCCGCCCTTGTCAGATTGCCTTCTTGTGCTATTGCGACAAAAGCTTTGATAAGCGAGTAATCCAATTACTTGTCCTTTTTGGCTCATTCGTCATTTAAGATCCATTGTGCCGCTTTTTCTGCAATCATCAAGGTCGGCGAGTTAGTATTACCACTGGTAATCAAGGGCATCACACTCGCATCTACGACACGTAAGCCTTTCACTCCTTTTACCCGCAGGTGTGAATCAACGACTGCCATCGGGTCATCATCGCGTCCCATTTTTGCGGTACCCACAGGATGAAAAATGGTGGTAGCAATGTCACCCGCTAACTTTGCCAACTCCTCATCGGTTTGATACTGCACGCCAGGACGCCATTCTTCAGGTTGATAATTTTGCATCGCAGGTTGTGAAACGATGTCACGAATCTGCCTTAAGCTCTGAGCAGCAATCTTGCGATCTTCATCGGTGCTAAGGTAATTAGGTGCAATCATGGGCGGATCATCAAACTTCGCTGAGCGAATTCGCACATAGCCGCGACTCGTTGGATTCAGGTTGCAAACACTCGCTGTAATCGCTGGGAAAGGATGTAGATCCTCACCAAAGGCGTCCAAACTAAGTGGCTGAACGTGATATTCAAGATTGGCATAAGGCTGAGTCGGATCTGATTTAGTGAAGGCACACAGCTGACTGGGAGCCATACTCATCGGACCAGAACGCTTCAGAACATACTCCAAACCAATCATTGCCTTGCCGATCAAGCTGTTCGCCATTGTGTTTAAGGTTTTGACACCTTTGACCTTGTAAACCGCTCGAATCTGAAGATGATCTTGAAGATTTTCTCCGACGCCTGGCAAATCAACAGTGACATCAATACCGTGCTCTTTTAGCAACGAAGCTGGACCAATACCGGACAATTGTAACAACTGTGGTGAGCCGATCGCACCGGCGGATAGAATCACCTCCTTGTTTGCTCTAACCGTTACCGCATCACCACCACGACGAATAATCGCACCAGAGCATCGAGGCTGCCCTTCTGATGGCGAATCAAAGATCAAACGTTCAACCTGTGATTCAGTCCATACGGTAAGATTACTGCGCTGTTTAGCCGGTCTTAAAAATGCTTTTGAAGTATTCCAGCGCCAGCCTTGGCGTTGATTGACTTCAAAATAACCGACACCTTCGTTATCACCTTGGTTAAAGTCTTCAGTTCTAGGAACGCCGGCTTGAACCGCTGCATCAGCAAAGCTATCTAGCACATCCCAACGCAGACGCTGTTTTTCAATACGCCATTCACCGCCATGACCATGAAAGTCAGAGAAACGCTGACCGTTAGATAACTGAGGGTCTTTACCCTCATCCAGACGATAGTGATTTTCATGCTTTTTAAAATCTGGCAGGCTGTTTTTCCAACTCCATGCATCATCGCCGGTCAATTCAGCCCATTGATCATAGTCACGCGCCTGACCACGCAGATACAGCATGCCGTTAATAGAAGAACAGCCACCCAAGGTTTTACCGCGAGGGTAACGCAGAGTTCTTCCATTCAGACCAGCATCCGGCTCTGTCTGAAAGAGCCAATCGGTACGGGGATTTCCTATGCAGTAGAGGTAACCCACTGGAATATGAATCCAGTGGTAGTTATCTTTTTTACCCGCTTCAATAAGCAGTACTTTATTGGCTGGATTTTGGCTGAGTCGATTGGCTAGCAAACAGCCTGCTGAGCCCGCTCCAATCACAATATAATCAAAGGGATCACGTGGCATAGCGACCTCCTAAATTACTTAGAAACCGGCATAGTGAATTCAGCACCCTTGGCGATACTTTCTGGCCAACGCTGCATAATAGATTTTTGCTTGGTATAAAAACGCACACCCTCTTCACCATAAGCATGCATATCGCCAAACAAACTTTTCTTCCAGCCGCCAAAACCATGCCATGCCATTGGAACAGGAATGGGTACATTGACGCCAACCATACCGACTTGTACTAGACGACCAAATTCACGTGCTACGTTACCATCGCGGGTAAAGAGTGAGACACCATTACCAAATTCGTGGCGGTTGATTAGATCCACTCCTTCTGCGAAGTCATTGACACGAACACACACCAGTACAGGACCAAAAATTTCTTCTTTATAAATAGTCATATCCGGCGTGACGTTATCGAACAGCGTGCCGCCCAACCAATAACCTTTTTCATGGCCTGGAACGCTAAATCCGCGACCGTCCAC
>REDB01000125.1 GCA_007693685.1 Oceanospirillales bacterium
CGCATATAATCGATATTTTCATAGGTCCATTTAGCAGGGGCAACTTTGTTGTTGATCGCTGCATTCTCAGCCGGTAACCCGAAAGCATCCCATCCCATCGGTTGTAAAACACTTTTACCCTGCATGCGCTGATAACGTGATATAACATCACCAATAGTGTAATTGCGCACATGACCCATGTGTAAACGACCACTTGGGTAGGGAAACATCGAAAGACAGTAGAACTTCTCTTTCTGCGGGTCGTTGATGGCTTTAAAGCTATCGTTTTCTTCCCAGAAGCGCTGGGCAACGGGTTCAATTTCCTGCGGCTGATAATGCTCGTTCATTGTGTTTAGCTAAAACCTAATGAGGGGCTGAAAAAGCGATCTTTTGACACACTTTGATTCAGAAACCCAGTTAAATTGGAAAGATTACTAAATGCGGCATAGCATACAATATATATAAGCTCGCAAACAGGGCTTAGTGTTATCACCTTTGGGTGATTAAGGAGTTAGCAATGAACGATACAAATAAAAAACCAGTGCAGCATTCAGAAATAGCCCCTGCCGCCTATGACCGAATTTTAGACAGACTGCGTCGTAGTTTGGATGAAGCCGGTGAAACAACTTGGGAGTCTTTGCAGTCTCGTATTCAAGAAGCAATTGAGTTAGAGATGGCTGCGGAAGAGATGACTCGCGACGAGATGGATCTGTTGAGTGCCTACATCGAGCGTGATTTAAAGCAGATTGGCTATTACGCTCATGAAACCGGCGAAGGTATTGCAGCTTGGCTGAATTTCGATCTGAATGCGCTGGAAAATGCCGTGATGGATCGACTTTGGGATCTTGCGGATAAAACTCGTGTTCAGCATGAATTGCTTAGGGAGCAACTTGCCCATGATGAACAACAGTATCTTGCTGGTGAAATTACCTTGCCAGGACGACTGGTTTGTGTGAACTGTGGTGAACAGCAGTTGTTGATTCGAAGTGACGCAGTCGAGCCTTGCTCAGCTTGTCACGGTGTTATATTTGAACGCTTACCGAGGCCTTGGCCAGAAGCTGAATCCGAGTAACAGCAGACTAAGTAGCATGGCTGGCCATAAACCAAAGCGTTGATAAGGTGTTTGACCTTGCATTGAAGGCACTTTAACACTGAGCACGCCAGCCTGCTCTCGACTTAAGCGGTCGACAATATCACCATTGGGTGCGACCAGTGCAGTGATGCCGTCGTTGGTTCCACGCAACAGCCATCGGCCGTTTTCGACGGCGCGCATACGTGCAATTTGAAGATGCTGTTCAGCGGCCAGCGAATCATCAAACCAAGCATCATTTGAAACCGTCAGAATCATGTCAGCCATTTCAGATGATCGACGAGTTAATTCAGGATAGGCTATTTCATAACATATTAATGGAGCTATCTTGCGTCCCTTGACATCCAATGTTAGCTCGGTATGTTCAGGTAAGCTGAACTCCGACATCGGTAGGTCGAAAAAATCGATTAAACCGCGAAGCTGTGCCTCTAATGGAACATACTCGCCGAAAGGAACTAAGCGCTGCTTGTGATAAACACCCTGACCGTAGCTGAAAATCCCTAAGCTATTGTGAAAACGATTTAGCTCTGGATTTTTCGAATCTGACGTCATGTAAGGAAAACCACTGATCAGCGTAGTTTGTTGGTTTTCCAGACGATTAAAAAAGGGTTCGGTATAAGGCGCTGCTTGATAGTAAAGCGAAGGAATTGCCGTTTCCGGCCAGACAATTAAATCGTGATCCTGATAGGGTAGGCTAAGATTGATCAGGTGTTGCAGCATAGGGGCGAGCAAGCGTCTATCCCACTTATCATGCTGAGAAATATTGGGTTGAACCAGTGCTACACTCAGTTCACTGTCTGGAACCGTTTGTGTCCAGGTTTTGGGTGTGATTAAGGCAATGATAGGTAGCAAGGCGGCGACGAACAGCGGCGCAAGTGCACGTTGTTTAACTGCCTGAAATATCCCGATGGATATGCAAAGCGTGAGTAGCGATAACCCCCAGACACCCATAAGACTGCCCAGTGGGCTAAAAGGTGTATCTAACCAAGCGTAACCGGTTAACAGCCATGGAAATCCAGTTAAAAACCAGCTGCGCAGCCACTCAAAACCCATCCAGATAGCGATAAACGCGAGCCAAGCATTGGGTTTGTCGATAAAGAATCGATAAAAAATCCAAGCTTGAGCGGAAAATAATAGACCAAGTGCAGCGACGAACAAGAGTGTAGCCAGCGTGGCGATCAATACGGAAGCGCCACCATACACATGGATGCTAACCCATACCCATGAAACGCCCGCACCAAATAGACCAAAACCAAAACCCCAGCCTATCAATGCAGCTTGGCGGCTTGATTTAAGGTCGTTGAGTAGCCAGAAAAGAACCGCAGGTCCTAGTAGAATAAACGGGAAAAGGTCAAAAGGTGAAAATGCTAATACCATCAATGCCCCAGCAATGACGGCGAAAAGGCACTTAGCTGCCAAGGAGTTCAGCATTGTTGATCAGTTTTCCTCTGGCGTGACTTGCAACAAGCGAATGCGACGATTGTCGGCAGACAAAACGCTAAAGTGAATACCTTCCAGAGAAACGCTTTCACCTTTGACGGGAAGGCGACCAAAGCTTTGCGTGATAATGCCACCGATGGTGTCAAACTCTTCATCTGAAAATTCGGTATCAAAGAATTCATTAAAATCATCAATCGGCGTTAAGGCTTTAACAAGATAGCCTTTTTCATCCAGTTCTTTGATATTACCTTCATTTTCATCTTCATCATGCTCATCTTCGATTTCGCCGACAATTTGTTCCAGTACGTCTTCAATCGTGATGAGGCCTGAAATTCCACCATACTCATCGACAACAATGGCCATGTGGTTACGTGCGCCACGAAACTCTCGTAACAGCACGTTTAGGCGTTTGCCTTCGGGAATAAACACCGCTGGACGAATACAATCACTCAGGGTGAAGTTTTCTAGATTTCCATCTAGAACGTAGGTTAAAAGATCTTTCGCCAGCAATATGCCTACGACTTCGTCAGGATTTTCACCGCAGACAGGAAAACGGGAATGAGCCGTTTCTATGATCACAGGAAGGAAATCAGCAGGCTTCTGATTGATCTGTACCATGGTGACTTGCGATCTAGGAATCATCGCATCTCTAACGCGCATATCAGAAACCTGCATAGCGCCTTCGATAATGGTTAAGGCATCATTATCTAAAACACCAGCCTCTGCGGCTTCGTAGAGACCATTGATTAAGTCTTCACGTGTTGGGGGTTCATCCGAAAAAGCTTGTGCCAGTTTACCAAGCCAACCTTTTTGTGTGTTTCCCGATCGCTCTTCGCTCATGTTGTCCTCTAAGCGGATATATAAGGGTTGGGAATATCGAGTTGCGCGAGTAATTTAATCTCTAGCGCTTCCATCTCTTCCGCATCTTCGTCATTTATATGATCGAATCCGATCAGATGCAAGACCCCATGAATGACCATGTGTGCCCAATGTGCTTTTAAGGGTTTGTTTTGTTCTTTAGCTTCAGTCGCAACCACTTCGGCACAGATGGCTAAATCACCAATCATTGCCGATGAAAAGCCCGGTGGTGCTTCAAAAGGGAAGGATAAAACGTTGGTCGGTTTATCCTTCCCACGCCAAGTACTGTTCAGTTCTTGGCTTTCCTCAGAAGAGACAATGCGTATGCAAAGTTCGGCTTCATCCAACTGATCGACTAAAGCGATTTCAACCCAGCGCTGGAATTCATCTGCATCCGGAAGAGGTTGATCATCAACAGCGAACTGAATATCAACATCGATAGCCATTAGCGTGTCTCTTTAGATTGATGGCTAGATTGCTGGCGCTGCGCTTCCAGTTTTTCATAGCGATCATAGGCGATGACGATATGCTGCACCAAGGGGTGGCGAACCACATCTTTAGCGGTAAAGTGAGTAAAGCCAATGCCTTCAACACCTTTGAGGACTTCAATAGCATGGACTAGACCAGATCTAACTCCTTTGGGTAGGTCAATCTGTGTCACATCACCAGTGATCACGGCGGTTGAACCAAAACCGATACGTGTTAAGAACATTTTCATCTGTTCACGCGTGGTGTTTTGCGATTCATCTAGGATGACAAAAGAGCCATTTAACGTTCTGCCGCGCATGTAGGCTAAAGGCGCGATCTCGATCACATTTTTTTCAATCAGGCGTGCGACTTTTTCAATGCCGATCATCTCATAAAGAGCATCGTAAAGGGGGCGCAAATAGGGGTCGACTTTTTGAGATAGGTCGCCGGGTAAAAAACCTAACTTTTCACCCGCTTCTACTGCAGGGCGAACTAGAAGAATACGGCTGACTTCCTCACGCTCTAGTGCTTCGACAGCACAGGCAACCGCCAAGTAGGTTTTGCCTGTTCCAGCGGGTCCGATACCGAAATTGATATCCAGTCGTTGAACTGAGTCGACATAACTCTTTTGATTATCGCTACGAGGACGTATCTGCATCTTACGTGTGCGGATAGTGATGTCTCGATCAAAGGGAGCGCTAGTGTTTTGACGACTTTCGATACCTGTAGCCTTGAGCGCAAGATGCACGTGCGCAGGAGTTAGCTCAGTTCCAGAGCAGGCATCTTGAAAAAGCTGCTGCAACATCGGCTGTATTTTTTCGCAATCAGCTTCATTACCCAAAATTTGAAAATGATTACCTCGATGCAGCACTTCAACGCCTGTGCGCTCTTCAATTAGCAGAATATGCTCATTGAGTTGTCCACAAAGATTGGCAAGCGCAGCGAGGTTGTCAGGCTCAAGAGTAAAGTTCAGTGTATGAGTGGAAGGCAATTCAAATTCCTGTTTAAGATTAGTTGGCTAAGTGTGCTTGCTAAGTATTAAGCATCAAGTTCCGATGCGACGAGTTCACCCACTAATGAGTTTGCATAGGCCTGAATGATTTTAACATCGGCAAAGTGGCCAATAAGATCGGGGTTGTCACAGCGAAAGTTCACCACTCGGTTGTTTTCGGTACGGCCAGATAACTGTCCAGGATCTTTCTTAGAGTAGCCATTCACTAATATGCGCTCAACATTACCTACCATGCGACGACTGATCTCCATCGCTTGTTGAGTAATACGGTGCTGAAGTAGAGCCAGTCGCTGCTTTTTCTCTTCATCAGATACGGAGTCAGGCAGGTCTGCTGCCGGTGTTCCGGGACGGCGGCTGTATACAAAACTAAAAGAGGAGTCGAAACCTATCTCTTCGATCAATTTCATTGTTGCTTGGAAGTCAGCGTCTGTTTCACCCGGGAAGCCGATAATAAAATCGGATGAAAAGCTGATGTTCGGACGAAGCTTACGAATTCGACGTAGCTTCGACTTATATTCCAGTGCCGTATGACCACGTTTCATCGCCATCAGAATTCTATCGGAGCCACTTTGTACCGGTAGATGTAAATGACTGACCAGTTCAGGTACTTCATCGTAGACATCAATCAAGCTGTCACTGAACTCAACGGGGTGCGAGGTGGTAAAACGAATGCGATCAATACCATCAATCGCAGCAACACGACGAATCAGTTCAGCCAGATCAGCGTAATCACCATCGCTGAGTTCACCGCGATAAGCGTTAACGTTTTGCCCAAGCAAGTTCACTTCGCGTACGCCTTGTTCTGCAAGTTCTTGGCATTCGTTAAGTACGTCTTGTAAGGGTCTGCTGACTTCTTCACCACGAGTGTAAGGCACTACACAAAAAGTACAGTACTTACTGCAGCCTTCCATCACGGAAACAAAGGCTTCGGCACCTTCGGCACGAGGTGCTGGCAGGTTGTCAAACTTTTCAATTTCAGGAAAGCTGATATCTACAATGCCTACCGTGCCTTTTTTGCTTTCGTTGATCATCTCTGGCAGGCGATGCAGTGTTTGAGGGCCAAAGATCATATCAACATAGGGAGCACGATCGCGAATTGCTTCGCCTTCTTGACTGGCAACACAACCACCCACGCCAATAATGAGATCGGGGCGTTTCTCTTTTAACTTGCGCCAGCGGCCTAGTTGATGAAAGACTTTTTCTTGCGCCTTTTCACGGATAGAACAGGTGTTGAGCAGAAGTACATCGGCATCATCCGGGCTATCGGTCAGTTCAAGGGCGTGACTTTCACCCAAAAGGTCTGCCATACGGGAGGAGTCGTACTCGTTCATCTGACAGCCGTGTGTCTTGATAAACAACTTTTTGCTCATGAGTTACCTGCAGTTAAGGTTGTCGATTAAAATAGGGGCGAGATTATAGCGAAGCCGCCGACTTGCTGCCACTCGCTGAGCGTTTTTTGAGCAGTTTTTGTCGCCGCTTCTACAATTCTTGTTATCAATGGCTAGAGTGCCAAGAGTCAATGCTCATATTTTTACTAGCATGTCTTGAAAGCTAGTATCATTTTGAGACGAGTCATTGATTGACAGTCCTTGAAAGACAGCCCTTGAAAGATAGTCTTATCGCCCCGATAAAGATAGTTTGAGAGCAGAGTCTATTTGAAAGTTCAGTTTAGATGATTAAAGGAGTGATGTACCCATCATGGCTGCAGAAGAATCTATCTATCGCGTTGCCTTTGTTAATCAAGATAAAGTCTATGAGCTCTATGTGCGTCATGTGTTTCAAAGTGATCTATGGGGTTTTTTAGAGCTTGAGGGGTTTGTGTTTGGTTCTCGCTCTGAGTTGGTGGTAGATCCTTCAGAAGAAAAACTGCGTCAACAGTTTGGCGAAGTAAAGCGTACCTATGTTCCCATGCATTCTGTGATTCGTATAGACGAAGTTCGTCAGAGTGGTGTGCCAAAGATCACTGAAGCTAAGGGTATCATTACTCAGTTTCCTAGTTTTCCGCCGAAAAAATCTTAAAAGTTTTGCCGTTTTCTAGCTTTAAAAAGTCAAACTATTGACGTAAAGGCGGGCTGACGTTAGTGTTAGTCTGTCTTTGTCATAGGTCATTTACCCATGGATCGTAAATTTTCTGACGTTTTGTTGCTAGATGATGATCATCAGCGTAGCCAGTCATTACAAACATGTCTCTCTTTTATGGGCGTTAACTGCCATATTTTTGACTTTGTTAGTTGGCTTCAGCGTGGGCGTGAATTTGATTTAACCAGCTTAGGTTTGGTGTTGATCGGTCACAGTAGTTTACCCATCGCTCTAGAGAAACTAGTCAGTGAGCTTCACATAAATCAGCGACCGCTGCCAAAGTTGTTATTGTGTGACTGGCCCGAGATTGAAGAAAGTAGCGCCAAATCTCTAGGCATACTCGATCATTTTTTGCCTCCGTATCGATATGATCGCTTTCTGGATCTGCTGCATTGTGCACAGATTTTTCTTAAGCAGCAGACTCCCATGCCAGCTACTGAAGTTGAGTGCCAAGGCTTTGTCGGGCAAAGTAAGGCGGTTCGTGATATTCGTAGTTTGATAGGTCAGGTTGCGGCACGAGACGTCAGTGTGCTGATTACAGGTGAATCTGGAACGGGTAAAGAAGTTGTCGCTCGTGCATTACATCAGCACTCTGATCGTCGTGATAAACCCTTTGTACCCGTAAATTGTGGAGCGATACCGGCTGAGCTGCTAGAAAGTGAGCTTTTTGGTCATGAAAAAGGAGCCTTTACTGGAGCGATAAGTAGTCGAGCAGGGCGGTTTGAACTGGCCGATGGTGGAACACTCTTTCTTGATGAAGTGGGTGATATGCCCTTACCTATGCAGGTAAAACTGTTAAGAGTGCTGCAAGAACGTCAATTTGAGCGTGTCGGTGGAAGCCGGACCCTTGAAGTAGATGTGCGTATCATTACCGCAACACACAAAAATCTTGAAGAGATGATCATTTCTGGTGAGTTTAGGGAAGACCTTTACTACCGTCTCAATGTCTTTCCTATTGAGATGCCTCCTTTACGAGAGCGTGTCTCCGATCTGCCGTTACTGATCAACGAGTTTATGCAACGTTTACAAGAGCAAGGTCTGGAAACAATGCATTTCTTGCCAGACGCGATGGAGTCATTAAGACGTCACCCTTGGCCAGGAAATGTGCGTGAACTGTCAAATCTTCTCGAACGACTTGCCATCATTCATTCAGGAGGGGTGATCGGCGTTTCAGAGTTACCAGCTAAATTCAGACATATAGAAGAGCCTCACCCTGAACGTTATCAGGGCGCTCAGCCACCTGTTAATTTGATACCTGATCAAGAAGATGAGTATCAGAAAAAAGAGGTGTCTTATACAACACTCTCCGCTAATAGCTTCAAGGATGGCCAGCAAAATAAGGATATTTCTCAAGCAGAGCTTGAGGTATTAAAGAAAGGAATCGATCTGAAAAATTTCCTTGAAACCACTGAGCAGCGACTGATTGAGCAAGCCTTGTCAGAGTCTGGGCAAGTCGTTGCCAGAGCCGCGCGCTTGTTAGGTATTCGTCGAACTACTTTGGTAGAAAAAATGCGTAAATATGATATGGCTCGCTCATGAGCGATGCACTTGTACGCGCAGAACAGCGTATTGCAGAACTTGAACAGCAAGTAGAAGGCTTACAGTCTGAACAACTAGCCTTGTTGCGATTAAGGAAACTAGTGGATTTGATGCCAACGGGTTTTCTAGTCATCGACAATCGAGGTTTGATTGTCGAAAGTAATCCTGCTGCAGAGGTCTTACTTGGTGAAAAACTGCAAGAACGTGCTTGGATAGAGGTGATACAAGCCTGTTTCGCGCCGCGTCCGGATGACGGGCATGAAGTTTCACTTAAAAATGGCAAGAGAGTATTGCTCTCAACCTTGGCGCTTCCTGATGAGCCAGGGCAGTTGGTGTTTATGACGGATCAGACACAAACACGTGATTTGCAATCCAAATTACACCACTATCAGCGTTTGTCAGAGATGGGACGAATGATGGCATCCTTAGCACATCAGGTAAGGACTCCACTGTCAGCGGCATTAATCTATGCAACTCATTTAACCGCGCCAGAATTGACCGATGCACATCGAGTTCGATTCGCAACCAAGGTTAAGCAACATCTAACGCATCTAGAACAACAAGTGCGAGATATGCTTATTTTTGCTCGAGGTGAAACACGCCTAGATGATCAGATTAATGCAGATGATCTGTTGATCCGCATCGAAGATTTACTGGATCAGCCGCTGGCTCAATATGACGCTGAGTGTGAATTTATCAATCGAGCAGGTGATGCAGAAATACAGTGTAATCTAGAGGCCTTATTGGGGGCGGTTCTTAATCTAGTGAATAATGCTTTGCAAGCTTGTCATGAAAATGCGGTATTAGAAATTTCATTAGAACAGCAGCAAAACGCCTTGGTTATTAGTGTGTCGGATAATGGTCCGGGTATGAATGACGAGAGTTTGCAAAAAGCCAAAGAGCCGTTTTACACCACCAAAACGCACGGAACCGGTTTAGGCTTGGCGATAGCTCAGGTGATTGCTCGTGCACATCATGGAGAGTTTGAGCTGGCCTCTGAACCAGAAAAAGGAACCTGTGCACGTTTTCGACTACCTTTAAAAGAATCTAATCAGTAGGGTTTATCCATGTCACCAAGGGTATTAATTGTTGAAGATGATATAGGCTTGCGAGAGGCCTTAGTTGATACCTTGGCGCTAGCCAAAATCCAATATTTAGAAGCAGGATCAGGAGAGGAGGCGCTGAGCCTACTGGAGCGTGAAACGGTTGATATGGTGGTAACTGATGTCAATATGCCCGGTATGGATGGACATGCCTTGCTGGCGCAATTAAGGCAGCGTTATCCGATGTTACCCGTAGCGCTAATTACTGCTTATGGTCAAGTTGAGCGTGCGGTAGATGCAATAAGACAGGGTGCGGTCGATTACTTGATGAAGCCTTTCGATCCCTCTCAGTTAATTGAGTTAATCGGTCGCTATGCGATAGGTGCGGTAGTCGATGATCCGAATGATGAGCCGATTGCTCGCTCAGTATCTAGCCAGCAGTTATTGAAGCTAGCTCAGCGTGTCGCGGTAACGGATTCCACTGTGTTGATCACGGGAGAATCTGGAACGGGTAAAGAAGTATTGGCGCGTTATATCCATCGTCACTCAGGTCGAGCTGGGCAGCCTTTTATTGCCATCAACTGCGCAGCTATTCCAGAAAGCATGTTAGAAGCTACCTTATTTGGGCATGAAAAAGGCGCTTTTACCGGTGCGCATCAAGCGGTCCCAGGTAAGTTTGAACAGGCCAACGGTGGCACGCTATTGTTAGATGAAATCAGTGAAATGGATTTGGGCTTGCAAGCTAAACTGCTGCGAGTCCTGCAAGAGCAAGAAGTTGAGCGTATTGGTAGTCGTAAACTCATCAAATTAAATGTCAGAGTCTTAGCAACCAGTAACCGTGATTTATTGCAGTGTGTGACTGATCGATTGTTTCGTGAAGACCTTTACTACCGCTTAAACGTGTTTCCATTGCAGTGGTTGCCCTTGCGTGAACGTGTAGAAGATATAGAGCCCTTAGCTCAGCGGATGCTTCAACATCATTGCCAAAAGATGCGTCGCAGCCCCGTAGTCTTGTCAACAGAAGCACAAGAGGTATTAGAGTCTTACGCATGGCCTGGTAACGTTCGTGAATTGGACAACGTTATTCAGCGAGCTTTGATTTTGCAAACCGGAACTAAAATTTTAGTTTCTGATTTGCACCTTTCAGAAAGCTCTATTTGTTTACCTGATGATGCTGTCAAGACAACTGCAGTGGTCTCTTTGGTAAAATCTGAGTCAACAAGTGGTGTTTTAGATCAAGATTTACGTCAGCATGAATATCAAATTATTTTGGATGCATTGGTTCAATTTAAGGGTAGTCGTAAGCTAGCGGCGGAACACTTAGGTATTAGTCCACGAACCTTGAGATACAAGCTTGCAAAAATAAGAGATCAGGGAATTGATCTAGAGCAAGTGTTAGGTAGTAAGTAAGTACTAACTATAAAGGATATATAGAACTAACGTAGCCCCCTCGATCAGACCAATGTCTAATTAAGGGGGGATCAAGGGTTCTGTATAAACGTACTATTCAAATAATAAACGCCTAATTTAATCGTTAGTAAATCGAAAAAGTTTGGCGGATTTACATAACAACAAATCTCAAGCGAAGGACAACAACCCATGAGTGATGCAAACATATTTCCGGTAAATCCAGAATTTGCAGCCCAAGCACATATCGACAATGCCAAATATCTGGAAATGTACGAACAATCCATCAAAGATCCGGACGCTTTTTGGGGTGAGCAAGGCAAGCGCCTAGATTGGATCAAGCCTTACACCAAAGTAAAAAATACCACCTTTGACCCTCATAATGTATCTATCAAGTGGTACGAAGACGGTACCTTAAACGTTTCCGCTAACTGCCTTGATCGTCACTTGGCTACTCGTGGTGATCAAATCGCCATAATCTGGGAAGGTGATAACCCAGAAGAAGATGAAAAAATTACTTATCGTGATCTGCACGAGCGTGTTTGTCGCTTTGCTAATGCTTTAAAAGCTCAAGGCATTGGTAAGGGTGATGTGGTTACTCTTTATCTTCCAATGATTCCGGAAGCAGCGGTTGCAATGTTGGCATGTACGCGTATCGGTGCGATTCACTCAATCGTCTTTGGTGGCTTCTCACCTGAAGCTCTAGCAAGTCGCGTTATCGGTGCTAAATCTAAACTGATTGTTACGTCTAACTACTCACTGCGCGGTGGTAAGCAAGTTCCGCTAAAAGCAAACGTTGACGAAGCGATTGATGAACACGGTGCAGCTGAATTCGTTCAATCCGTTGTTACTGTTCAGCGCACCACTAAAGATGTGGCATGGCATGCAGATCGTGACGTGTGGTTCCACGATGTCGTTGCTGCTGCATCACCAGATTGCGCTGTTGAAGAGATGAACGCAGAAGACCCAATGTTCATTCTTTACACCTCAGGTTCTACTGGTCAGCCAAAAGGCCTTCAGCACACGACGGGTGGTTATCTGGTTTATGCGTCGATGACTCATGAATTGATCTTCGACTACAAACCAGGTGATATCTACTGGTGTACAGCGGACGTCGGTTGGGTGACAGGTCACAGCTACATTGTTTATGGTCCTCTTGCCAATGGTGCTACTACACTGATGTTTGAAGGTGTACCTAACTACCCAGATAACAGCCGTTTTGGTCGAGTGATCGAAAAACATAAAGTTAACCAGTTCTATACCGCACCAACCGCTATTCGCTCGTTGATGCAGCAAGGTGAAGATGTTCTAGGTGACTCTGATCTGTCTAGCTTGAAACTGCTAGGTTCAGTGGGCGAGCCAATTAACCCAGAAGCGTGGACTTGGTATCACCGTATCTTCGGTAAAGGCAAATGCCCAATCGTGGATACTTGGTGGCAAACAGAGACTGGCGGCATCATGATCGTTCCTCTGCCAGGTGCTACAGATCTGAAACCAGGTTCTGCAACACGTCCTTTCTTCGGTGTTCAGCCAATGTTGCTGGATAATGAAGGTAATCCGATTGAAGGTGCTGGCGATGGTAACCTCGTGATTGCAGACTCTTGGCCGGGTCAAAGTCGTACCATCTTTGGCGACCATGAACGTTTCGTGCAAACCTATTTCTCTGGCTTTAAAGGATACTACACTACTGGTGATGGTGCCCGTCGTGATGAAGATGGATACTACTGGATTACCGGTCGTGTCGATGACGTTATCAACGTATCGGGTCACCGTATGGGTACTGCTGAAGTTGAATCAGCCTTGGTTGCTCACCCAGCGGTTGCAGAAGCAGCAGTGGTAGGCTACCCACACGATCTTAAGGGTCAAGGTATCTATGTGTATGTCACGCTGCAGTCAGGCTATGAGCAATCTGATGAGTTGATGAAAGAATTACGTAACTGGGTTCGTTCAGAAATTGGACCAATTGCATCTCCTGACTTGATTCAGTTCTCTCCTGGCATGCCAAAGACACGTTCAGGTAAAATTATGCGCCGTATTTTGCGTAAAATTGCAGAAGATGATTTCAGTGCGTTGGGTGATACCTCCACACTGGCTGATCCATCGGTGGTTGATGATCTGATCGAACACCGCCTAAACCGCAAAAAAAGCTAAAAAATAGCTTCTTTTAACAAAAACTCCTCTCTGGTTTGCGTCAGAGGGGAGTTTTGTTTTTAAAGAGATGCTATTATGCAGAACTGAAAAATAGCTGTCGGGGAGAGAGACACGATGCAACTGGCACAAAAAGTTATTATCGCGGATGATCATCCACTGTTTCGTGCGGCGCTTAAACAGGCAGTAATGCAAGCGGTTCCGGGTGTGAAGATCGTTGAAGCAGATTCATTAACGGCTGTTCAAGGCGCTGCAGAACAACATGCCGATGCTGACTTAATTCTTTTAGATATACACATGCCAGGTGCACAAGGCTTCTCGGGTTTAGTATTCCTTCGTGGACAGCACCCATCGATACCCGTGATCGTCGTGTCCGGTAGTGAAGAAATTCATGTGATGAAACGTGCAATGGATTACGGTGCTTCCGGTTTTATCCCAAAATCATCCCCGCTAGAAACAATTGCAGATGCTATTTCGCATGTCTTGCAGGGTGAAGAATGGTTGCCTGAAGATATCAGCGACAGCATGGATGAGTTGCCAGAAGAAGATTACAACTTCGCTGCTGCTATTGCTTCCTTAACGCCGCAACAGTTTCGCGTACTAACAATGCTGACTGAAGGCTTATTGAATAAACAGATTGCTTACGAGTTAAATGTGTCTGAAGCCACTATCAAGGCACACGTGACAGCAATACTTCGCAAGCTGGGTGTGCATAGTCGTACCCAAGCGGTTATCGCTGCTCAACGTTTAGGCGTCGAGCCACCTAAAGCAGACATCTAAAGCGAACCCATAATAGGTTCCTCTTAGTAGGTCCCTTTTTTCAAGAAAAGGCTAGCGTTTAAAGGCGATCTTCGCCGAGACAAACGCTAGCTTTTTTGCTTTTTACTCTCGTGCTTGTGCAATCATACGATTAATCATAGCCCGTAATGCCGCTGGTCGAATTGGCTTAGTCAGAATTTGTGCACCCGCTGCTTCTATCTCTTGTTTGACCGCCTCGGTACGATCAGCCGTAATCACAATGGTTGGAATCACCTGTCGCCACAGAGGTTTTAGCTGTTCTAGTGCCATGATGCCGGTATGCACATCGCTTAGATGATAGTCAGCCAAGATAATGTCAGGGGTGAAGCTTTGTTGGCGTATCTTCGCTTCAGCTTCGTCTGCGCTTAATGCGGTTATCACTTCGCAAGACCAGCCTTTTAATAGCGCCTGCATCCCTTCTAAAATCTTTGGTTCATTATCAATAACTAAGACATGAATGCCGATTAACCCCTTGCTACGAATCCAACCACGTTGCTCTGGACGATTTTTTATGGCTAAGCTGGGATAGCCTAAAGGAACCATGACACTGAATACGGAGCCTTTTCCTTGCCAGGATTTGACTGCTATTTCATGGCCTAGCATTCGTGCGATACGCTCCGTAATAGATAAGCCTAAGCCTAAGCCTTTAACTTGGCTGTGACGCGGATTATCAATGCGTTTAAACTCTTCAAAAACCTCGCCCAATTTGTCTTCTGGGATGCCGACTCCGGTATCCCAAACTTCCAATCTTAAAGATTTTCCGACTAGTCGAGCACCGAGTAGTACTTTTCCTTGTTGGGTGTAACGCATCGCATTGGAAAGAAAGTTTTGCAGTATTCTGCGCAAGAGAGTTGGGTCCGAATAGATCACGCGTTTTGACAGTACGTGTCGGAAATTTAGATCTTTTTCTGCTGCTAGTGCAGTGAACTCCGTTGAGAGATTGCTCATCAGAGTATCTAGCGAGAAATGTCTTGGATTTGCATCCAAAGCACCGGCATCAAGCTTAGAGATATCAAGGATAGTGGTAATCAGCTCCTCTGCTGCTTTCAGCGAGCCGTCTAAGTTTTCTACCAGTTGATTTACTTCCGGCTCGTAACTATGTTGTGCCAAGGCTGACGTAAACAAGCGTGCAGCGTTAAGGGGTTGCAGTAAATCATGGCTGGCTGCGGCAAGAAAGCGTGTTTTACCTAAGTTAGCGGCTTCTGCTTCAGACTTGGCTTGGCGTAGCTCGTCTTCCATTAGCGCTCTTATGGTGTTTTCTTTACGTAAATCTTTGTTAGCCACTGATAGCGCGAGAGTTCTCTCTCTGACTCGGTTTTCTAGATTTTCATTGTTTTCTTGCAATGCGATTTCCGCATGGCGTCGCTCGGTAATATCTTGATAGAGGGTAAAGTAACCCAGTAGATCTCCATGTTCGCCTCGATGCGGAATATAGGTCACTTCAGCAAATCGCGTGCTTCCATCACGTGTAGGAAGTTTTGTCTCAAAGCGCTGGCGTTCTCCTGCTAAGGCTCGATCAATATAGCTTCTTCTTAGTTCGTACTCTTCCGGTGGTAATACCTGGTAGCAGGGTACACCAGCGATATTATGTCTATCGATACCAAAGGTATCTGCATAGGCTTTATTAACAAAGAGATAGCGAAGTTGAGGATCAAGGTAAGCAATTAATACTGGTACATTGTCAGTATAAACCCGAATGTTTTGCTCACTTTCTCGTAAAGCTTCTTCAATACGCTTATGTTCTGTAATGTCCATGTAGGTATTAACATAGCCACCATTCGGCATAGGATTGCCGCGCACCTCTAGTACCGTACCATCGGGTCTTAAGCGTTCATAGGAGTGGGGTTCGCGATCTTGAAGAAGACGCAAGCGCATCTGCACATGCACTTCCATGTCGCCGCCACCATACTCTCCACGCATTGCATTGTGGCGGAAAATATCGATGATTGGACGACCAATACAAACAAGGCCATCTGGGTAATCAAACATTTTGATATATTGTTTATTCCAAGCGACCAAGCGTAAGTGTTGATCCACTACACTGATGCCCATGCCAATATTCTCAATAGTAGACTGCAGTAGTGAACGGTTAAATCGTAAAGCTTGAGAAGCTTCGTCGACGATTGCCACTACATCCCCAATCTGCATCTCTTTACCGCGTAAGGATGAATCCATGACGATTCGGGCAGATGAAGCGCCTATTACACCGGCTAATAGACGTTCCGTATACTGAATTAGTTCAGAGCTGGCGTTGTCGCCGCTTAGAGGGTAGGACTCTCCTCGCTGTAAAGCAAAGCCTGTAAACGCGTGTTCAGTTCGTTGTGGACCCAGAAATCTTTCTGTTAAGGTTTGTAGATCCCCTACGGTAACTTGTCCCAGCAGCCGTGATTGGTCAGATAGATCTTTGTTATAAACGTTGATGTAGGCGCTCGCTTGAATTCGATCAACTAAACGAACTTTAGCTAAGCGAGAGATCACTATGAATAGAAAGATGTTAAAGCTTAAGCTCCAGAAAACACCGTGTGTTAAGGGGTCCATTCCTTGAATTCCGAACAAGGCGGTTGGTTGTAACCAATCTGCCGTATTCAGAGTCGGTGGGATCATTAGATCAAGGGTTTCGGGAATAACATTTGCTGCACGCATGGTAGGAAGAACGAGGGTATAGCACCAGAGCAGCATGCCTGCAGACATACCCGCTAATACACCATAGCGATTACCTTCTTTCCAATAGATACCGCCGACAATGGCTGGCAGGAACTGAATGGCGGCGACAAAAGCGAGTAAGCCAAAGGATGCTAAGGGGCCATGATCACCAAAGACACGGTAGTAGAAATAGGCCAGCAGCATTAATCCCATAATGGTGATGCGACGAACACGTAATAATAATGCCCCCAGATCTTTCGATTGAGAGAGCTTTAACCAGCGGATGCGCAGAAGTAATGGCATGATAATGTCGTTACACACCATGGTAGAGAGCGCGATACTGGCAACGATAACCATGCTTGTAGCTGCAGATAGACCACCTATAAACGCGAATATGGTTAAGTATTCCCAGCCAGCAACGCTGGGTAGCATAAGAACATAGACATCGGCATCGACATTGCTTCCTGCAAAGATGTCTAGACCGGCAACAGCAATGGGTAGAACAAAAACGCCTAATAAAATCAGATATAGAGGGAAGAGCCAACGAGCAGTGAGCAAGCTTCTTGGATTAGTGTTTTCGACAACGGTCACATGGAACTGTCGCGGTAAGCAAATAATCGCAGCGCAGGCTAAGATGGTTTCTGTGAGAAAACTGCCGCCAAAAGGAGATTGAAAGTTGGGATTGAATCTCAATTGCTCAGAAACGGCAGCAATCATGTTGCTCGGGCCTTCAAAAAGGTAAAAGACCGCAAAAAAACCTACCGCTAAAAAAGCTGTCAGCTTAACTACGGATTCAAACGCAACCGCTAAAACCAATCCAGGATGATGTTCTGTTGCATCAATATGTCGTGTGCCGAATAGTATGCTAAAGATCGCCATCAATACGGTAACAAATAAAGCTGTATCGCTGCCTTTGCTAAGAGCGTCGGTAGCCCCTGGTGCAATGGCATTATAGCTAATGGCTACTGCCTTTAATTGCAAAGCGATATAGGGAATCGTTCCCAGAACAGCGATCACTGTCACCATCACGGCTAAACTTTGACTTTTACCATAACGAGAGGAGATAAAGTCAGCGATGGTAGTGATGTTTTGTTGTTTACTGACCAAAATAATTTTTTCAATCATTCGCCAGCCAAGGATAAATACGATCACAGGCCCTAGATAAGTGGCCATGAACTCCCAGCCAGTCGTAGATGCTCGCCCTACCGCTCCATAAAAGGTCCATGACGAGCAATAAACAGCCAAGGATAGAGAATATATTAAAGGGTGGCTCGCCCAGCGCTGCCCTTTGGCGGTTTTGTCACCATAGTATGCAATAGCAAAAAGTAGAACAAGATAAGCGATTGAAATCAGTATGATGATCCAGCCGGACAGCATGTGAGTTCCTGAGCATTTGATAGTTTGCTCTAGTGTACCCTTTGTTGTCAGATTAGACAGCTGGAAAGGATAAAACTTGTTAGACTATTGTCCTGTACTACTTTTTATATATTAGTATGATGGTGCTTTAAAATTGAAATTAAGCAATTGATATTAAATGATTAAATCAATTTTTATTGATCGTTTTGAGGTTATATTCATACTAAAGTCGGGGCTTTTATTCCCTTCGTTTATTTAGCAAGATTGCCTTGGAATTTTCTCAACTCCAATAACAACAAATCGGAGAACGACAATGGCAGATGAAAAAGCAAATGCTGCTGCGTACTGGAAGGCGAATGTTCGCCTTATCACATGGAGCCTAGTTGTCTGGGCTTTAGTTTCATATGGCTTCGCCATACTCCTTCGTCCCATGCTTGCTGGTATTCCAGTGGGTGGAACAGATCTTGGCTTCTGGTTTGCTCAGCAAGGCTCGATTCTTACCTTTATAGCTATCATTTTCCACTATGCGTGGAGATTGAACAAGCTAGATAAAGAATTTGACGTCGAGGAGTAAGTGGCATGAGTCAATTTGCAATTAACCTGATATTCGTGGGCTCATCCTTTGCTCTGTATATCGGTATCGCTATCTGGGCGCGCGCCGGATCGACTAAGGAATTCTACGTAGCGGGTGGTGGTGTAAATCCTATCACTAACGGTATGGCAACTGCAGCGGACTGGATGTCAGCTGCGTCTTTCATCTCTATGGCGGGTCTAATCGCTGCGGGTGGTTATGCTAACTCTACCTTCCTCATGGGTTGGACCGGTGGTTACGTACTGCTAGCGATGCTGTTGGCACCTTACCTGCGTAAGTTTGGTAAGTTCACAGTACCTGACTTCATCGGTGATCGTTTCTACAGTCGTGGTGCTCGTTTAACTGCGGTTATCTGTCTGATTGTTATGTCAGTAACTTACGTTATCGGTCAGATGACGGGTGCGGGCGTTGCTTTCTCTCGTTTCTTAGAGGTTAGTTCGTCTGCGGGTATCTGGATCGCTGCTGCAATCGTATTCCTGTACGCAGTATTTGGTGGTATGAAAGGTATCACTTATACTCAGGTAGCTCAGTATGTTGTACTGATCATCGCTTACACCATTCCTGCTGTATTTATTTCTCTACAGTTAACCGGCAACCCAATCCCTATGTTTGGTATGTTCGGTACCCACGTAGAGTCAGGTCAGCCTTTATTAGTGACTCTAAATGAAGTGGTTCGTGATCTAGGTTTCCAAGATTATACTGCTGACGTTGACAATAAACTGAACATGGTTCTGTTTACCTTGTCACTGATGATCGGTACTGCGGGTCTACCTCACGTAATTATCCGTTTCTTCACTGTACCTAAAGTAGCTGATGCTCGCTGGTCTGCTGGTTGGACCCTAGTGTTTATCGCGTTGCTTTACTTAACTGCGCCTGCTGTAGCTTCTATGGCTCGTTTGAACTTGGCTACGACTATATTCCCGAATGGGCCTGATGCACCCGCATTGGCTTATGCAGATCGTCCAGACTGGATTAAAACGTGGGAACAGACTGGCCTAATTCGTTGGGAAGACAAAAACAACGATGGACGTATTCAGATGTATAACGATGCTAACGCAGCGTTTGCTCCTACAGCTGAAGCGCGTGGTTGGGCAGGTAATGAGTTAACCGTTAACAATGATATCTTGGTACTAGCTAACCCAGAGATAGCTAACCTACCAGGTTGGGTTATCGGCTTGATTGCTGCTGGTGGTATTGCTGCCGCACTATCAACCGCTGCCGGTCTATTGTTGGCGATTTCCTCTGCTATCAGTCATGACTTGATCAAGAGTATTATTAACCCCAATATCAGTGAGAAAGGAGAGATGCTTGCTGCTCGTATCTCGATGGCCGGTGCAATTCTCTTGGCAACCTACTTGGGCTTAAATCCGCCCGGGTTCGCTGCGCAGGTGGTTGCATTAGCATTCGGTATCGCGGCTGCTTCGCTCTTCCCAGCACTGATGATGGGTATCTTCTCTAAGCGCGTCAACTCTAAAGGTGCAATTGCAGGTATGTTAGTAGGTTTGATTTCAACCTTGCTATATATCTTCACTTACCTAGGTTGGTTCTTCATTGGTGGTACAAACATGCTACCAAATACACCAGATAACTGGTTGTTCGGTATCTCTCCTCTGTCCTTCGGTGCAGTAGGTGCGATGCTTAACTTCGCTGTTGCTTACGCTGTCTCTCTATCTACGGAAGAGCCACCGCAAGAAATTCAGGATCTGGTAGAAAGCGTTCGTACACCAAAAGGTGCTGGCGCTGCGTTGGATCACTGATCATAATAGGACCTAAGATCAGCTTAGGCTGAATGTAAGGTCAACTAAAAGGGCCTCCCATGGGAGGCCCTCTTTATTTCAGGAAAAAAAGAATGATTTGGACGATAATTGCTATCGTATTTTCAGGTTTGGGTGCAGCGGGTGTTGCGCTCATTCTTCGCAAATTGACTCGCAACAAATTACCGAAATGGATTATTCCAGTCTTTGCTGGAATGGGGATGTTGGGTTATCAAATCAGTTATGAGTATTCTTGGTTTGAGCATCAAGAAGCGCGTCAGCCAGAAGCAGCAGTTGTCGTTTCAACTGAAACTGGTCAGGTATTTTGGCGTCCTTGGACCTATCATTTTCCGATGATTATCGCATTTACCGTGATTGATACTGCGAACATCATTAAAACCGAAGTGGAAGGAAATGAGTTAGTTGAATTTATTCTTTACCGTTTCGAAAAGCAGCATGTTGATCTGGTTTCTCACCAAGCCTATTTACTTAACTGTTCAAGTGCAGAAATGTTGCCATTGAATCAGCAGCGTGAGCCGATCCTATCGCAATTTCAACGAATAGATAAGAATGGCATTCTGTTTTTGACAGCTTGCGGTGAGGCGTGATTTACTCAGCACTTATATAGCTGTCTGCTGTGATTTAGTTTTATTAGGTTAAAGCTATCGCAGGATGCTTTTCAAAAGGTGATCTGATGCAAACAGATCTTTTCATAGTTCTTTTTGTAGTTGCTACCAGCATATTTTATATGCTGGTACTCATGTCAGGTCGTGTGGGTTCTAGAAAAGATTTTTATACCTCTCAATCTGGTGTATCTCCTCTTGCTAGAGGTATGGGCTTAGCCGCCGATTGGTTGTGTGCTGCGACGCTAATAGGCTTATTTGGTCTTATTTCTCATAATCCACAGGAAGCCCAGTGGATGTTGACGGGCTGGATAGCTGGCCTTCTATTGCTCAGTATTATTGTTGCACCGGCTGTTTATGATTCAGGACAGCTTTCTTCAATTGACTTTATAGCGCAGAAATTTGATTCCATCAGTTTGCGCTGGTTAATGAATTTTATAGTTATTGCCATGGGTATTCTATTGCTTGCCCTACAGATGAAGGGGTTAGGGCTGATCCTGTCTAGGCATCTGCAATTACCTCTTTCGGCAGCTATTGCTATTGGCATGATCCTTCTATTCTTTTACACGGTACTAAGCAATCTTAGGGCGATAACGCGAGTGCAGATGTTGAAATACTGCATAGTGTTTTGCTCGGTGATGGTCGCATCCGTTTATATTGCCGTTGATGCGCAGTTATCGAGTCAATGGGTATTTTTACAAAGTATTTTTACAAATAGAAGCTTCGATCAAGTTCCCGCTTTAACCTACTATTCAAACCCTTTACCAAATCTTACGATTATTGAGATCATCTTTTCATTGATTGTTTTGGCGGCAGGAGTTTCATTGCTTCCTTACATGCTAAAACGTTTTCAGGGCGTCAAGCTAAAAGCAGATATTCGTTTTAGCGCAATCTGGATGTTGGTGTTCGTCGGGGTTATTTACTCCTCGGTTCCGTGGATGGCTCATCAAGCTCATGAAAGGCTTTATCAAAGTATTAATGGTCCACTTCAGGAGGGGGGCGCCTATAGTCGAATGCCGAATTGGTTATTCTTGTGGGAATATACGCAGGAGCTATCTTGGATTGATAAAAATAATGACGGGCGTATTCAGTGGTTGATTCAACAAAATAAATCTACTGACGAGCTTTCTCAGCCTGACTTGGAGCAAGTAGATAATTTTGCACTTGTTCAGCAAAGCATCGAAGAGATGCAGTTGGATCAGCAAGAGTGGTCCTTAAACGAGTTTTCGATCAACGATGAAATAAGGTTGCTTCTTTTACCAGAGCTATTTGCAATGCCAAATTGGGTCATTGCTTTAGTTACCATTGGTGTGACAGCAGCGCTGCTTTCTACAGCTTCGATGGTGTTGATTTCGACGGTATATACCTTCACATCACAACCAAGTATTAGTGCAATTACCGAAAGGTATGAAGCCTTGGTGGTCAAGGGATTGGCGCTGTTGATGTTGATTGTAGCGGCTGTTGTGGCGATTAATCTGACGGGGAGTCTGATTGAATGGTTTAATCGCGTGTTACAACTTGCTGCGGCAAGTTTGTTTCCTGCATTTATGTTTGCACTAATGCTACCGAGGTTACCAAAGGTTGCCATATTAGCCGGAATGCTAATTGGGTTATTAACCAGTCTTGGTTATTCTGTAGTCTACGAAATGAATAGTTTAAGCAGTTTTTGGCCTAGCGCTTTACCAAGTTTATCGCCGTTACCCATGACGGTTATGTGGATGACGCTTAATGCAATAAGTGTGTTGTTACTGGCTTGGGTAATTAACTTAAGGGCCGCGAGCGGCGATGCTAAATCTGACGACACTTGCTAAATAATAACAATAGGAGCTTTTATGTCTGAATCGTTCAATATGGATAACCTGCCGTTCAGCTTGTTGTCAGCTAAAGAGCAAGCGTTGCTTAATAACAATCTTGATATCGCTTATTTCCAAAAAGGTGAAACGATCATTGCCGCTGGAGAAGTGCCTGAAGGGGTGTTTATTGTCCTAAAGGGTAAAGTAGGTGAAAGTGATGGTAGTGAAGCATTGGATAAAGATGCGGCTGCAGCCAGCGTCTTTGTGCACTATCAAGATGAAGACTATTTTGGTGGCTGGTCGGTCCTGAATGGTAAGGCGATACATAACTTTATCGCGGTGGAAGAAACCATTTGTCATGTGCTTCCAACGCGTATTCTGATGGATTTAATTCATAGTAATCCTTTATTTGCTGATTACTTCCAGCAAAACTTAACCGCAAAGAGAGAGATTGTTGCCCAGCATAGCCAAAACCAAGATATGGCTGAATTTATGCTGGCAAGAATTGAAGATGGCACCATTCGTGAGCCATTGATTGTATTAGAAGGTACCAGCATATTTGAGGCAACTCGAATGATGCGTGAAATGAAAGCAGATTGTGTCTTGGCGAAAAAGGGCAATCGCTACGGTATGATTACAGGTACAGATTTGTTGGATGCCGTCATAATTAAAGGGCTTTCATTAGAGTCAGACGTCTCTGATATTGCTAGTTATCGATTGATCTCGACAACCCCTCAAGACTATCTATTTAACGCGTTGATCATGATGACACAGCAGCAGATAGAGCGTGTGGTTGTTATGGATGGCCAAGAGTTAGTCGGTATTGTTGAGTTAACCGATGTACTTAGTCATTTCTCTAGTCATTCACACGTTATCGGGTTGCGTGTAGAGCGTGCAGAAACCATTGAAGACCTGCGTGAAGCATCAAAAGGGTTAACGGATCTGATTAAAGCCCTCATTTCTACCGGTGTGAAAATACGCTTTACGATGGAGCTTTTGGCTGCGATGAATGGACGTATTTTAGCTAAGCTTTTTGAACTGGTTATACCGCGAGATTTAAAACCTCATGTCTGTCTGATCGTAATGGGTTCTGAAGGTCGTGGAGAGCAAATCATGAAAACAGACCAAGATAATGGGCTGATTTTTCGTGAAGGGCTTGAATGGCCAGAGATGGCTGCAGTCATGAGTAAATTTAGCGAGACTCTGATTTCATTCGGTTTTCCACCCTGTCCAGGAAATATCATGGTTTCCAATCCGGAATGGGTTAATTCAACGGGGGGCTGGGCAAACAAACTGACTAAATGGAGTCAAAAGTTTGACGGTGAGTCGGTGATGAAGCTTGCTATTGCTGTCGACGGTAAGCCAGTGGCTGGCAATGCGGCATTATTTAAAGTGGCAAGAAATGCATTTTTGCGCACACTTCGTAGTAATGAGATTTTCTTTTCTCATTTTGCGAAGGCGTCGCTTAATTTTGATACACCCTTGACCTTTTTCGGGAATTTAAAAGACAAGGGTATGCTAGACATTAAAAAAGGTGGAATTTTTCCCATCGTGCATGGCATAAGAACCATGGCGCTAGAGCATCGAATTCTTGAAACTAATACCTTTAAGCGTATAGAGGCATTGGTAGAAATGGATCAAATGCGAAAAAAACATGGTGAAAATATAGCCGAAGCGCTGTCTTTGTTCGTACAAATACGACTAAAACATCAAATACAGCGTGTTGAAGAAAGCAAGGACGGGATTGATCCCACACCTAACGCCATCGATCTTCAGCGCTTGAATAAATTAGAAAGAGATCTGTTAAGGGATGCCTTACGAATCGTAAAAGACTTTAAAAAGCATTTAGCGTCACGCTACCACATAGGTTCATGACACCATGATTATTCCAAGAACAATTCGACGCTTTAAAGAGCGCAGAGAGTTTAAAGACAGCCCCTATGCTCACCTTTTCGAAACTTACAAGGGAGACGAAGTAGTCTCGTTAGATTGTGAGACGACAAGTCTAGACGTTAAGAAGGGGGAAATACTCTCCATTGGGGCTGTTAGAATTCGGGGTCGTCGAGTGATCACGAGTGAACGGCTTGATATCAAGTTAAAGCCTCCGGCTTCTTTAACTGGTGATTCAATAAAGATCCATAAGATCAGAGCCAGTGATCTCGCTGATGGTATAGAGATAGATGATGCGCTGGAGCAGGTTCTTGAATTTGTCGGTAACCGTCCCATTCTTGGTTACTATGTCAACTACGATATTAAGATGCTGGATAAGTATATTCGAGCAAAATACGGTTTTAGCTTACCGAACAAGGCCATCGAATTATCCCATGTCTACCACGACATTATTAAATGGAAATCGGTAGGTGGCGACGTTGACCTAAGATTTGACACAATTTCTAAAAAATTGGATATACCGATTATTCAGCGTCATACAGCATTAGGTGATGCTATAACGGTAGCCTTGATGTATGTACGCCTTAAATTTGGCGCTCCGTTAGCGGATTAATACTGAGCTAGCCCATCTATACCCTAAAGAAGCAGGCCTTGGCCTGCTTTTTGCATTAATTGCTCAGGGTTAGATTTTATCCGATTAAAGTGGCAAAAAGTTGTCATTTTGTTGGCGGATATTTTCTTGTCGTTATAGAATGGCATTGTAATGTCAAAAAAATGCCACTGTCAGGTGAGGGCCAAGAATGATCGAACGAGCTGACATCAACAGTGTATTGGCGCAAATGCGCTCTTTAAGATCGGAAATGCAGCAGACTTCAGGTCGTATGGAGTTGCCAAGTTTACGTCCAGAGGGGATGTCACCCTCTCGTGTAAACGAATCCGAAAAAGGATCATTTACCGCATTACTTAAATCCGCTGTAGATACTGTCAATGGTCATCAGCAAACAGCGAATAGAATGCGTGAGGCCTATGAACGAGGTGATCCAAGCGTTGATCTGCCTCAGGTCATGATTCAAGCACAAAAATCCTCGGTCTCTTTTGAAGCCATGACCCAGGTAAGAAATCGCCTAGTACAGGCATATGAAGATATCTCTAAAATGCCGATCTAATTTTGAGCGAGTGTAAATGGAAAATACAGCAACTCCGTTGAATGCAAGAGGCGGTCTAATGGCAGGCTTTAATAGTCTGGGCATTTTGCGCCAGTTGGGTTTGATGGTGGGTTTAGCAGCCAGTGTCGCGATAGGCTTTGCTGTGGTTTTATGGTCGCAAAAGCCAGATTATCGTGTGCTCTATGCAAACCTTTCTTTTTCCGATGCCAATGAAGTCATAGAACAGCTTCGGATGAGTAATATTCCGTATCGCTTCGATGCCGATGGTCGCGCTATTTTAGTACCTGAGTCTCATGTTCATACTGCCAGATTACGTTTAGCCGCTGATGGTTTTAGTGCAGATCGGACTGTGGGTTTTGAACTTCTAGATCAAGACTACGGTATGGGTACAAGTCAGTTTATGGAAACGACTCGATACCGCCGAGGCTTAGAAGGTGAGCTTGCGCGCACTATCTCTAATATGACCGCCGTTCGTGCTGCCCGTGTTCACTTAGCCATTCCTAAAGATACTGTTTTTATTCGTGATCAACGTAAGCCTCGCGCGTCTGTTTTTCTAGAATTGTTTTCTGGTCGTCAACTGGAAAGAGATCAAGTGGCAGCCATTGCTAACCTAGTAGCCTCCAGTATTCCTGAATTAGATGTCAAAGATGTCACCATCGTCGACCAACGTGGTCGCTTACTAAATATCCGAGATGCTGATTCTGACGTGGTATTAGCGGCTCGCCAGTTGGAATATGTTCGCCAAGTTGAAGATACGTTGGTTAATCGGGTCAACAGTATCTTGCAGCCTGTAGTAGGTTTGGGGAATTTTCGTGCAGAGGTATCAGCAGATATAGATTTCACTGCAGTCGAGCAAGCCAGTGAAATGTTTAACCCAGATCTGCCTGCATTAAGAAGCGAGCAAACACTTGAAGAGCGCAGAGACTCTGGTGATGCTGCTGTTGGTGTTCCTGGCGCTTTAGCTAATCAGCCTCCTGGGCCAGTTGCTGTGCCTGAAATAGCAGGCGGTGCTGGAGGCGTGGGCGCCGGTGCCGGTGGATCAGGTAGTAGTCGTAACCAAGCTACACGTAATTTTGAATTAGATCGCAGTATCAGCTATACCCGTCAACAGATGGGTGGGGTGCAACGCTTATCGGTAGCCGTTGTTGTTGATGATCTGCAAGTCGTGGACTCTGAAACTGGAGAGCGGACTCGCACACGTTGGTCAGAAGAAGATATCGACCGTTTGAGAATGTTAGTTGAGAATGCGGTTGGTTTTTCAGCGCTAAGGGGTGATAGCGTTAACGTGATTAACTCAAGCTTCGTGCCGACAGAAGAGTTCATCTTCGAAGATCCAAGTTTTTGGGAGCAAGACTGGTTTTGGAATCTACTTAAGCAGTTAGGTGCTGGCATCTTTATATTGGTATTAGCGCTGGGTATCCTTCGACCTGTCTTAAAGCATTTGTCTGCTACTGGAAATCAAGCTAGTGGCAATGATCTAGGTCCTGCTGGACAAATATCTGCTGAATTGGAATCTTTGGACGGATCAGGGATTGCGGACGACAAAGTTACCTTTGGTGGAGTGCAATCAGCCGCCATGGCAACACCTAATGAAAGCTTTGATTATCAATTGAATGAGATTCGTAGCATGGTTGCTGAAGATCCGGCTCGTGTTGCTCAAGCCATCAAACAATGGGTTATAGAGCATGAGTAACGGTCTAACAGATATTGAAAAAGCTGCCGTACTGCTGATTAGTTTGGGTGAAAGTGATGCTGCGGAAATTCTTAAGCATCTCGGACCTAAAGAGGTACAGCGTATCGGTGAGGCGATGTCTCGTCTAGATAATGTGCCTCAGTCACGCGTAGAGTCGGTCGTGTCAGATTTTTTAGATGTAGTCAGTGATCAAACGGGTATTGGTATCAATAATGATCGCTACATACGGGCTATGTTGAATCAGGCGTTGGGTGAAGATAAAGCCAAAACCTTGATAGATCGTATTCTATTTAGCACCAACACTTCTGGTTTGGATACCTTGCGTTGGATGGATCCTCGTCAGGTTGCTGAAATCATTCGTTTTGAGCATCCGCAAATTCAGGCTGTTATCATCTCTTATCTTGAACCAGATCAAGCAGCAAATGTGCTAAGTTACTTTGATGATAAAGTTCGTTTAGATATCGTCATGCGCGTTGCGGCATTAGATCAGATTCAACCCCAGGCGCTGCAAGAGCTCAACGATATGCTTGAAAGTCAATTCACAGGACCACGCTCAACTCAATTAACTAAATTGGGTGGTGTGAAGTCTGCAGCGGATATCATGAACTTTATTGATACCCAGATTGAAGCTGAATTGATGGATGCGATCAAAGAAACCGATGAAGCTCTTGCAACACAGATCTCGGATTTGATGTTCGTGTTTGATAACTTAATGGATGTAGAAGATCGTGGTATTCAGGTTATTCTTCGTGAAATACAAACAGATCAATTAGTGATTGCATTAAAAGGTGCGGATACACAGCTGCAAGAAAAGATCTTCAAAAACATGTCCAAACGTGCTGCAGAACTATTGCGTGATGATTTAGAAGCCAAGGGCCCTGTGCGTGTTAGTGAAGTTGAAGCAGCACAAAAAGAGATATTAAATGTTGCTCGTCGATTGGCTGACGATGGTGAAATTACCCTCGGTGGCTCTGATGATA
Organism: Oceanospirillales bacterium; assembly: GCA_007693685.1. Lineage (GTDB taxonomy): Bacteria > Pseudomonadota > Gammaproteobacteria > Pseudomonadales > Balneatricaceae > Nitrincola. The sequence goes on from REDB01000125.1 coordinate 28,352, forward strand.
TGGTTTAAGTGAATGAAGCAGGACAACTATCGCCCCGTCAGAATTCCAGCATCTGAAGCTCAGCGCTTAATGCCCTGGCAATTACCGATGATGGATGTCGGAGATGTAGGTGAGCCTTTCAAAACTGACTCTGCTTTGTCTCAGGTTGTTGTGACTGAAGAAGAAATTGAAGCTGAAAAGTTGACGTTGGCAGATATTGAAGAGATACGCGAAAACGCGGCTAAAGAAGGCTTCAACCAAGGTCATCAAGAAGGTTTTGACCAAGGCTACTCAGAAGGCAAGCAGCAAGGGCATGATCAAGCATTCAAAGCTGGTGAAGAGGAAGTTACGCGTCGCTTGGCTTTACTTGAGCAGTTAACTCAGGTCTTAAGTGATCCGATATCATCACAAGAGCAGCAGCTTGAAGAGCTGATGATTGATCTAATTAAACAATTCACTAGAGCTGTTATCGGCGCTGAACTACAAACTGATGAAGCGCCATTAAAGATCGCCGTTAAAGCTGCGTTAGCTGAATTACCCTCGACGGTAGCGAGTTGTGAAGTCCATCTGCACCCTGATGATCTTCCTTTGCTAGAGTCACTTAGTGTCAAAAAAGGTGTTGCTTGGGTTGCAAATGAAGATATTCAGCCTGGAGGATGCCAAATCCATTCAGATACCACTCATATTGATAATACAGTCAATGCACGCTTCGATCAGATCGTTGCACAATTAACCGCCGCGTTGGGGAAAAACTCAGCCTCAAAAGCAGATTAGAGAGGGTCAAATGGCGCTGTTTGATAAATACCCTCATCTTAAAGAGTCGTCGGTTTTTAAACCTGCTGCCCCTCTCGTCTATGGACGTATTACACGTTTAATCGGTCTGACACTAGAAGCAGTTGGATTGAAGGTAGCGTTAGGTGATTACTGTCTTATACAAGTGACTCCTGACTTGGAAACTGAAGCTGAAGTGGTCGGTTTTTCAGGTGACCGAATCTACTTGATGCCACTGCACAGTATTGATGGACTGCAACCTGGAGCTCAAGTGACGCCTCAGCGTGGTGCTAGTCAAGTTCCAGTGGGTTTTGGATTACTGGGTAGAGTGATTAATGGCATAGGTCAACCCATTGATGGAAAAGGTGATCTGGATGCAGAGCGCTATGTATCTTTGCAAGGAGAAATCATCAATCCACTTTCACGACACCCTATCGATTCGCCACTAGATGTCGGTATTCGCTCTATCAATGGATTATTGACAGTGGGAGCCGGTCAGCGATTAGGTTTGTTCGCAGGCAGTGGTGTCGGTAAGTCAGTGTTGCTAGGCATGATGACACGTCATACCGAGGCTGATGTGACCGTTGTAGGTTTAATAGGTGAGCGTGGTCGAGAAGTTCGTGAGTTCATAGAGCAGAGCTTAGGTTTAGAAGGCATGGCAAGATCGGTTGTCGTTGCCTCGCCTGCCGATGACTCACCGCTGATGCGGTTACGTGCGGCAGAATTAACGACACGTATTGCCGAATACTTCCGTGCTCAGGGAAAGCGTGTCTTGTTATTAATGGATTCATTGACACGTTATGCTCAGGCACAAAGAGAAATTGCGCTGGCAGTGGGTGAGCCACCTGCTACCAAAGGTTATCCACCTTCAGTGTTCGCTCGCTTGCCACGGCTTGTCGAAAGAGCAGGTAATGCGCAATCTGGAGAAGGGTCGATCACCGCATTTTATACTGTGTTAACCGAGGGTGACGATCAGCAAGATCCTATCGCGGATGCTGCGCGTGCTATTTTGGATGGTCATATTGTGCTGTCCCGAGATCTAGCTGAGCAAGGCCACTATCCTGCGATAGATATTGAAGCATCTATCAGTCGTGTCATGCCACAAGTTATCTCTCCTGAACATTTAGCTAAAGCGTTAGAATTCAAAAGACTCTATTCTCGTTATCAACAAAATGCTGACTTAATTAGTGTGGGTGCTTATGCTCGTGGTAGTGACCCCTTGACAGATCGAGCGATTGAAATGCTTCCAGTGTTACAGGCATACCTCCAGCAAGGAATGTCAGAGGCTTTCGATCAACAACGATCTATACAAGAATTGATCATGCTGATGAGTATGCCACCTCCGAACAAATCTCCTCAACAGGGAATGAAGGGACAAATCTCTCAAGGTGATCGTCGATGAGCAAACCACGCTCTCAGCGTTTAGGTGTGGTGCTAGGCTTGGCAGAGCGACAGAAGGAAGCTGCTGATAGATACTTAGCGGAGAGTCAACAGCGTCTTCAGCACGCTGAGACTCAGTTAGTGCAGTTGCAAGATTATATGTTGGAATATCAGCAGCAATTCACACAAGCAGGTCAGCGGGGCTTAACCACCGATCAACTGAGACAGCATCAGGCCTTTATTGGACGCTTAGAGCAGGCAATGCGTCAGCAACATGAAACCATTCGAGTTGCACGTCAGCAGCTTGAACAGGTCAAGCAGTACTGGCAAAGTGTTTATGCACGTTATAAAGGCATTCAAAAACTGACAGATAAAGCAGTCTATTCCGAACAGTTAGTTAGGGATAAGCGAGAGCAACAAGCGATAGATGAGCGATCGCAGCGAAACAGGGGTTTTGGGATCTAGTTAAAAAGTGGCTCGTTTTTTGCTTACTCATGGTAAGCGATTAACCTAAGCATTGCTTGCTATGGACTAAGATTTCAGGAGCTGAACATGTCAAACCCAACCTCTTCAATTCAACTTTTAGGTGGTTTGCTGTCAATGGCACCGTCAAACGGTGCTAATGGACTGTTATCTCAAGACAATCTGGGAGCTGCCCCAGCTTCTGATGCCTTTTACTCTCTCTGGGTTGGGCTAACTCAATCCACGTCATTAGATGCCTCACTCGCAAATGTTGAGCGGCAAGCATCTGGCAATGCTTCACAATCTGATGGCAGTATTTTGCCGCTAGAGCTACCTGCTGATCTACTAAAGCAGATTGAAAGCTTTATGGAAGATGGTTCAGATAATTCTGAAGCGCTTGATCAAGTCGTCAGTCTGCTTAAAGAATCATTACAAGAACTTTTTTCCCAGATGGATTCACAGGCGCCGATAAGTAATCCTAATCTGGATCAGAGAGACATTAAGCCAGATGATAATATCATTGCTTCCATAGTGACCAATCGACCCAAAGAGGTTGCTGGGCAAGCTGATGATATAGAGCTTTCAGATGAGCAGCTACTTGCTTACTTGAAGTTAATGCAACAACAATTAACGCAGCAAGAAGTAGTTAAAGACTCTGGAATCGTCGATCAGCCAAAGGCTGAAGGTCAAGCGGCGATCTTATCCTTACTAACACAATATTTAGAGCAGAAGTTAGCCTTAAGCTCAGAGGGTAAAGCTCCTGAAACAGCGGGCTTGGCTGAGGCTGATCAGAAAATAGCAGAGCTGCGAATGAA
>REDB01000215.1 GCA_007693685.1 Oceanospirillales bacterium
CCACAAACGGATGGAGTATTGCAGATTTGGAAGCGTCACAAACACGAAAAGGCGGTTTACTTAGATCCAGCGGTGTAGTTGGTATCATGACACTTTTCTCAAGAGTATTGGGGCTGGCGCGAGATGTTATCGTTGCCTCAGTGTTTGGTGCCGGTGGTCATGCTGATGCTTTTTTCGTCGCCTTCAAAATTCCTAACTTTCTGCGTCGTTTATTTGCTGAGGGAGCATTTTCACAAGCCTTTGTACCAGTTTTGTCAGAGTATCGTACCCAGCGAGATTTAAATGCGGTGCAGTTATTGGTAAATCGTGTTGCCGGCACGCTGGGTTTAACCCTATTGATGATTACGCTGGTAGCGATGATGGCTGCGCCACTGCTGGCTGCACTTTTTGCACCTGGTTTCTATCTGGCTGATGACGAGCGCTTCCCCTTAGCCGCTGAGATGTTGCGCATAACCTTTCCTTACTTGCTTTTGATCTCTTTAACGGCTTTTTGTGGCGCCATTTTAAATAGCTACGAGCGCTTTGCCATTCCAGCCTTTACTCCAGTATTGCTGAATGTTTGTTTGATAGTCGCGGCGTTATGGATCAGTCCGATGATGGACCCGCCCATTATGGGGATGGCATGGGGCGTGTTTTTAGCGGGCGTTATGCAGCTACTTTTCCAGCTTCCTTTTCTGGCGCGTATGCGACTACTGCCAAGACCCACCCCAGGATGGAAAGATGAAGGTGTTCAGCGCATTATGAAGTTGATGGTGCCGGCGCTATTTGGTGTTTCTGTCGCACAAATTAACTTGCTGTTGGATACCGTCTTGGCATCTTTTCTTCAGGATGGCAGTGTTTCTTGGCTTTACTACTCCGACCGCTTGGTTGAGTTGCCTTTAGGGGTGTTTGGTATCGCGATTGCTACGGTTATTCTGCCGGCGCTGTCGCGTAATCATGCGGAAAAAAGTCCGCAACGCTTTGCTGCCACTATGGATTGGGCACTTAGAATGATCTTGTTAATCGGCTTGCCAGCGGCTCTTGCGCTGATAGTGCTGGCTGAGCCGATGATTGCGACTTTGTTCCATTATGGTCAAATGCAAGACCGAGACGTCATGATGGCAGGGATGAGTTTGAAAGCCTATGCGGTCGGACTGCTTGCGTTCATGTTGATAAAAGTTTTGGCAACTGGGTATTTTTCCCGTCAAGACATGAAAACCCCTGTCCGAATTGCTATTTGGGCGATGGCTGCCAATATGGTGTTCAACCTAATTTTGGTTTGGCCGCTAGATCATGTCGGCTTAGCGCTAGCAACATCCTTGTCGGCTTTTCTAAACGCAGCCATGTTGTTGCATGGACTACGAAAAGTCGATGTTTTGCAGTGGCAACCGGGTTGGTCGAAAGTGCTGATTCGTAATGGGCTTGCCAATGCGGCTATGCTGGCGTTCTTAATCCTGTTTAGAAATTCAACCGAAGCTTGGTTGCAGATGGGATTATGGCAGCGCATAGAGCAAATGGTGTTATTGGTGGTCGGTGGGATGCTGATCTATCTGTGTGTTCAGTTGATTATGGGCTTACGTCTAAGGCATTTAAGAGCCTGACAAGGCATTTGGGGCTGATAATGCAGTGCATTTTCGACTATAATGCGCGGTTCAATTCTTGACTTAAGACACTGGCATGGAACTGATCCGAGGCTTACATAATTTGCGCGATAAACACCGAGGTTGTGTAGCAACCATCGGTAACTTTGATGGCGTGCACTTAGGGCATAAGAAAGTCTTGGATCAAGTGAAAACTAAAGCGTCTGAGTTAGGCTTGCCCAGTGTGGCGATTATATTTGAACCACAGCCACGTGAGTTTTTTGCCGGTAGTGAAGCTCCCCCGCGATTAACACGCTTTGACGAAAAAGTGCGTTTGCTTCGTGATGAAGGCATTGATCGAGTCTTGTGCTTAACTTTCAACGCTCGTTTACGCAGCATGTCAGCACAAGCGTTTGTTGATGAACTACTGTTGAATGGCTTGAATGTTCGACATTTTGTCGTGGGAGATGATTTTCGTTTTGGCTGTGATCGTACCGGTGATTACGCCATGTTAGAAACTGCAGGAAAGACTCACGGCTTTACTGTTGAGCATACACACACCTACGAAATTCAGGATCAACGTGTTAGCAGTACGCGACTTAGAGAAACTTTGATGCGTGGTGATTTCGAGTTGTCTGAAACCCTATTAGGTCGTCCCTATTGTGTTACGGGTCGTGTTCAACATGGCAATAAGATAGGTCGGCAATTGGGTGTGCCAACAGCAAATGTCCGAATGCATCGCTTTCGTTGTCCTTTGCAGGGTGTCTACACGGTACTAGCACGCTTCAATGGACATGAAGTTCGTGGAATTAGTAATGTCGGCGTTAGGCCGACGGTAAATGGTCGTTTGCCCGTTCTTGAAGTGCATTTATTTGACTGGCAGGAAGAGATTTATGGGCAGTTGATGCAGGTTGAATTTTTACATTTCCTGCGTCCAGAAAAGCGTTTTGATGGTCTTGAAGCGCTAAAAACACAAATTTTTTTAGATATTGAAACCGCTCGGCGCTGGTTTGAACAAACGCCAGAGCAGAATTCACAAGTGGAAGTTAATTGATATGACCGATTACAAACCTACATTGAACCTGCCGGAAACTGAATTTCCGATGCGTGGTAATCTGCCAGAACGTGAACCTGCTCGATTAGCGCGTTGGGCTGAAATGGACCTGTATGCACGTTTGCGTGAAGAAGGTCAGGGGCGTCGTAAGTTTATTCTTCATGATGGTCCTCCATATGCTAACGGTAGTATTCATATCGGTCATGCGGTCAACAAAGTGATCAAGGATATGATTGTAAAGTCGAAAACCCTCAGTGGTTTCGATGCACCCTATATTCCTGGCTGGGACTGCCACGGTCTTCCCATTGAGCACAAAGTTGAAACCACCATCGGTCGTGCAGGCGATAAAGTGCCGTTCCGTGAGTTTCGTCAGCATTGCCGTGACTACGCTCAGAAGCAGATCGAAGGTCAAAAAGCTGATTTTATTCGTTTAGGTGTGATCGGTGATTGGGATCAGCCTTACTTAACGATGAATGCAGAAACTGAAGCGAATATTGTTCGCTCGCTCGGTCGTATCATCGAAAACGGTCACTTAGTGAAAGGCTACAAGCCTGTTTACTGGAGCGTGGTGGGTCAATCAGCTTTAGCTGAGGCGGAAGTTGAGTATCAAGACAAAACCTCTACAGCAATCGATGTGCGCTTTAGCGTGATCAATACCGACGCTGTGCTGCAATTGTTCGGTACTGATGCGGGTTATGGACCGGTATCGATTGTGATCTGGACGACCACGCCTTGGACCATTCCTGCCAACCAAGCGGTTTCATTGAATGCTGAATTGGATTATGCCCTAGTGGAAACTGCCATTAATCAAGGTAAAGAGCGCTTGATTCTGGCAGCCGATATGGTCGATGACATCATGGCTCGCTGGGGTATTCAGCAGTACCAGGTTATTGCACGTTGTTCAGGGAAATTATTGGAAGGACAGCTCCTTCAACACCCCGTTTATGACCGTCATGTGCCCGTTATCCTTGGAGATCACGTCACAACTGATGCGGGTACCGGTGCCGTTCATACAGCTCCAGATCACGGTATGGAAGACTTTGTCGTCGGTCAAGCTTACGGTTTAGGTACCTTGAACCTTGTTCAAGCCAACGGCACATACAGTGATGCGGCTGGTGAGTTTGCGGGTGTTCATGTCTATAAGGCTGACGACCCTGTGTGCGATGCATTGGAGCGTGAGAAAAAACTGGTTCATCTGAAAAAGTTCCAGCATAGCTATCCACACTGCTGGCGCACCAAAACACCGTTAATCTATCGTGCGACACCACAATGGTTCGTATCGATGGATGATAAAAATCTGCGTGCAGACGCCCTAGAGGCAATCAAAGGCGTGCAATGGTTCCCAGGCTGGGGTCAAGCGCGTATTGAAGCGATGTTTGAGCAAAGCCCAGACTGGTGTGTTTCACGTCAGCGTACTTGGGGTGTACCGATCACGCTATTTACCCATAAGCAAACCGGTGAACTGCATCCACGTACCCAAGAATTGATCGAAGCCGTTGCATTGCGTATTGAAAAAGAGGGTATCGATGCGTGGTTTGAGCTAGATGCTGCAGAACTGCTCGGTGATGAAGCTGCTGACTACGATAAAGTCACGGATACTCTTGATGTGTGGTTCGATTCAGGTACGACTCACCACTCGGTCCTTAGAACACGTGAAGAGCTACAATTCCCAGCCGACATGTATTTAGAAGGCTCTGACCAACATCGTGGTTGGTTCCAGTCATCCTTAAAAACCTCGATTGCGATCAATGGTGTTGCGCCTTATAAACAGGTGTTAACTCACGGCTTCGTAGTGGATGAGAAAGGTTACAAAATGTCCAAGTCCTTGGGCAATGTTATCGCGCCGCAAGAAGTCACTGACAGCATGGGTGCCGATATTCTGCGCCTTTGGGTAGCTGCGACCGATTACTCCGGTGAAATGGCAGTATCTAAGCAGATCCTTCAGCGTACAGCGGATTCTTATCGTCGTATCCGAAATACAGCGCGCTTTTTACTGGCTAACTTGAATGGCTTTGATCCTGCGTCTGATCTGGTTGATCCAGAAAAAATGCTCACCTTGGATCGTTGGGCCGTAGATGCAACCTGGCGTCTACAACAAAAGATTATCGCGGCTTACGATGACTATCGTTTCTTAGACGTCTACCAAGCGGTACATAACTTCTGTGTACATGAGTTGGGTGGTTTCTATCTGGATATCATCAAAGATCGTCAGTACACCACTCAAGTAGATAGTTTGGCACGTCGTTCCTGCCAGACAGCCTTGTATCATATTGCCGAAGCCTTAACGCGCTGGATTGCACCGATCTTGAGCTTCACCGCAGAAGAGATTTACGAAGTGCTACCAGGTAGTCGTCGTGAAAGCGTCTTGTTAAGCACTTGGTATGAAGGTTTGTTTACTTTATCTTCGGAAGACACCTTAGGCGATGCCTACTGGCGTCGGGTGATGGCAGTTAAAGATGCTGTGAACAAGTGTCTTGAAGATGCGCGTAATGAAAAGCTGGTTAAAGCATCCTTGGCGGCAGAAGTAGTCCTCTACGTAGATGACAAGCTGAAAGCCGATTTAGCTCAATTAGGTAACGAGTTACGTTTCGTGTTAATCACCTCTTCTGCGACCTTGAAACCTTTAGAAGAGGGTACCGATGCGCGTGCAACGCAAGTAGAAGGCTTGAAAGTATCGGTTGTTTCTTCAGAGCATCCAAAGTGTGCTCGTTGCTGGCACCATCGTGAAGATGTAGGAAGCCATGAAGAACACCCAGAGCTTTGTACTCGTTGTGTGGATAACGTCACAGGTGAAGGTGAACAGCGCTATTATGCGTAACGCAGAGTCATCAGTTGTACTGGGATTTGGTGTGCCTGCGCAAGCGGGCGCATTAAAGTGGTTAGGTTTAACACTCTTGGTCATTATGCTTGACCTAGGAACGAAATGGTTGGCATCGACACAACTTGTCTATGCTCAGCCTGTTCCTGTGTTGCCTTTTTTTAACCTGACCCTACTTCACAATCCTGGCGCTGCCTTTAGTTTTTTGGCAGGTGCGGGTGGCTGGCAAAGATGGTTTTTTGCACTAGTCGCCATAGGTGTTTGTGTGGTATTACTGCAATGGTTACGTGCTACACCCGCTAAACAATGGTGGATGCGCTCAGCGCTTGCACTTATTATGGGCGGTGCTCTAGGTAACCTTTATGATCGTATCATTCACGGTTATGTTGTCGATTTTATCTCTGTTTATTACGGTGACTGGTATTTTCCTGCATTCAATCTTGCAGATAGTGCTATAACCGTGGGTGCCGCCATACTGATTTTCGATATGGTCTTTATTTCGGGTAGAACTCAAGGTTCATCAACTTCCAATGAGGAAAAATCATGAATGACATTACAGTGGGACAAGGTACAGCAGTCACAATGCATTTCGCGATTAAGTTGGAAAATGGACAAGTCATCGATTCTAACTTTGCCGCTAATCCAGCCAAGTTTGTGTTTGGTGATGGTAATATTCCAGAAGGGTTTGAAATGGCGCTTTCTGGTCTGAAGCCAGGTGATCACCTCGATTTAACTATCGCTCCTGAGCGTGGTTTTGGTATGCACAACCCAAGTAACATCCAAGTGATGCCTCGCAGTCAGTTCAAAGATATGGATTTAGAACCAGGTTTAGTGGTGACTTTCCAAGAACCGGGCGGAGAAGTACCCGGTGTTATTACTGAATTTAGTGACGAGCGTGTAACCGTCGACTTTAACCATCCTCTAGCCGGAAAAACTATCCTTTTCGAGGTGGAAATTTTAGAAGTTCAACCCTTAGCGAATGCTTGATCTTTGTTTGATCAAATATTAGTCTAAGTTTCTTCTCTGGCCATGGATTGGCTGGATTACAATGTTTTAATTTCTTGGTTCAAGGATGGAACTACAGATGAAACTCTTTATATTATTGCGTCATCAGCAACGTGGTATCGGCCTCCCTGAGGTGATGATCACGTTGCTGCTTCTCTCCACGGCAAGCTTATCCCTCACTCAGCTTCAGCTAAAAAACCTTCAATTTGCCTATCAAAGTCATCAAGACACACGACAAGCCTTAATTCACGGCGAAGCTATAGAGCGAATGTGGCAGCAGCGATGTTATCTCGGAAAAATGGATGAGTCTGCCAGAACAAACTATTTAACACTGACGTTCCCTGATCTGTTTAGCCAAGATGCAACAGATCCCTTGACACCATCACAGGCATGGGAGACTTTTCAGCCTAGTGTACGGGGTTGTTAAGATGAAACAGCAGGGTTTTACCTTAACAGAGTTGCTGGTTTCGCTAGTCATCAGTTCAATCCTTTTATTAGGGGTCTCTACTTTTTTGATTGCAGGGAAATCCAGTTGGCAAACCCAGTTGCGCTTGACCTCATCACAAGAGATCGAGCGTTTTACTGTGATGCAATTAAGACGTGCCATTCGACAAGCCTATGCCGTAGAAATGGGTAGTAACACCAATCTTTTGTTGCTCACCTATGTTGCAGAGGAGGGAAGTCGAAACTGCTTAGGACAGCTTCAAGAGCCTGGAGGTAGCTATATCGACCGATTTCAAGTGAGTGATGACCAACTTCGCTGTAATGGTCAGGGGTTAATCAGCGGTGTAGAGTCGATTCGATTTGCCTACGGAATAGACAAAAATAATGATGGTCGTATTGAAGCAAATGAGTTCGAAGAGAAACCTTCGAAAGGATATCTGGCGACAGCGGTAGAGTTTGAACTCAGGCTTTCTGGAATCAATGAGGATCAGCAACCGATAATTTATAGCGCCGCACTTCGACGATATTAAAGCAAGATACAAGGAGGTATCGATGTCTTATCACCACAAAGAAGCGGGTAGCACACTCGTGATTACACTGATCTTTTTATCTGTGGTAGCTCTGCTAACCTTCAGCGCCTCAGTGAATTCACAACTTCAACAGCGAATGAGTCATCAGTTTCAGTTAAAAATGATGGCCGATCAAGCCGCAGATGCTGGTGTGGTCGCTTTTTATGAATGGATCAGTTCAGATACTGAATACTGGGATAGCGCGCATTGGCCGACAGGAGAATGGGTCGATTTCGCTAAACAAAGCTACTTTCATATTCCCGAGAGTGCGTTGATCTGGCAAACCAATAAGGTCACCTTAAACGTTGAAGGCGCGATCATCAATCAAGCTGGCGCACTGAGTGAAACCCATCTGCGGGTGCGCTTTTACCGGTCCCCCGAAAGCGGCAAGATCCATCTAGATCATTGGATGGAGTTATATTGATGGCTCATAAGGCATATCAATCTGGACTCAGTCTACTAGAGTTGATGACCGCGATTGTGATTCTAATCATCTTAGCCACAGTCGCCATACCTTCATTCTCAGCCTTAGTGGAACAAACGCGTCAAGAAACAGCAGCCGAACAGCTCAGAAATCATTTGGC
>REDB01000114.1 GCA_007693685.1 Oceanospirillales bacterium
ACCTCTATTCTTGTGTTAGTGGTGTTAGTGATTTGATGAGTTCATGATGGACTAATATTAGATGATTTGAAAGTATATATCGTTGATGGGTTCGATAGCCTATAGCTATAAAAACAAAAGAATAGTGGATATTTTGTTTATGATCGATAAAGCTTAATCAGAAAGTTTAGGTGTTCATGAAAACTTTGTTTAGGATGAACATCCTACACTAGGATTTTCGTATGCTAGACTGAACCTAATGAGATTCATATGGAGTGAAGGCGTATGTATAAATATGCAATATTAATAGCGTCAATATTCCTTATAACGCTTCCAGTGCAAGGTGACCTTGATAAACTGACATTTATAACAGAAGAATATCCTCCTTATAATTATGAAGAAAATGGCAAGTTAAAAGGAATTGCTGTTGATCTGTTAGAACAAGCCTTCATTATTAATAACGGATCCTCATTTGAGAGAAAAAAAATTGAATTGCTGCCTTGGGCTCGTGGTTATGAAACCGCACTTAATATTCCCAACACTGTTCTGTTTTCCACTACTAGAACGGAAGCTAGAGAGCCATTATTCCATTGGGCTGGTCCAATCTCCAGTGATAGGGTAGTGCTGTTAGCACGTAAATCCAGCGGTATCACCATAGAAGATATAAATTCTATAAACCAATCTAATCTACAAATTGTTGTCATACACGAGGATATCGGTGCTCAACGTTTACAAGAGAAGGGAGTTGATCCTGCTCGTATTCGAACAGCAATGACTAATTCAAGTGCACTATCAATGCTTGATGCCAACCGTGTAGATTTGTGGGCATATAGTGATGATGTTGCTTTCTGGTTAATGGATTCAATAGGTTTTGATAAAACAGAGTTTGAAGCTGTTTATACCTTGAGTGAAGCGAATCTTTATTTCGCCCTAAATCTTCAAACAGATCCAGCGCTTGTCACCCTACTGCAAAATGCAGTGAACAAAGCTAAAAGTGAAAGTCGTATTTTACGATTGGTGACAGAGGAATATCCCCCATTTAATTACACAGATTCGCAAGGTAATGTTAGAGGTGAAGCTACGGATATTCTGCAAAGTCTACTTCAACGAACCTTCCTTGAAGCCGAGTTCCAAGTTTTACCTTGGGCACGTGCGTTAACTGAAGCTGAAATGATTGAAAATACCTGTGTGTTTTCGACTGCACGAACAGCAGAAAGAGAAGATAAATTCAAATGGATAGGCCCCATCGTTCATAATCAATGGGGCGCTTTTAGCTTAGCTGAATCATCATTTGAAGCTAAGAGTTTAGAAGATATTGAAAGCCTCCGTATTGGTACTTTCCGTCAATCCGGAATGGCGAACTTTCTCACAAATAAGGGATATAGTTTGGTCCAAGCAACCACTGACAATGAGAATATACATCGATTAAACTCTGATCTCATTGATATTTGGGTTACGGGTGTTGCTTCTGCAGAGCACATAGCAAATCAGGAAGGCATTGAACTGAAAAAGCTATTTATTTTCAGTGAAATACCTCTCTATTTGGCTTGCCATGTTGAATTGCCAAATCATTTACAGCAGTATTTACAAAAAACTTTAGAGATTATTCAGAATGAATAGTTTGAGCACTCATTTAAAATCATAAAGCCATCAAAGTGATATCAAAATCAAAAATACATCACGATTCTGTGTCACCTTGAGACTGTATATATGATTATTCAGTACGCTGAGTGACTTCCAGCAAATGATAGCCGAACTGAGTTTTAACCGGGCCTTGTACTTCGTTGATAGGAGCGCTGAAGACGACTTTATCAAACTCAGGAACCATTTGACCTGGGCCGAAAGTGCCTAAATCGCCGCCATTACGGCCAGAAGGGCATTTCGAGTGTTGCTGCGCTAAGGCGGCGAAATCTTCACCCGCAGCAATTTTTGATTTAAGTTCGTTACAGGTTGCTTCGTCGCCAACTAGAATGTGACGTGCTGCTGCTTTTGCCATGTAAATGCTCTCATTTATTGAATTTTAAGAAAAATCAAATTTTAACATATAATTTTTCTGTTCTTCTATTGTTACTGCTGAGAACCAGTCTTTTGACCTTGTACTTTTTATGGGTAATTTTGTTGATTTGTGACTAGATGCTACTACAATTTATTTAAGTATTTTGTTTTAATCAATGGCGGTGTGCCATGATGGAATGGGTTGTTTGGGGAAGTATTTTCCTCGCATTTGTTGGAATTGCTTTGGTGTTCAACACCTTTGTGCGTTTGTCTAATCAGGTTCGAACAGCATGGAGTGATGTAGATGTTCAGCTTGCTCGCCGACATGATTTAGTTCCATCTCTTGTCAAAGTTGTTAGCGGATTTGCAAATCATGAAAAGCAACTTTTGAACGATGTAGTTCGTTTAAGGGGAGAAGCGCTTAACCTTGATTCGCCCTCCAAGCTTGCTGTACTTGAAGATGGGATACAGCAAAATGTTAACCGTATTCTTTTGCTTCAAGAGTCTTACCCTGAATTAAAATCGAGTACTAATTTTCTTAAACTGCAGCATCAACTAGTTGAAGTCGAAGATGAGATTCAGTATGCGCGTCGTTTCTATAATGGTGCGGTGCGTGAATACAATGATGCTGTTGAAATGTTTCCCTACCGTTTATTGGCTCGTCCATTTGGTTTTCATGTTGCTGACTACTTTAAAGCGGAATCTACGGCAAAAAACGCTGTAAACGTTTCTTTGTAGACAAAAGATCAAGGAGAGCTAAGAAAGCTAGTGTGCTAGCTTTCATCAGGAGGAATGAAGATGAGAGTTTATCTTCGAACAATCGCAATGATTTCTGTATTAGCTGTTTTTTTGAGCTTACAGAGTGTTCTTGCATCAGAAAAGTCCTTTGACCATATTGTTAGGTTTCACGCTAATATTGAAGTCACCTCTACAGGTATGTTGGAAGTAGTTGAAACTATTGAAATCAAACGAGCAGCAATAAACAGCAAGGTGCGGCGCGGTATTTATAGAGATATTCCACTACGATATCGAGATGCTGATGGACGCCCGTATCGTGTCGATTTTGAATTTTTAGAAGTTAAGCGTAATGGACGTCCTGAGCCATGGTTCAGTGAACGTAAAGGAGACTTCATTCGGATTAACACCGGCAATGATAAGCGGCTGGATCTTCGCGATATGATGACTGGACGTTCAGCAACAGAGAACCAACACCAGACGTTTGAATTACGTTATCGAACAGGACGTCAATTGGGTCACTTTGATACACACGATGAGCTCTATTGGAATGTCACCGGAAATGATTGGGTATTTCCAATAGTAATGGCTTCTGCAGAGGTGAAATTACCATCAGAAATTGATTCAGATCGTTTGCAGCTAGCTTTTTTCACCGGTAAATCAGGATCTCAAAATCAAGATGCGAGCGTTAATGTATCTGAACAGGGTGCAGTTTATTTTACTACTACGAAAGAGCTTAAGAGCCGAGAAGGTTTAACTATTTTGGTTGGCTTTCCCAAAGGATATGTTGATGAACCATCAGCCAGAAGCATACAAGAACATTTCTCAATAACCATCGATCACTTGCTATTTTTTGCACCTCATCTACTTGCAATGCTGGTTTCATCATTTTCAATAATTGCATTAGTGTTATTTGGGGTGAGTCGAGGTCGTTCGATGCGTAGCCGCAATGATCGTGAAAGAGGAATCATCTTTGCAAGGTATCATCCCCCAGAAGGCATGACTCCCGCTGAAGTAAGAGATTTGACAAGGGGGTATGATGAAAGGTGTTTAAGTGCAGATTTACTAGAGCTTGCTCGAAGAAATCTCTTACGATTAGTTCCTCCTTCAAAAGATTCTAAATCAAATAAAAGTACTTGGACGATAGAAGCTTTATCAGATGTAAAAGCTTATGAAGCTCTTCCTGCACCGTTAAATGCTCTTGTTAAGGGACTTTTTTCTATGAGTCAACAGATCACACTTTCGCAAGAGCAGTCATCTACGTTAAGAACCGTTCGTAAAACTCACCGTGATACCTTGGTCGGACATCAGCCGGGGATCTATTTTCATGATGTGACAACACTGTTAACTGCATTATTGATCGCCTTTATAACTGGTATGTCTGGTTTTTGGTTGCTTGTCAGTGAGTTCGCAATTGATGAGATAAGTTGGGTTCATTTTCTTGGGGTCATATTTGCTGGGCTAGCTATTGTGATTGCATTAATTTATGGCTTTAGCTCTTGGCGTCGATTTACTTCAGAGGGTTGGCGCTTGAGTAATCATATTGAAGGCTTCAAACGCTATCTTGAAGTAGCCGAGAGAAGTGACCTTGAACGAATAAAAGCTCCTATGAGCGGGACAGAGCCAGACTTGACTCCAGAAAGATATCAGCAATTGCTCCCCTACGCGGTAGCTCTCGACGTTGCTGATGCATGGACACGACATTTCACTTCATCAGTAGGCGTTGCGACAGCAGAGCAAACGATTAAGGAAATGTATTGGATGCCAATGAGCCATGATCAAAAAATGAAAGGCTTTGACATCATTACTGAAAGTTTGTTTACAGAATTGGATCGCAATATCCGGACCACGATTCGACCACCAAGCACTTCATCAGGTTTTAGTAGTTCTGGGGGTGGAGGTTTCTCTGGAGGCGGCGGTGGTGGTGGCGGTGGTGGCGGTCGCTGAAAGTTTGACCGTGAGGTTAAGATGAAAAGTTTAGTGATTTACTCATTTACTGTATTGATTAAGAAGCTGTGTGTCATTCTTACATTACTGTTATGTGGTTTTGCTGCATGGGCAAATACAACAACAGTGAATAGTGAATGTGATCCAGTGCTGGCTGTTGAGTATCAAGGTGTTGTTTTATTATGGCATGAACATGAGGGCTCAGTTGAAATAGCTAAAGGATCTTGTGCGGCTCTTGATAAGCATGCACATCGCATAGCTTACTGCACACCCTCACGTGATACCCTTCATCCAGGTCGTGAACTTCGTGTGCAAAGTATCGACTCAATTGATCGTGAATGGGTGTATCGCCCTGACGAAGGTACTTTTATTAGCGAGGTGGTTTGGTCACCTGATGGCAGTCAACTTGCTTTTATTGAAACTGATGCTGAGTTTCGTTCACATCTAATAATTTGGAATCCAGAAAATAATCCTAGCCATCTAATCAGCGCATCAATGTCTTCAACCGGTTCGATGGGGCTTTGGTGGAGTCTAAGTTGGACTGCAGACAGTAGTGCGCTTACCGTTCATGATATGACAGAACTTTATCAAATCGCCCTCGATGGTCGTGTCGAAAGTATAACGCCACTAACTGAACTGATTGATTCTGGATTAGAAACAATCACTAGCACTGATCGCATCTTACCTTCACCGCATGACCCTAGTGTATTTGCCTATACACGGCTAGTACAGGGTAGCACGTTATTTAGTAGCATCATGCATGAACCCAATAGTGCACTTTTCTTACATGATCAGTTATTGGGTAGAGCTAAGAATATTCGTCTTACCGATGAGTCTATCACAGTACTCGATATGACTTGGACACCAGACGGAAAGAGTCTTTATTTTACTGGCTTTGAAGACACGCAAGCAGCCGAGAATTATCCATTCCGTATTTATCGAATAGACCTTCAGAATCTTGAATTAACAGAACTGCTGAAGGGTGAGCGGGTCAGTGCTGCATGTCGTGACGACACAATGAGGGAGTTCTTCAAATGAGTTCCCAAAAAGCTGTACCTGCAATCAAAAAGAAAGTTGATTCGCCTTTTAAATGGAAGGGTGAAGTGCCGCGATTTTCCCGTTTTCGTGAAGGTGGTCCGGGGCGCCCCTTAAGTCTTCTGATACTAGCGATTATAGGATTGTTATTAATTCTAGGCGGTAACAGCCTTATGGAGTCAAAGGGAATAACGAGTAGTGGTCCAGCTTTGATTTTATTTGGTTTCTGTGTTTTGGGTTTTGTCATGATATGGGTGTTTATTAAAACCCTGTTAAGAAAGCGTGACGTGACTTTTATAGTAGATTCAAAAGGTGTAGCCATACGTCCTTCTCCCCAGCAGCGTAAGCTGGATAAATGGTTGTTTTGGGCATCGATGTTCCAATTCTGGATGACATGGCGTGGCGGAATATGGACACCTTGGGTTCCTGTAACGCGATGGAAAGAGGTTCGTCGTGTTGAATACGATGATGAAGCTAGAGAGATTTTAGTTCGTGGAGGCGAGTGGGACATACGGTTGATGTGTACCGCTGAAAATTATGAAGCGGTTCGTGAAGCAGTAAAAATTGGTGCTGGCTTGTGTGAGTAACTGATCTTCCGAGGTAGTTGTTATGTTTCCCTTTTCGACAAGGGGAAGGATTATGCGGAGTTTTAAGCACATTGGAACTAAATTTTTTGTGAGCATGACAAATTTTTAATAGGAAAAAGCCATGAACAAAATCTCGCTGTTATTTAGCCGTCAATTCATCATATGTCTTTTGTCGGTAGTTTTATTGCTTCCAGCCAATGATGTCTATTCTGAATCAAATCTATCTTTCGAGTATATCGGCTGTTTTAGGGATATGTCGGTAAGAGATATAGACAGCTACACAATGAACAGTCCTGATATGACAACAGAAAAATGTATAGAGTTATGTGATAATAGAGGAGATGCCTATGCCGCCACCCAGTTTGGACAACATTGCTTCTGCGGTAACACCTATGGCAAGTACGGGCCTGCAACAAATTGTAACATGAGTTGTGCTGGAAATGCCGCACAGGTTTGTGGTGGAGGCTGGGCAAACAGTGTCTACAAAATCAATGCGGTTGCATTGTCAGCTGTAACAGATATATCTGAAGTTGGTATAGCGTCTGAATCAGATTCAAATTGGCAGGCTGCGCAGTCTTATTGGGATCAAGCTCGCCAATATCAGGCAGATGGAGACTATCCGTTAGCGTTAAAATACTATCGTCAAGGTTTAAACTTATGGTCGGATGAACAGATTCTAGACCGAGCTAAACGCCTAGAAAGTTTCTTGATGGTGCGTGGACAATCTCAATCTGAGGAGACCTTCGAACAATTTTCTGATGATATCTTTGTTGATTCATCGTCAGATTTACCTAGCGAAATCCGGCTCAGTCAAATTCAAGGGTATCTTGAGTCAAACCAAAAAGATCATCATCACACCATTGAAATGAGTCACTACGGTACCTTGGATATCGACGTTCAGTCCGAGTCAAGTTTAACTATTTGGATGCAACTATTTGATGATCAGGGTAACCGATTAGGAAATACCAATGCTTCAACGCATCTTGAAATCATTCGCCAAGATCTAGCGCCAGGTAGTTATAACCTTCAGATTGTTCGTTCAGCAGGGCAAGGCGGTTACGAAATAAACCCCATAATTAAACCAAGTCAATTTAAGAATGATGTTGAACCGAACAATCTTAAGGAGGAAGCTCAAACGATTGCACTGGGAAATATCACGCAAGGTTTACTTGGCTATCTCACACGCGGCACATTAGATAGCCAAGACTGGTTTAGTTTCGAAACAACTGAATTTGGTGAAATTTCCATCAAGGTAGAGGGCGAGGAAAGTTTGCTGTTCTGGATGCAGCTACTTGATATTGATGGCAATCGGCTTGGAAATACTAGTGCATCCTCGAGTCTTGAGTTAACTCGTGGTGATCAAGCTCCTGGAACTTACTTTGTGCAACTGATTCGTTCGGGAGGTTATGGGGGATATGAGATAACTCCTGAGCTTAGCGCTAGTATGTTTGCGAGCGATCATGAACCTAATAACGTAAAAAATGAAGCACAAACAATTGACTTAGGTGGAGCTACCCAAGGTTTGCTCGGTTATGTCTCACGCGGCACATTAGATAGCCAAGATTGGTTTAGTTTCGAAACAACTGAGTTTGGTGAAATTTCCGTCAAGGTAGAGGGCGAGGAAAGTTTGCAGTTCTGGATGCAGCTACTTGATATTGATGGCAATCGGCTTGGAAATACTAGTGCATCCTCGAGTCTTGAGTTAACTCGTGGTGATCAAGCTCCTGGAACTTACTTTGTGCAACTAATTCGTTCGGGAGGTTATGGGGGATATGAGATAACTCCTGAGCATAGCGCTAGTAAGTTTGTGAGCGATCATGAACCTAATAACGTAAAAAATGAAGCGCAATTAATTGATATAGAAGAAGTTACCCAAGGTTTGCTCGGCTATCTTAAACGCGGCACATTAGATAGCCAAGACTGGTTTACTTTTGAAATCACCGAAATTGTAGATCTAAATATAAATGTAGAGGCCGAAGAAAGTTTGCAGTTCTGGATGCAGCTATTTGACGCTGATGGCAATCGACTTGGAAATACATCTGCCTCTTCTAGCCTAGAGTTGCATAGACCTAATGTTGAACCTGGTAGCTACTATATTCAATTAATCCGCTCTAGTGGTCACGGCGGTTATACCATTCAGTTTTGATAATGTTGGTAGGAGGGTATGAGGTACATCAGCTTATTTCAAGCGTCTCGGAGTAAATGCCGTGTTAACAGAATGTATCAGTTGGCTGACAACAATGGGAAATTCAGTCCTATGAATATTATATTTAGTGGAATATGCCGTCATGAGCTTTGGTATAAATTAATAGCCTATGTACTACTCATTTTCTCGTGCTTTATTCTAATAGTAAGTTTTGCTCGTGCAGATATCCCGACGCTGGAAAAAAACGTCACCTCAGAATTACAGACGCTTGACGAGCGAGGAGAATTAACCGTCAGGGCCCTTCGCGGGTGGAATCAACTGCCTACGCCATTCATGCAACTGGTACTCGATTTAAACCGTGAAGGCTTCGATTTGTTAGGTGTAGATCGAAAAGCCTTGATGGTATTGATTGATAAGGCTCGCCAAGAGGGTACAGGACCACTCTTCAATCGGTTAGATGGGTTACAAGAGCTTTATAATCATATGAACCGCTTTGCGGCTCATAACGACTTAAACGAAATAGACACTACACCAGTTTTTTCACTACCTTCGGATTTAGCTTTCCCACCACCAACAAAACATCTAGATGCTTTTCCTGTAGTTAAATTCTCGGCAACTGATCCATGTGCAGATGTTGGCAATAAAGATGGACTTCCATGGGACTACAGAGAAGTCAGTATCACTAATGATTTAGCCTTAGGTGAGAATGTCATCCCAGCGTTAGTCATCCCAAACCTGCATCAAGTATCAGGTCCCGGCTACAATTCGGCTGTTTCGATTGCCTTTGAAGGGATGCGTTTAGTTTATGGACCCATGTCGGATGATCAATCGAGAGGGTTTGAAGCTGCATGGACTCCTTTATTCGATTATCCAACTCAGGAAATAATTGACTACCTCAATCAGCTCAATCCTTTAATAAGCCAGTTTCTATCTTCTCGAGAGTCATACATCCGTACATTAAATGATTTACAGCTAATTTTAATGGATGCTGCTATGGCGATTGAGGCAGATGACCGATTCGCTTGGGAAGCAGCCATGGCTCAAGCTACATTAAATGCATCAGCTTTAAACGCATTGGAATCAAGTATGTTCTCTCTGGCTGGAAGGATTGAGGCTTTAGGCAATCCTCCAGATCCTAATTTCGCAAAATGCGAGGCTAATAGACGTTATAGAAAGTTTTTTGAAGTGATTAGCCCTGAAGGGAGTTGGGCTGGATATCAAGATAATATTTTTCTATCTGATGGCAAATATAACCTAGTACAAGGAGGTACTAATCCCGAAACTTATGGTCTCGTATATAACCCAATTTTTACTTATATTTTTAAAGTAAACGTCAACAAGAGTGAAAGGTATTTCAGTATAAGAGTATGTTTTGATTGTAATTTAGGTTCGACTGGTGCGCGTGGGAATGTGGTTTCAGGTGACTATCGAGATAGATATATACGTGAAAATATTTCGGGATCTACCACTTATTCAGGACTCTGGATTGATGGGCCTAGGCAGGGTGAAGTATCGACGCATCTGCAAAAATTTGAAGGTTCCAATTTTCCAGAATTTACACAGGTTTCTAGCGAGCAAATTAATCGATGGATATCGATTGACCGATCACAGCCACCCTTATTAAGAGGTAAAGAGCGCTTTTTCCGGAAAATGTTAGACGAACAATCACTAGCGCCACATTTTTTTGCAACAGCAAGAGAGTGGACACAGCAGAATAGATGGAACAATTTTAATTTTTACGAAGACAGTATGATGGTTCCTGATGATTTACTTGTCGCTTTCAATAACGACATGATGTCAGGAGTGCATTTAGAAATCGCAACGCCAACTTTCGATACCTCTCCAGAAGCAGAGAGCAAACCTTCAGACCTTGCTCAAGCAATTATCGATGAACAGGAAGAAACAATAAGAAGGGACGCTATAGATTTTCACACCGAGATGATTGGCATCATTAAACATAATTTAGATCGTGAAATGGCTGATCGTAACGAAGCACGAAGAGCAATGGTCAATGCTAAGACCCAAGCAGAGGTAGAAGAGCATGCTCGACGTATCAAGGAATATGACCTGCGTATTATCAATCTTGAGTCAAACATGCAGGCTGAACAGGATTTAATCAACACTCACAAAACGGGTGAGCTAGTTAGGACTCGAACAGCATTTGACGAATATGCACGGCATCTTTTTATTGAAAGTATCCGTGAAAATGCAGCTCGAATGGATGCTACCCGCCGTATTGCTGAACGAATAGATCGTCAAATTGAGCTTCTACCCTGGGAAATAAGAGAGGCAACACGAGCAAGAGTATACGGTCAACTTGATGCGGAAACGGTTGCATCCGGAAACATTGAAAAGGCAAGAAGAGTTGTTAATGCAATTAATGAGCAAATACAAGGATATGCTCAGTATGACCACGCTCTAGCCAAAGAAGCTGAAGTTGATGCACAGCAGCATGAGTTTTATGCTCAAATGACGATTCTTGCAACAGGTGCGGTTTTTACTGGGTTAGGCTCATCTGCATTGGTAAATACTTATGGAGCGCAAACTGCAACCGCTATTTATGGGACTAAGACACTGGGTGCAGTGTATGGAGGAACTACAGGCTTTATTGCCGGAGGACCTGCCGACGGTGTTAAACAATCGGTCTCGAATTGGTCACCTGTTGGGTCTACAGTCGTTCAATTTATAGATGGTTTTAATAAAGCGGGCCTACAGCCTAATGTTTCTATGTCTGATCAAATATGGGAAGGTGTGAAGCAGGCGGGTACTGGATACTTGACCGGTAAGGCTTTTGAGCTAGGCACTAGAGTGGTTACTCAAGGTAGTCTTGTTTTTTTTGGCAAAGAAAGCCGCTTGTTTAAACCAATTATTAGTCCACCCTCGCAACGATCGAGCCTAATGCTTGATGGAATGAGAACTCAACAAGCAAAGCTTAATGCCCAAGACGAAATTGCAACATTTCGGAGTTTAGAAAGTGAGCTGAACATATTGAAAATCAACCCAACCTCCAATGCATCAAAAATCGCGCAATTGGAGAATCAGCTGAATAAACTGGCTGCAGGACTCAATATGAGTTATCACGCAAAGTGGCATCTAAAATACAAGGCTGATCCTTTAACGAGAATGAGATTTAGTCGACGACTTGAGAACCAATACACTCAAATGACTCCAGGTATGATTAAGCGGCTTGAGCAGCAAGGCTATAACATGGAGGGTATAGAATTCAAACAGTTCAGAAATTCCAGCAGTGCCGGCTCTTCCAGTATGGATCTCGATTTGGGGCCAGTATATTCAAGTACTGGAGTAGAGCCTGGGATCAGGCTTGGACCACATAAATTAGTTGTCAAAAAAAATGGTAGTGTGGTGACTCTTGCGCAATTTAACGAAGATGCCCAGCTTGTAATGAATGCTGAATGGAAAGAACTAACAGGAATGAGTGCAAGCCTATCTGATATGAATTTGACCACATCCGCTCACAGAGAATCATTTTCAACTCCTCTGCTTTTAGATCACAACATAGATTTCTCGACATTCACTAGCGAAGAAGTGGCCAGTGTTGGTAAAGTTCTTAAGGTGAAAATGGACGGTATAGACAAAAATAAAATGCTGACCCATACCACTAAAATGCAAGCGAAAAGCAGAGAGGCCGCTAAAGAAATCAAAAACATGCTGGGCCGAAAATTTGAAAGTGATCTCGCCAATACTTCTGCCGGAAGCCCTGAACGTAGTCTAGTAGAAGCTGACATAAAATATTGGGAGGATATGTTGCAGCGTCTTCAAAGAATAGGCTCGGATGAATCAAACCCTGCTGAGCTGATGAGGCTTAACATGGAAATAAGACACGAAACTGGTGGACGTGATGCTAACGGAGTTATCGCCGATTTAATTTCAAAATTTAACTGACGCTACATGATTTAGTTAACTCTGTTAATTGTAGTTGTAATCAATTCTTAATCGAATTAAGCCCCTCGCATATTCGCTCCAAAAGATAGTGGTTATCGTTATAGGTTGTTCCCAAATTTTTTTCACTTAGCAAGGCAAATACATTAGAAAAATTACCCTTTTTAAACAAAAGGGTAATTGGAAAATATTGATAATCCAATACTATACTTAAAATGTTAGTTAAGTGTGCCTAAACAAGGTAGTAAGGAGATTGTCGTGAAATTTAATAAAGTACTTTGTCTGTTGTCATGGATGCTTATGCTCTTGTTAATATGGGCACCCGCTTCAGCAGATTTATCACAATTAGAAGGTACCCATGGCCATAGCACCTTGCATGAACTTGAAGGTACGCTTGGTCACGAAGATACATCAGATCCTTCGATTATTTGTACAGAATCAGGTCCATGCCTAGAAGCTCAAACCCAAGTTCCCTTGCGTGTATTGCCTAGACCTTTCTCGAATCTATACAGTGAAGCGAGTGCAGATCCAACGCATATCAAGTTAACCAATATGCCATCATTCCACCCACTTTATGTGTTTGCGCGTGTGGATGTAGATTTAAATGATCCAACCGATCCTAAGGGCTGGTATGAAGTGGGTAGATCGCAAAACACTGCTGAAGGCTGGATGCAAGCAAAAGATCTACTGGAATGGCGACAAGCACTATTAGTATCCTACACCCACCCTGGCAGTCCTATCGAGGGACGTCATCCTGTCTTAATGTTTACAGACAAAAACTCGCTGTCTGATCTAATTGATGATTTTGATATGGCTTCGAGTGCCAGTTCATTGTATCAAGCCATCGAGTCTGGTGAGGTTCCTGACACTATAGTCAGTATGGAACCGCAGCGATTTATTGATATTACTCGTCAATTTTATGTGCTGCCAATTTTGCAATGGGAACAGACTCGAATTGACGGGGATGATGTTCGTTTATTACAGATCGCTGCAGCCGTTCCTGGTGCAAGGGGTGCTGATACGCTAGAAGACGAGAATTACCGCCAACAGGCTACGACTGATCGTGGAAGCTTACTTGGCAATGATGATCTCAATATCGATATTGTGTTTGTTATTGATACCACTAGAAGCATGCAACCCTTTATAGACATGACTAAAGATGCGGTTATGAGAGTGGCCAGAAGTTTTGGTAAAGAAACCGAAGAAAGGGTTCGATTTGGTTTAGTTACTTTCCGTGATTCTACGGATGTCATTCCTCAAATTGGCTATGTTTCCCGTAACTGGACCCCTGAAATGGTTCGTAGCGATGCACTAATTACTTTATTGGAAGAAGAAGTCAAAGCAACGCAAGTGGGCAGTTTAGATTATGCAGAGGAGGTATTTGCTGGTGTTGATACTGCTTTGCGATCCAACTGGCGTGATGGTGCACTGCGTTTTATGTTTTTGATCGGTGATGCGAGTTCGCATCCCAAGGGTCATCCACAAAACGTTACAGGAAAAGATGAAACTGAACTGCGCCGTGAAGCTGATGATCAGCAGGTGCATATAACCGCTATTCATCTTAAAGACCCACGCGCTGAAGAGGATCATCCCATCGCTGAAGCCCAATTTAGTCATCTTGCAAGGATACGAGGTAGTCGCGATGAGTCTGCGTATGAATCAGTCAATGCTTTTGACGAAGATGACTTTCATACGATGATTGATGGATTAAGTCTTGGATTAATCAACCGTCTTGCTGAGGAGTTTGGTGAGGCATTGCCTGACGAAGAACTAGCAGGTTTAAGAGAAGTCGAATCCGTTTCTCGTCAGTGGGAAGCAGCCTTAGTTGAGTATATCGGACGAGCCGCTACACCACCAAAAGATATCATAGCTTGGGTTATGGATCGTGACCTTATCAATCCGGTTGATCGCTCTCTTGATGTACGTGTGTTGGTTACACGTGACCAGCTTAGTACGCTGGCGCAATCTTTAGATCAAGTCGTTCAAGCGCTAATGCGAGCAGAAGTCACTCAAGCACAGTTCTTTGAAGCCCTTCAAAGTGTGTCTGGTCAAACGATGAAGCGTCCCGAGGGAATCAGTGATGCTCCGCAGTTAGCTGATGCAGGATTGCTTCCCGCGTTCATACAAAGTCTGCCATATAAAAGTGATATTTTATCATTAACCGATGAGATGTTTGCGAGTATGACAGCAGATCAACGCTCACAACTAGAGTGGAGTATTCTAGCTAAGTTAGAACAGTATCGTACTATAAACGAACAGGTTGACGCTTGGTTCCGTCTAAACGAAACCGATGCTGATAGTGAGTTGGTTTATCCACTGCATTTGGACTATCTGCCTTGAGGATCACGGTATGTTGGACCTACAGGGAGATGTATTGGTTAGTATGCAGTCTGTGCTTAAGCGTCGGACTCAGGGAGATTCAGTGTTTGAACTGGATGTCCCCGAGTTTGATGCTCGCAGAGGCCAGTTAACAGCCGTAGTAGGGGATAGCGGCTGCGGCAAAAGTACGCTGCTTGACTTGATCGCATTAGTTATGAAGCCGACTCATGCTGGTTCATTTCACCTTCAGGTTGATGATCAATCTTATGATATTGCGGAATGCTGGTCTAATAACGACGAATCACGTCTTGCAACCTTTCGTCGACTTCATCTCGGTTACGTACTTCAAACAGGTGGACTATTACCCTTCCTGTCTGTTTCCGACAATATACTTTTACCCGCACGTGTAAAAGGTATTGAGGTTTCAGAACAACGTCTTAACCGATTATCTGAACGTTTAGGAATAGCTTCCTGTCTAGGGCGAAAACCTGATGCACTATCCATTGGTCAACGTCAACGCGTGGGTATACTTAGAGCTCTAATTCATTCTCCCGCGCTTATTCTTGCTGATGAACCTACAGCTGCAGTGGATAAGACCCGTGCATTAAGCATCATGCATGAAATGTCTTCATTAGCTAGAGAGGAAGGCCAATCCGTAATCGTCGTTACCCATGACGTAGATTTAGTTGAACATTTAGCTGACCAAACTTATGGGTTTTATACCACCCAACAGAGTGAGTTTGTTACTCAGTCTGTTTGCAAGAGGGTAAGCTGACATGTCAACCATACCCGAATTACATCCTCGTCCATTTAGGCTAATTTCTAACTTAGCAGTAGCGCATTTGCGACATGAGTGGATTTTGACTCTGTGTTTAGTATTAGCATTAGCAGCTGTTATAGCCCCTCTATTAGTATTGCTGGGATTAAAAGAGGGTACCGTAGAAACACTTCGTGAACGATTGGTTGAAGATCCCATCTACCGCGAGTTAAGACCTGCGCAAACACGGGAGTTTTCACATGAATGGTTTGAACAAGTTGAGCTATGGGATGGTGTTTCCTTTATAACACCAACGGTGCTGCCCTTATCTTCTGTTCTTAGTGTCCAGTACCCAGAGCAGCGGCGCACAGAACTGTTTGATCTTATTCCAACCAGATCCGGTGATCCTCTTCTGTTAGAAAATGGAGCAGTAATCCCTGATGATCATCAAGTAGTATTAAGTGCAGAGGCAGCTAGACGTTTAGGTTTAAAAAAAGGCGATACACTTCAGGCACAAGTCACTAGAGCTCGATCTGGTCGTCAAGAAGTAGCAGAAGCAAACTTAGAAATTGTATCTGTTTTACCATCACGAGCTGGAATGTTACCTCGACTTTATGCCTCGCTAGACTTTGTCGTCGATGTAGAAGCATTTAAAGAAGGTTACGCATCTCCGAGCAGAGGATGGGCAGGATCATCGCCTGAACCTTTTCTTAGTTACGATGGAGCTTACTTACTTATTTCCCCACCCATGCCACCGATAGAACGTTCTGGCTTAGTTATAAATACGGGGTTTGCTCGACTATCAGAACTTGATGAAGCTGCTTGGCAGCAATCGATGGGGCTGCGTTTATCTGATGGTTGGGCGGTTTATGACCTTCAAACTATTGGCAGTACGGTAACACCAAGTAACTTTCGAGCAATTGAACAAAAATTGCGTGGATATCAACGAGTGTTGATACCTTATGTTAATGATTTGTCATTAATTGCAACTAACGGGCAAGCTCTAGAGGTCATAGGTATTTCTTTATCATCTGATGATAGCGAGCGTTTAGGTTTACCCATCATACCTTGGGGCGCGTTTGATGCTACTCGTCTTGAACCACAAAGGTTGCTTCAGATGCTCACCCCTTCAGACCAAACTTTGCATCAACCTATCACCTTTGAAGGTCAGCTTCCCATCAGTTTTGATGTAAATACGCATATTTATACAGATATCGAACATCATTACATTCCTGCTGAATTACTTGGCATCCTCGGGACCGCTCGACAACGTGCTTTATCTCTAGAAGATGAACGCGGCTTTTTGATGCATCGTGGTGGATATAGAGGTTTCAGGATGTATGCGGCCTCAATTGATGATGTGCCGAGGCTATATCACCAGTTACGTGAACAGGGGTTAGAGGTTATTGCTGAGGTTGAAGCCATAGAGCGAATCCAAGTTCTAGACGCAGGACTAAACCGTTTGTTTTGGTTAATTGCAGTACTAGGGATCAGCGGTGGTACAGCAGTTCTGGTGGTAAGCCTTTATGCTGCCGTCGAGAGACGTCGGCGAGATTTAGGTGTTTTGCGTCTGATCGGTGTAGCGCGTTCACAAGTGTTTTTCTTCCCAGTCGCACAGAGCTTAATTATGGCAGTGATAGGGATAATCGTTAGTTATCTTGGTTATGCCATTATCGCGGGTGTCATTAATCGAACCTTTGCAGCAGACCTTGCCGCCGAAGAAGCGTTTTGCAGATTACCACCTTCACATATTGTGATATCCATTGCGGCTACCTTGTTTGTCGCTTTATTAGCATCATTGGTTGCAGCTTATCGTGCAACTGGTATTGATCCAGCGGAGGCAATACGTGAACAATAATTTTTATCCTATTTATGTTGCTGCTTTTAGCTTAATGCTTGCTTTCAATGTGTTAGCGCAACCTGCTGCGACTCCGTTCAATCCTAAGCCAGCAGAAGGCGATCTAATTTTACCTATGCCAGATGATGCCGAAATGGTCTTTAGACGCATCGAAGTACCGGGTGAAGGATTTTGGGGGTCGCAGGAACGAATAATTCAACTTGGGGATGCTACTGGCGGGATGTTCGAGGGGCTCCAGCGTTCGCAAATTAATGCATCTTTTCCCGCTCAAGGCGACAAGGAACTTGGTTTTATTGTGTTGGCAAAATATGAGCTGACAGTTGGGCAGTTTATATCTGTGATGGGTATGGATCATCTACTTTCAGTAAGTGCTGATCCAGAAATTCACAAATTACCAAGTCTTGAAGGGCGCTCATTGCGAGAAGCACTCATGACCCCATTGGTTTTCGTCAGTCCTTATGAAATAGAACAATTTATTCGTAGCTATAACGCTTGGTTATTTGACCCTGACCATCCAGAAAGAAGAGCGAATATTCCACAAATAGACAATATACCGGGTTATGTTCGTTTACCGACTGAGGAGGAATGGGAGTATTCCGCTCGTGGTGGTCTAAATGCTCTTCAATCAGGAACTTTTGAGGATCGTTTACCCTTTGAACAGAGAGTGATAAACGAACATGCATGGCATCTAGGTAATGCGCGCCACCAATTAAGAACAATTGGTTTACGCCAAGCAAATTCGGTTGGGCTTCACGATATGCTGGGTAACGCTCAAGAAATCACCAGTGGGCGCTTCCGTCCAGAAATCTGGCAAGGGCAACCCGGAGGTATGACAGTACGTGGCGGAAGTGTATCAACACCTGCGGCTGATCTGAGAAGCTCTTTACGAGCTGAATTAGATGTATATGCATGGAACCAAGATCAAGAACGGATGGAAGAGCGTCGCTCATTTAATACCGGTGCACGCCTTTCATTGGGTTCAAACGTAGTCGTATCTACCTCCCAAAGAGCTCGTATCGAACAAGAGTATGAAGCTTACCGACAAGAGGCGCGCCGTTCGTCACCCGTTGGACGCAGTCTGGACAACTTGGTTGCACAAGCTACAGTGAGTTTAGATACCGTTGATCCTATCCTAGATCGTTTGATTCTTCAGGATCCGAATCTAGCAGAACCACTGGCTGCTGTTCAGGCACATATGCAAACCGCACGCGAACGTTTAGATTTTGCACAGCGAGCATCTGCTCGAAGCTTGCTGCAGGATGCAGCACGAAATGGGGTTAATTTAAGCGTGTACCTTTCTCGCCTTTCTCAGTTGCAGGCAAGTCGTGAAAATGCACTAGAACTGGCCGAAATCTCAACTCGTTATCAGCAGCAACTTAGTCTGATTGATCAACGTATCGATGAACTTCAATCATCATTAAATGAGCAGTTACTTGGCTATCGCAGCAAGATAGCTGAACTAGGTGATTACGATACTCACTACGTAACTTATGCGTTCGATGTATTAGCAGATATTGAGCGAACTGATCGTGAGAGTGTTGTTATGGAGTTAATTAAAGGTCACTTGGAAGAGTACGTAGATAATCGACGTGCCGATATCGAAGAGTGGCTAAAAACATTTGAATTGCGTTTCGCCCTATTTGAAGGTTGAGAAGCGTTAACACTAAGAGGCAAAAATCATGAAAACCTACAAAAATACATTAGCAGTAGCGGTCATGAGTGGAGTACTAATGACCGGCTGTGTGACAACTGATGGTGACCGCACTCGAATGGAAGGTGCTGGTTTTGGTGCACTTATTGGTGCAGTTGTTGGTGGAATAGCAGGAGGCGAAGAGGGTGCAATACTTGGTGCTTTGGTAGGTGGTGGAGCAGGATTTCTTGTTGGCAACGAGATTGCTAAACGCAAGCAGCAATATGCAACTACGGAGCAATTTTTAGATGCAGAAATAGCACATGTTCAGGAAATCAATACAGCGACTGCAAGATATAATCAAAATCTTCGCAATGAAATTACACAGCTTGATCGTGACGCTCAGCATCTTCGCAATCAATACAATGCTGGTCGCATTGAACAGTCAGCTTTGGCTAGCAAACGAAGCGATCTGCAAAAGCAGTTAGCAACGAATCGTGAGTTAGAACAAGGCTTGGTTAACGAATTAAAAGTTCAGGAAAGGATATTAAGTGAAGAGCGCCCAGCTCGTTCGGCCAATGACCCGTACATAGCTCGATTGGAAAATGAAGTGAAAGTCTTGCAGCAAAACTTAAGTCAACTTCGTGATGGTTCTAGCCAATTGGCAAGTATTGATCAGAGGTTATCGGTATGAGCAGACTATCACAAGCAAGTGTCGTATGTCTGACACTCCTTTTAGCTTCCTGTGCGAATGTTTCAACGGACCCTAGGGAAGGTGGCTTGATGGGGGGGATTAAAGGTTTACAAACTGGAGCTTATGATCAGCGAGTACAGGAGCGTCAAGACCGTCTATCGCAGATGCAGGCACTGCAAAGTAATTTAAGTGCAGAGCAACGCCAACTCGAGCAAGATCGAACCGCAAGTCAAGCAGCCTTGGATGAGGAGCGTCGTCGTCTTCAACAGTTAAATAACAATGTTGTGCAGTTACGACAAAACGTTGATCAACTGGTGCGAGAGCAGGGTACAGACGATAAAAAAGTACAGGAACTTCAAGCTAGAGTACAAACACTTCAACGCAATATGCAACGTCAGCAGTCTTCTTTAGATGCGTTAGAGGGAAGTGGCTTAGGTGATTCCGATATGGATCTTCGGCGTCGTCAGCTAGAAGAACAGCGCGATTTGTTGCGTCGAGAATACGATCTTTTGATGAAACTGTCATTGGATCTAGCAGGCTAAACCATGATAACGCGCTTTTACCGAAATACAGTTCTGTTTCTTATGCTACTGCTGTCTTTTGCAGCAGTAGCAAGTGCACCCGTCGATGAGATTCGTGATCTGTTACGGGAAAAGTTGATGCCAGCGCCAGACGAATCCTTGCTAGCTAAATTATCTGATGAAAATCTTGTTGAGGGTTTGTTACTTCTCGATCCTTATGCGCGTTATCTGAAGCCTGAACAGGGCTATGCTATTTTACCTGAGACAGTGGATCGAGCAGGTATAGGTGCAGAAATCCTGTTGCAGCAAGATCAAATCTTGATATTACCTTATCAAGGCTCTGTCTCAGAACGGGCAGGAGTGCTATATCGTTCGCAATTACTCAAAATTAATGAACAACCCATTACATCTTATTCTTTATTAGAATTGGCAGGTTTACTTCTAGGAGAGGAAGACTCATGGGTTTCATTACTGGTAAAAACACCTGAACAAGAATTGGTAGAGTTTCGTTTTCAACGAGAGATCTATCGACCCCTTCATGTAGAGCTATTGCATGGAGATCAAAGAATCATACGCATCAGAAATTTTATCGCTTCGACTACCGTGCCTGCCTTGCGTGCCACTATCGACTTTCTTTCATCAGGAAATCAAAACAGTCACTTACCTAACGTCATTATAGATTTACGTGACTCTACCGGCGGAGAGTTATTTGAAGCACTCGATCTTGCAGGGATATTTCTACCAGCATCGACTGAGTTAGTAACTATGGTAAACAGAGAGGATCAACTCGAGCAGTTTTATGCCCCAAGAGGCAATAAATATGATAACCCGTTGTTTATCTTAATCGGTCCTCATACTGCAAGTGCTGCAGAAATATTTACCGGAGTTCTTCAAGCTCATGGACGCGCAATTGTCTTGGGAGAACCCAGCTTTGGTAAGTGCAGTAGTCAAACAGAAAAACGTCTATCGAATCATGCCTTATTACGATACACCAATCGAGAGGTCTTGCTTCCTGGTGGAGAGATTTGTAGTGGTGTTGGAATCACACCCGATCTGTTCCTGAGTAGCGACCAACGTAATGATGCGGAATATTTATTAAAAAGCATCAATCAATGGAATGCTCAGAAGCAACACTGATCATGCCTGAACATTGGAGAGCATCATGAAGATATTCAAAACAAGCTTTGGTGCTATGTTGTTATTTTGTGTTCTGGCGATGATGCCTGCTCAGGCTGAAGTATCCGGAATATTCACAAATCAAGAGCTTTGGGAAATAGGTAATCTTTGGAAGCGAACTGAGGCAAGTTGGAGTGCTGAACAATCGCGCTACAAACAGCGGCTGAATGAAATTAAAAATTCCAACTTACCAGAAGCCCGAAAAGACTACTTTCTTAAACGAGAAATTGCACATCATCGTGCGGTATCACAACAGTTGGCAGTCGATCGAAATCACGTTCACCAAGCGTTATTAAACGAATCTTCTGCCCGAGCAGCAGGACAGAACACAATACAGCGGCAGCGTATTGAAGCTTCATTAGGCACTCCTATAGGCTCAAGGGATCATAGCGGGCTTATGAGTGATTTGGACGCCATGGGAGGTACTATTTCGGTCGATAAAGTTCGTGCCGTGCTTAATGATATGGGATTAGATCACTTAACCATTAATAACACCGCCGCTACATTAGAGATCAAGGGCCCCTTCGATTTAACCTTACATAAAAAAGGACTTCCTGCTCAGGTAGGCAGTGAGTTTCATCGTATTTCTGTACAAAACCATGCGATGAACAAAGAGGTATTTGTTTCGCAGTCAATGGGTGACTCGATCATGGGTGGCCCTCAGGCTGGACGAAGTTTTGTAGAGGTCCAAGATCATATTAAAAAAGCCACTCCTGGGCTGCAAGCCTCACCGCAGCGTCTTGCGACTGATCCAGATACCATGCAAACAATGATGAAAAGTACAGGAAAAGCCATTGTTGCAGCAGAAATTTCTGACACAGATCTAGCCAGTATAATGCGTCAACGGGGTATTGAAGGAACGCCCGCAGAGTTTCGTGAACGCATTAATAACACCAAAGCACGACGCGTTGTCATATCTGATCCAGTTGAAACAGGTAAGCTTCAAGCTGTTAGTCAAGATATTCTTAACCATGCTAATAATCGTAGTTGGCAAGTTGCGCAGGAACAGTTAAAAGTTAGAAAAGCACGTCTTGAGCATCTAGATGCCTATGCTAAAAAACTAGAAAGCCTGAGTAACCTTGATAATAATCCAGCGCTAGCAGCGCGCAAGCAAACACTTCAACAAAGTATTCACGATCAACGTCAAGCATTACGACAGGAACTGGTAGATTCCAATACTAAAATTGACGCTACTCGTAAAGCAAATCAAGCAGCGCAACATCAAAGTGAAGTTGCAGAACAGCGAACAAGAGCTAATCAAAATACACAAGCTCGACACGCTTCACCATCTGGACAACAACCGGATATGAGAAGCACGTCACAGCGTGCAATGGATGGTGCTAAAAAGGCTGCTCAAGTCTATGGCAAGATTACTGACTTCACTGACTTTGGACAACTTGGTCAATCGATTGAAGACTATATAGAAGGAAATGCCTCCTTAACTCATGTTATTCGTCAGTCTTTGAAGGTTCCACCCTTGAATGTAACCCCAATAGGTCAATTGGCAGGAGCATACGAAACCATAGAGGGTACCAGTCGAAGATTAGCGGATAGTGTCATGGATAGCCGGGATGCTAGCGCACAAATTCGACGAGCCAACGAGCAAAATTTAGAAGCTTATCTAACTCAGTGGGAACTCCGTTTTCGTCGTGCGGGATTAAGTGCAGATGAAGCCCGTCGTCGTGTTGCTATATCAGTTAAATCCGGTGATCTAGATACTTTAGAGATGCAGGCTGAGGTGCTTCGAGCAAGTGGACGTAACATTGAGTCGCCTGTTTTAGTCATTGAAGAAGGTATAGGTCCTGATGGTGGCATGTTTTACATTTTCTACAACGGTCGTGATTTTGTTTACGGTATGGCAGATTCGGTTTATCAAAATGGTAAATACATCATTACTGCACCAGGTCGTGTTGTTGAAGCACTAGGCGAGCGTGAATTAAATGAAGCGATACTAAATTACAACAGCCAAGTTGCAGAAACAGATATGCAGGTTCAGCTTTATCGAAGCCTGCGGCAGGCAGGGATCGATTCTGAACGTGCACTTCGGGCAGTTCACAAGGGTGGAGCCTATTTGCGTGAGGTTTCTCAGGAGGTGCAAGAGTTAAGAGCTGAAGCAGAAGCTGAAGCACTCCGGCAAGCGGCAGAGTTGGCGAAGCATGAGCAGCGAGTAGATCGGATTATTTCAGGTTTGAACAGTCTGCATTATATGGATATCAGTTTATATACCAATCCACCGACTCCATTGCGTATCCCCTTTGTAGATGATGATGATCTAGAAATTGAGTTTGAAGTTATTGTTAGTGGTGGTTTTCAAGCAGAGGTTGATCGATTGCAACGCAATATTCGGGCGGTCACTGGCGAAGAACCGCAGATCAGAGTGGATTACCAGCTTCTGTTTGATGGAGCAGAAGTGGTAGATCAGGGTAAATGGAAAATTCGAGTTCCAGCCAAAGCTGATGTCTATCCGCTTCATGCACAAATAATTGCTACCGTCAGTGGACTAAGCGGTGAAAACGAAAAAATGCACCGAACCGTTAGACGTGATGTTTTCCAGCAACTTGCCATTCGCTGGTCAGAAGAAACCATTGAACTAGAAGAAGAAACTTATGAATTTGTTAATGGTGATTATCAAGACATTTTTGCCATAGTTACTGGAGTCAGCGAAGATCGTAAGTATTATTTCTATTGGACTTTCAGAGATAAAGCAGGCTTCACTGACGATCCTCAATGGAAGTTAAGTGCAGAGCTGGATGAGGATGATAAGCCAATTACAGATACCTTAACCGTTATGCTGGCAGATCTACGTACTGGCACTCTCTTAGATGAAGCACATGCTCAGGTTACCATCCATCCCGCCGAAGAAGGTGAGCACACACAAGAAATTAAGTTGTTTGAAAATAGAAACTTGTGGATGACAACCAGTGTATTTGGCAATGACATAGGTGTCCGTTTTCCAGATATAACAATGCGTGTAACACCTACCTTAACCGGTACCGATGGACTTGTACCTGAAGGTAGTGCCGCGGGTATGCGTCTCAAGAGTTTACTTGAGCAAATTCAAAATCCTCAGGCGCAAATAAGGCAGCAACTAATTGAAGAGATGGAAAGCAGAGGTGTGGAATTAACGGAAGCCCAAATTAGCGAAGCAATGAGAACTGTGATGGCGTTTGCAGGTACTTCAAC
This sequence comes from Oceanospirillales bacterium, assembly GCA_007693685.1. Classification (GTDB taxonomy): domain Bacteria; phylum Pseudomonadota; class Gammaproteobacteria; order Pseudomonadales; family Balneatricaceae; genus Nitrincola. Next base: position 24,463 of record REDB01000114.1, read on the forward strand.
GGGAGTTAACCTTCCAGGAACCAAGCTTATTGACAGTCAGTATGCTCGTAAAGGGGAAAAATTAACGCTACGCACTAATGTGAACCTACCACAAATACCACCTATTCGGATGCGACTTCTAGAGGCCGACGAAAGGCAGCGTATGCCGCGTGCAGTAGATGTGCAAATGCGAATTGATCATTGGCAACTACAAATTGTAGATGCAACTGCAGAACTATTCTTCAGTGAACCTGTTAAGGGAAATAATGGCACAGCAACACTGTCTTGGCTTCCAGAAGAGAAAACAGGTGAAAGCATTGCTTTGAATCTGGTTTATACCTACAGCCTTGATGTTTATCACGCAGGTACAGAGAAGCCGGTTATGGCTGAGGAAAACTTTCCTCTGAGGTTCGAGAATTTTACCATGTACTACCCGTTAGGTTTCTATTTCCTGCCGCAAAAAGGAGAGAGCCATGAACAATAAGCTTCTTGTCTCCTTGAGCTTGGCACTGTTATTTATCACTACACCAATAACAGCTCAGGATCGACTTAACTTTGAACGCGCTTGGTCACTTGAAACAGAGGAATGGGAAGATCCAATTTCAACTCGCCTTATTTTACATACTACTCAACAGGGTCGGTTGGTTTTACTCGATCAGCATAATAGAGAGCTACGACAGGAGCAGGGTAGTCCCGTCTGGTTGGTTTATGTTTGGCAAATGGAAAATGAAGAAGAGATACCTGATCAACTTTTTTACGCTAATTTTTTCCCTGAAGATGAAAGTGGCACGCCATTTCAACGTTTATTGAGAGTAACCCCCGGGACAGATGCTCGATTTACTTTGATTAATGATCAAGGTGAATGGATCTGGCGTTCGATGCCCGATCTACCTCAAGAAATATCTCTTCAATTGTCATCGGAAAAGCTTCTCCATGATGAGCAATCTGCTTGGATGAGTGCGAATGCTTTAGATGACGACCTGAACGCCTTCTGGCAATTATTAAGTGAAGTTGGGATTGAAGAGCCAACTTTTAGTGATGTCGCAGCTGATTTGAAAGCGCAAGGATTTACCTTAATAGGCGAAGGTCTTTATGCCGAAGCATTGCTCATATTAAAGCAAAGTTACGATATTGATCCGACATCAGATTTATTAGACCGTATCAAACGTCTAGAGGCATATGTTGATCTTCAGGCCCAGTAATATATTTAAAATAATCATGCATGTTCAGCATGAAGGAGAATGATCATGAAACACATAAAGAAAACTCTAGCGCTGGCATGCAGTGCATGTTTGCTAAGCTTTTCTGGTTTGACCTTAGCTCAAGAACAGTTGAATGTGCTAGAAGTAGAAGGCGAATTGCAAAGAGCATTGGCACCTAGTGAATTGATAAAAATTGAAGCACAAGGAGAGCTTACGATGCGTGCGTTGCGCGCATTCAATCTTTTACCAGAATCCTTTATGGGGCTGGCGATGGATTTAAGAAGAGCTAATGTTGACCTATTAGCCGCAACAGTTGACGAAGTAAGAGCTCTGCAACCGCAAATTGAAGAGGGCACGCTTAAAGTAGATAAGGATGCTTACAACTCCCTGTTATCTCTTCTTAATACACAAGCCTATATAGAGTGGGAAGCGATTGAAAAAGGCACGACTCTCAGTGCTGATGAACCATTATTGATTCGAGGTGATGGACGTATACGTGGTCAGATTGCCAATCAACTTCACTTACCCGTTCTTCTCCTGAGTGCTCAAGAGCTTAATCTAGGCGTCCAAGAAATCTTTTTAGCACAAAAAAACAGTATTCCAGAACCACCTGAAGTCTCAAAACAAGTTACAGCTAAAATGGCAGAATGGCTGGCACCCATTGCCTATGCAGGGTTAAGTTGGAACTTTGATGAACAGGGAGAAGTCACAGCAAATTTTAAAGGCGCTGTTTTAGAAAATTTATCTGACGATATGACACTAAATATCGGAGATTTTGTAGTAGTCGCTCAGCCCGAAGAAACGTCTGGCATTTGGAATATCACTGCTAACCTACCTACATCAATTTATCTAACCGAATATTCCCGAAAAATAATGAATCTTGATAGTCAGGGTTTGAATTTCGGTGTGCTATGGAATGAGCTTGAAGACCGTTACCAAGGTGTACATTTAGCTGCAGAAAATATGGAGTTAGTAGAAGATATAGAGCGATTTTTTCTAGAAGGATTAAATATATATTGGCGCGAGTCATCAACTGACGAGGGAAGAGCAGAGGGCGAATTGGGAATTCTTGCTTCCGCGATGGGCCGTGGTGAAAAAAATGTTGAGCTAAATAATACCACTGGTGATCTGTCTCTGATTGTTAATTATGATGATTATGATCTTAAAGCTATAGAAGGGATCTCTGATTGGCTTGAAGAATCAGATTTGGAAAGTATTTTCTTGGGAGCTGAAGAGCAAATGCAGCGTCTAATCGGTGCATTAGGGAACTATGAGTTTAATTTGAGTTGGAAGGATATAAGCTCTCAAGCGCCATACGGTCGTAAGGGTTTTAACCTAGGAGGAATGCAGGTCCAAATGCATTCCGGTGTCAGTGAAGATGATGCCCAAAGACGCGACTCATTTTCCAGCTTTCGAATTGAAGGATTAAATTATACTAAATTTGGGGATGGAATCGCAGCCGAACATCTTCAATTAGCACTATCTATGAATGGTTTTAACCCTCAGTTACTTGCAAAACTGGTCAACAAAGATGATTTGTCGGGTGAAAACTTGGTAGATATTTTAAGTGGCGCATTTAACACTTTTGAAGTAGCTGTTGAAAGTGGAGCGTTAATTCTTTTGGAAAGTGCAATGCCAAATTTTACTATTAGTGGGTTAAATGCAGGATTAGAACTGAAAGATTTTAACAAAACTTCCGCTAAAGCTTCGTTAAATTATCAACATTCTGGCTTTAGTGCAGCAGAACTCGAAGCCGAGTTAGCGCCAGAAGTTGTTAACATAAATGTAAACCTGAGTCAGATCCCATGGCGCGCTGTTCTGAGTGGAGCGATCACAGAGGACCTTGGCAAGATGCTGTTAGCACTAAAAGACAATGAAACAAAGCTGAATGTTGAAACGGTTTCAGTTAGCTTACCTGACGCAAAAATTGATATCACAGGTGTAGGTTATCTTAATGCATTTGATCCAGAAGCAGGCCCACCAGAATTTAAAGCTGAGGTTCAAGCTGAAACACTTAATCTGGTTTCTTGGGCTGAATCGATGCGGACACACATGCCTCAAAGAGAAGTGAATGACTTCAACCAAGTTATGGCTATTGTCATGTTAGTTGCAGAACAGGTCGAAGAAAATCTACATCGCTTTAATATCGATATTAATTCGTTAGGTGAGTTGTGGATTAACGAGAAGGATATGAGTTCGCTTATACAATAAGGGCAAGGTTATGAGGATTAATCAACCTTACATCATTATTCGAGTTCTTGTCACAGCTCTTATGACTAGCTTTTTTTCATACTCAAGTTTACTAGTTAGTGCGTCAGAATCATCCCATGGATTGACTAATACTATAGTAGTGTTTGATAAGGTACCTGTGAGTCGCTATTCAACAGATGAACACTTAAAAGAAATATACGATATAGCTGCAAAAGGAAAGCTTACGGTTAGAGCCTTACGCGCATGGGATTTACTACCAGAGAATCTAACTCAGTTGGCGCTTATGCTGCGACAGCATGATATAGATCTAATGAGTGCTAATCTTGTTGAAGTTAAAGCGTTAATTGCGCTTACCTCAGAGAACTCATTTCTGGCAAATCATCTTGACGAGTTAAAAGATGTAGCGGAACTTTTGGCATCATACGCCGCAGTAGCGGCGGATTCGAGTGAAGAATCAAAAGTTAAGGTTGAAGCCATTAACTCACAAGCAATCAATCCTCCAGAGTATAATCTTGGAACTCCTGCTCCAACCTCATCAAGTTATTTGACAGACAGTATTAGGGTTCCGGCGGGGAGTACTAGTACCATTAAGTTAATTGACGGCACAAGTGTAAAGATCCCAGCTTTGTATGGAAGTGTTGAAGCTATATTAGAGCGTATGAGTCTTACCGCTGCCACCGAAATTCAGGATGCATTTTCGTCAGTGGTTCAAGATTTTGAATTGACGCTTACTGGCGCTGTTCGTCAATTACGAGTCACAGGAACCGGAGATGTCTCGGCGTTAATTCCTGAATTGACGATACCCGCCAGTGATCTTGGTACCATCAATCCAGCAACGCTTAATGTCCTAAGAGTTGGGGAAATTTACATCGATGGCAAACTACAGAGAGATATCCGTCTTTTAAGTACGACCATTGATCAGAATGGCAATTTGAAATTTGTTGATCCTCTTTTGCGAAAAGGGGTTGTCAATGAGGGATTCACCTCTGAACAGCAATCAAATTGGCATTTCGCTGACTTGTTATTCAGAAGAGCGTATGCGTTTTCTCCGGTGAATGCTACCATGCACGGCGCTACTGGGATAGCAACTGGCAACTGGAGCGTCCAAGCGCAATATATCGTTATGAGCTTTCAAGGAAGTGTGAACTGGAATAGGCCACCCCACTTGATTCGAATGATCCCTCAGCCAGAGAATGCAAAGAGTGGTTATCGCCGACCAGCGACGAATGCTGAACGCACCCTCATGACTAAGCAGCCTTTATGTAATGTTGTATTACTGATCCATGGTCATAATGAGGAAGAAAAAGGTGGTAGCTCCGTTGCGATCAGTCAGCAAGCACCTTGGCTTTTCAACTACAAACGTCTGGTTTGGGATCAGTTCTACGAGGAAATTACCCGAACCTACGAAACAGCTGATGGCGTAAAGCAAGCATTGTATCCTTTCGAGTGCACGGCATTCTATGAACTTGTCTACCCCACCTATCGCCCCATTTTCTCTGAAACCATTGATGCGGGTGGCATCCGCCATGAACCATTAGGGGCTGCTTTAGGTGTGTTGATTCAACAAGAACTTATCAATGATCCTCAGCTGAGAGAAATGATTGAGAACGATATGCCATTTAACGCTATGATCGTTGCACACTCTCAAGGTGGACTTGTTGCGCGTGCAGGCATTCGGCATATGCCTCAGGAGTTCAAGGATAGAACCGCACGTTTAGTCACTTGGGGGACCCCACATCGAGGAGCGCCAATGTACACCTTGCGTTATTCATTTGAAGCGGGGCATGACATGCATATTGAAGATGGCTTGGTTGTTCCTTTGCATGAAATGAGTAGTCACTGGTTCTGGGGTCCTAGTTTTCGTACTGGGCTAGGCAATACTCTAAATAAACACCTCGCAATTGATGCTCCTGGCATCCGCGATCTTCGTTGGGAGGCTAACCTTCGTCCTCTTCTTAATATGGATATGCTATTTCCAACTCTGACGCAGCAGGCAGAAGCTACATTGAATATTCCGGTTTTTAGCCAAAACTTAAGTGCATTCAACTCCGATTCTAGCCGTGAGCGAATCGCCGGTGGATACACCTTTATTGTTGGAGAAACTACTAAGCGCGTCGATCTGAAATCAGCTAGTATTTCTGCGCTTCTCAGCAGTGTTAGTTATATCTCGATAGGTGCGTCCCTTAATAGCTACCTGATGCGCAATGATTGGGATAAAGCTAACGATGGTGCAGTACCTCTTTTCAGTCAACAAGCAAGGGGATTGAGCTTCCCTCATCCAACGAAAATTCTAAATCTTGGCGACATTGATCATGAAGAGTTTTTTGGTGCTGAACTCGAATTGCGAACTGAAGATGCGTTGGAACTAGGCCGCAAGACGGTTCAAGCTACCTTTAGTGAAATAGCTTTAGATCATCCAAGTAGAAGCTGTCCTGTTCTTGAGCGTGTTGAGTTAAGATTGGAAGGTGATGAGGTTCGGATCACTGGTCGATTGATATTCCCTCTCTATTTTTTAGCAAACGATGGAAATGGACGCTTAGTTAATTCGATTGACCGGGTAGAAATAAGAGAGCGTCATCAACAAGGCGATGCAGTCAGAGGAGTCAAATTTAACGTCACAGACGATGGAGGACTTTATTGGCAAGGCAGTAGAGCCATTCTTCCGAATACTGATCTTGTACTAGTTGTAATCTTCAAAGACGGCAGCGAAGTGATTGAGAAGGTAGATCAGGCTATGGTTACCATTACGCCACCTCGTATTGTGATCTATGAGCTACAAGGGGGGGCTAACGAAGTCACTAGTAACTTTAAAGCCCATGCACAACCCGAAGGAATTTACCAATACGTCTGGAATTTTGGTGATGGTTCACCCGAGATAATCGATACACCAGTCAAGGGGCAAGCTTCAATAGTAAGCCATACTTTCACCGAGCTTAGCGAAAGTGAGGTGTTTTATCCTCGGGTGAGGCTTTACTCCGATCTTACAGAACAAACCATAGGTAAATACTTAGATGCAGATTCAATTACAATAAAAGTTGAGATAGAAGGAGTAGAGCAAGAGGGAATCTTCACATACGAATGTGGCTGGGAGGTTGACTATCAGTCACTTACTTACATGACGAACGAAGATGGTTACCGCTTGCCGACTATGATGGACGGTCCATTGTATTTATTCGAAGTTGGTTACTTTAATGAAGTATTGAGTCGTCGTCAGGGACCTGGTGTTTCTTTTTATGACAGAGAAAGATTAAAGCCTCAATGGGCAATGTGCTTTACTGACGCACCAAGTGGAAATATGCATGGCTACCTAACTGGTTGGTACGAAGACGGTACAATTTGGTACCAGTCATGGATAGAGGATGGTATTCGTCGAGGCAAGGAATACCGATATTACAAAGATGATAATTTTTGCCGATGGGTGAATTTTGTCGACAATGATGTTGCGATTGATGATGGTTTTATGAATGGGCAGTGTCCTTGGCGAGCACCGAATGGTGGGTTTAAATTAAAAGCTCACCCTAGTAATTGATATGAAATTCTTCAATCCATTTATTCTGTCAATAACAGTGGCAATGGAGAAGCATATAGCCTACAAAGTTTAATTTTTTTTTGCATATTTGCCTAGTATCGTTGAACGCTTAAAGCTGCTATTTTTATGCTTCACTCA